>NZ_JBQHDG010000033.1:0-92433 GCF_052068095.1 Phytohabitans sp. LJ34 | reverse complement strand
CTGGGTGCCCGGCTGACCGAGCTCTCCAAGGAGCAGGCCTCGTACCTGGGCGTGCCGATCGAGGGCCCCTACAAGCCCGACCACTACCGCTACTGAGTGAAAGGAGGGCACATGTCGGTCGCCGTCACGGGCTCCATCGCCGTCGACCATCTGATGCGGTTTCCCGGCCGCTTCGCCGAGCAGCTGGTACCCGAGGCGCTGGCGAAAGTGTCGCTCTCGTTCCTCGCCGATGAACTGACCGAGCGCCACGGAGGTGTCGCCGCGAATATCGCCTTCGGCATGGCGCAACTGGGCCTCCGGTCGACGCTCATAGGCGCCGTCGGACAGGACTTCGCCGACTACCGAGCCCGGCTGGAGGCTCACGGCGTGGACTGCTCCTGGGTGCACACCAGCCGGACAGCACACACCGCACGGTTCGTCTGCACAACCGATATCGACATGTGCCAGATCGCGACCTTCTACGCGGGTGCGATGACAGAGTCCGCCGACATCGACCTGACCCCACTGCTCGCGGCCGCCTCCCCGCCCAACCTGGTGCTCATCGGCGCGGACGCACCCGCCGCGATGCTGCGCCACGCTCGGGCGTGCCGCCAATATCCGGTGGCGGTCGCGGCCGACCCGTCCCAACAAATGGCGCGGATGTCGGGTGCGGAGATCATGGAATTCATCGATGGCGCGGACTATGTACTGACCAACGAGTACGAACTGGCACTGCTGAAGACGAAGACCGGCCTCTAGACCGCCGACATCCTGGACCGGATAGGGCACCTCGTCACCACCCTCGGCGCGAACGGCGTCCGTATCCGCCGGCGTGGCGAGCCGGAGATCCAGGTGCCCGCGGTGCCCACCTCCACCGCGCTCGACCCGACCGGCGTCGGCGACGGGTTCCGCGCCGGGTTCTTCGCGGCGATGTCCTGGGGCCTGCCTTTGCCGGACGCGGCGCGGGTCGACTGTCTGCTCGCCGTCGGGGTTCTGGAGGCGGCGGGCCCGCAGGAGTACGCAGTGCGGCGGCGGCCCTTCCTCGACCGGCTTGCCGGTGCGTACGGCGAGGACGTGGCTAGTCGGGTGGCGGATGTCTGGCCAGCGCCATCGATTGCCGTCCGCCGGTAGAGCCTCAACCCGCCGAGAACCCAAGGAGGGACGATGCGTCGGCTTCGACGGTTCTTCCTCCTCGCCGCAAAACACCTGTACCTCGGCCTGGTCTACGTGGGGGCATGGTCAACCCCCGCCGCAATGGGCGAGTTTCTGCACCGCGGGCAGTCCGTCGACGGCTCCGGATGTGGGCCCGCTCCCGGCCATCCCGAGCGGCTCGTTCCAGGTCGACCATTGTCCGAAGTGGAGCGCGGGTTGTGGCGGCAGCTCCTCCCGTGAGCTGCTGTCTGGCCGCTGGCATTCATAAGTGCTGCACTGGATAGTCATCGTCAATGTCCATGGTTCGTGTGGCCAATCCGGACCTGGATACGGCTTAGCATCGAGGCACCGAATCCCTCGGGCCGCGGCGTAAGCGGCCTGATGTCCTGCTGCCCTCGACGTGGACCGGCCGTGCCGGAAGGAGCTGACCGTGAGCGACCAGTTGTGGCAAGCGCTCGATGAGGTTATCGCCAACGTCGTCGCTCCTCAGGCGCAGTTGGTGGATCAACAAGGCACCTTCCCGAGCAAGTCGATGGAGGCGTTGGGGGAGGCGGGCGTACTCGGCGCGACCGTGCCCAAGGCGGACGGTGGCCTGGGCTTCGGCCTCGCTGAGGGCGCCGTGATCACCGAGCTGCTGAGCCAGGCGTGCGGGTCGACCGCGATGGTCACGATGATGCACTTCGCCGCCGTACCGGTCCTCGCCGCGCACGGTCCCCGTGACGTCCTGAGCCAGATCGCGGCCGGCCGGCACCTGAGCACGCTCGCGTTCTCCGAAGCCGGGTCACGCAGCCACTTCTGGTCCCCGGTGAGTACGGCCAGCGCAGCGGCGGACGGCCAGGTGGCCTTGAACGCCCGCAAGAGCTGGGTCACATCCGCCGGCGACGCGGACAGCTACGTATGGTCGAGCAAGCCGCTTGCCGCGGACGGGCCGATGACGCTGTGGTTGGTGCCGGCCGCCACGGCGGGTGTGAGGGTGGCGGGCCCGTTCGACGGGCTCGGGCTGCGCGGCAACGGATCGCGGCCGGTACACGCCGAGAACGCCCGCGTGCCACGGACCGCCATGCTCGGTGCCGATGGCGCCGGACTGGACGTCGCGATGCAGCTGACCCTGCCGTGGTTCCTGGTGCTCAACGCCGCCTTCAGCGTCGGGCTGGCCGAAGCGGCCGTGCGCGAGGCGATCAGCCACCTGACCAGTGCGCGGCTGGAGCACCTCGGCCAGACGCTCGCGGACCAGCCGTTGGTACGCCGTGACATCGGCATGATGCGGCTCCGCACGGACGCGGCACGGGCGATGCTCACCGACACCGTGACGGCCCTGGACGCCGGCCGGGAGGACGCTGGCCTGCGGGTGCTGGAGGTCAAGGCGGTGGCCGCCGAGACCGCGATCGAGGTGACGGACCTCGCGATGAAGGCCTGTGGCGGCGCGGCGTTCCGCAAGGACCTCGGCGTCGAGCGCAGGTTCCGCGACGCCCGCGCGGCCCGGGTGATGGCCCCGACGACCGACCATCTCACCGAGTTCGTCGCCCGCCTAAGCTGCGGCATGCCGATGCTGGACGGTGCCTGATGGCCGGCGCGCTCGTCATGGGAGCGGTCTGCTACGACCCGAAGGTCGTGACGATCTGGACCGGGTTCCGGCGCTGGTTCGTCGACCACGGTCTGCCGTTCGACTTCGTGCTGTACTCCAACTACGAACGGCAGGTGGAAGACCTCGTCGCCGGCCGGACACACGCCGCCTGGAACTCGCCGTTGGCGTGGGTTCGAGCGCGCCGGCTCGCGGCCGCACGCGGTCAGGTGGCCCGGCCGCTCGTCATGCGGGACACCGACCGCGATCTCATATCGGTCGTCGTGGTCCGGGTGGACAGCACAGCCGAGAAGCTGTCCGACCTGGCCGGCTGCACCGTCGCCACGGGCGCGGTCGACTCGCCACAGGCCACGCTCATCCCGCTGGCGAGCCTGGCCGAGCTCGGCGTCGACGTCACAGTGCGCCGCTACGACGTCGGTGTCGGCCTGCACGGCGACCACATAGGCGGGGAACGTGACGCCGCCCGTGCTCTCGCCGCAGGCGAGGTCGACGCCGTCTGCCTGCTCGACGCGACACACCTGACGCTCCTGCGCGAGGGCACGCTGAGCACTGGCGGCACCCGGGTCATCGGCCAAATGGGCCCCTACGACCACTGCAACATGACGGTGGTCGACGCTGCTCCAGCCGACCTCGTGGAACGGTTCGGCGATCTGCTGTTGGGCATGGACTACGGCGACGAGCGATTGCGTCCCCTGCTTGATTTGGAAGGGCTGCACTCCTGGGTGGAAGGGCGGCTGTCCGGCTACGAGGTCCTCGAGACCGCGACGGATCGCCTCGCCTTTTACGGACCCGCCGGACAGCTCACTGCCGCCGGCTATCGGCCGTGATCGAGCAGCGGCTCGACCTGGGCGGACTCGGGTTGGATCGCGGGGCACACCTGCTCCTGCGCCGCGCGCTCGCGCCGCTGCCAGCAGGTACGCGGCTGGCTGTATACGGCCGTGCACCGGCCCTCGCGGTTCACCTTGGCGCCTGGTGCCGCGCGGAAGGCCACCGACTGGAGTCGCCTGAGCCCGCGACGGCGGAACTCCCGGTCGCCGTGGTCGTCCGTGGCGACCGCGACGATCGCCGTTGGCTCGGCGCCACCCGTGCGGGGGCGCCGGACAGAGTCGTCCGGCGCCCACCTGCCCGCTGGGGCCTCGCGCCGAGGGGCGCCCTCGTCGAGGCCGGCGGTCCCGAACCGCGGTTCGACCTCGACGACCGCGACCTGCTCTGGGCCGACGTCGCCCCACGGCTGTACGCGCACGCCGCGGCTCGACAGTGGGATCCGGCCACCGCGGTGCCATGGGACGAGCCGTTCCAGCAGCCCGACGAGGTCGAGGCGGCAGTCGTCCAGGTGATGACCTACCTGACGGAAAACGAGCAGGCCGCCCTGATCGTGCCCGCCCGGTTCCTCGGCCAGATCCATCCACACTTTCGCGAGGTCGTCCAGCTGCTCGCCGTGCAGGTCGCCGACGAAGCGCGGCACATGGAGATCTTCACCCGGCGGGCGCTGCTCCGGCACACCCAGATGGGTACCTCGTCCGCAGGCGGCCGCGCGTCGCTGTTCGCGCTCGTCGAGGAGTCGGACTTCGCGTTGGCGTCGTTCCTGCTATCGGTACTGGGGGAGGGCAGCTTCGTCAACCTGCTGGCGTTCTTGGAAAACCACGCGCCCGACCCGGTCACCCGCCGGGTGGCATGGCTCGCGATGCAGGACGAGCGGCGTCACGTCCTCTTTGGCGTGGCGCATCTGGCGCAGCACGCCGCGGCCGATCCGAAGCTGCGCGGCCGCCTCCGTGCCGCGATCGAACGCCGATACGACGCGCTGCGCGACACCGCTGGGCTCAACGCGGATGTGTTCGACGCGCTCCTACTTCTGGCGGCCGGCGGGTGGAGCACCGAGCAGCTCGAGTCGGGGTACGCGCGGGTGCAGCGGCTGGAACACGACATGGACCAGGGCCGGCGGCGACGCCTGGAGCGGCTCGGCTTCCCAGCCGACGAGGCCGAAGCACTGTCGGCCTTGCACACCCGCAACTTCATGTAGCGCGACCGCGTGTGAAACGCCGGTCCGGACACCGCGCGAGTCTCGGGGCCCGGACCGGCGAGTCAACCTACTGTCGGCGCGCCTCGATGATGTGGTACGGGAAGTAGGCGAGCATCGGCAGCGGCACGACCTGCTCGATGCGGTAGCCAGCGCCGCCGAAGAGCTGGTCGAACTCCTTGCGGGTCCGCTCGCGACCGCCGACCAGCAGCAGCATGGCCAGGTCGATGAGGTGCACCATCGGGTCGAGCGGCGGCTCGTCGCGGACGATGCCCTCGAGCGAGAGCAACGAGCTGCCCGGCTGGGAGGCGCGGTGACAGTTGGCCAGGATCCGCCCGGCCGGTTCGTTGTCCCAGTCGTGCATGATGCCCTTGAGCAGGTACAGGTCGCCGCCGGCGGGCACCTCCTCGCGGAAGTCGCCGCCGATGAGCTCGACGCGGTCGATCAGGCCTTTCTCCGCCATCGTGCGACGGGCCTCGTCCATCACCTCCGGCCGGTCGAACAGCACGCCGGTGGCGTGCGGAGCGGCCGCCAGGATGGCGGAGAGGAAGTGGCCCTGGTTGCTGCCCACATCGACGATGCGCTTGAACCGGGACAGGTCGAAGTTCTGCGCGACAAGTGGGGCTACCATCGCCGTCACCTCGTCGAGGTGCGCGGTCAGCGTCGCCTTCGTCTCGGGATGGGCGTCGTAGTACTCCCACATCGGCATGCCCAGTGCGTCCTGGGCAACCGACCGGTTCTCCATGACACCCGTGTACAAGTGCTCGAACGGCCGAAGGTGGCCCGCCTGGCCCATTCCGAGCGCGAAACCCTGTAGGGACTTGGGACCGGACCGCAGACACTCACTCAACGGCGACGGGCCGAACTTGTCCGAGTCGACGATCTGGCAGAGGCCGAATGCCGCGGCGGCGCGCAGGAAGCGCAGCAGAGACTCCGGATGCGCACCGGTCAGCTTGGCCAGTTCCGTGCTGCTCACCGGGCCGTCAGCGATGTGGTCGGCGATGCCCAACCGGGTCATGACGAAGACCAAGGCGGTGGTCTGGTATCCCAAGCCGAGCCGCATGACCTGCAACGGGGGCGGCTCCTGACCAGGAGCCGCGGTTGGAGAAAACGTTGGCTGTCCCATGGACGCAGGCTATCGACGGCGAACCCCAGCAACACTGGGGTTTCTACCGGTGGGGTCCACTCGCTGGCTCATTATGCTCGCCGCGACCATTCAGCGCCCGGGCCGGGGGTTGCACGATGAGCCTGAACATAGAAGCCCAATGCTGCATCGTGGGCTGTGGCCCGGCCGGAGCGATGCTGGGGCTTCTCCTGGCGCGCCGCGGAGTCGACGTCGTGGTGCTGGAGAAACACATCGACT
This sequence comes from Phytohabitans sp. LJ34, assembly GCF_052068095.1. Lineage (NCBI taxonomy): Bacteria > Bacillati > Actinomycetota > Actinomycetes > Micromonosporales > Micromonosporaceae > Phytohabitans > Phytohabitans sp. LJ34. Next base: position 86,340 of record NZ_JBQHDG010000033.1, on the reverse strand, counting down.
TCCTACGCGACTTCCGCGGCGACGACATCGCGGCGGCCACCATAGAGATCCTCGACGAGATAGGTCTGGCCGAAGAGTTCCTCGCGCTGAGCCCACGTCGCGTCCGCGCTGTGAAAGCGCATACTGCGTCGGGCACCATGACGCTCGCCGACCTGAGCCTCGTGCGGACGAGGTTCCCGTTCGTCGCGGTGGTGCCACAGTGGGACTTCCTTACCTTCCTGGCGGCCGAGGCGGCGCTCGAACCAGGTTTCCGCTTGCTGACGGGCGCAGAGGCGACGGACATCATCGAGCAAGACGGCGTCGTCCAAGGGGTGCGCTTCCGGAGTGGCGACGAAGAAGGCGTGGTACAGGCGGCGTTGACCGTCGCGGCGGACGGTCGCACGTCCCTGCTACGGGACAAGGCGGCACTGCCGGTCGTCGCCACCGCTCCGCCGATCGACATGATGCTGTTCCGGTTGCCGCGCCGCGCGACAGACGAGGCGAGCGACGCGATCGATATTCACCTCGGCGCCGGCTGGGCCATGGCCCGCCTCGACCGGGGGGACTACTGGCAGGCGGCCTGCATGATTCCGAAGGGAGCGGCCGATGTCGTTCGCGCCGCCGGCGTGGACGCCTTCCGCGACGCCATCGCCGAGGTCATGTCCGATCTGGCCAACCACGTCGGGGCATTGGAGACATGGGATCAGATCCATCTGCTCTCCGTACAGACCAACCGGCTTCGGCGGTGGCACCGTCCAGGACTGCTGTGTATCGGCGACTGCGCCCACGCCATGTCTCCGATCGGCGGCACGGGCGTGAACTTCGCTATCCAGGACGCGGTGGTCGCGGCCAACCGCCTCACCGAACCGATCAGGCGCGGCGACGTCACCACACGCGACCTCGCTGGCGTGCAACGGGAGCGGCAGTGGCAAGTGCGCATCATGCAGCTGCTTCAAAGCCGCCTGACGAAGGGCTACGTAGCGGCCGCCGGCGACAAGCCTGACGGCATTCGCGGCCTCGGGCAACGGATCGGCCCGAAGCTGCTCAACCTGCCCGGGTTCTGCGCGCTCCGCAGCCGGATCACCGCGCTGGGCCTTCGGCGCGTGCACGTCGCGCCGGAGTTTCGGGTCGCGGCGCGCCAGCCTCCGGACGGTAGGCACCCATAGCAACATCCGGTCGCCCTCGGGGGAGGGGCGACCGGATGCCGCCGGGGCGGGAGAGAGTGCTGCCCCTGGCCTACTCTTTGACGGCCCGAGCGACGGCCGAGATCGGCGACACCGCAATCGTCGGCTGCGGACGGAATCCGGCCTGCTCCAGCCACTCGCGGGTCACCTCGGCGCCGTACGGCTCGCCACCCATGGTGTTGTTGACCACGAGGATAAGCCCGATGGTGTACGGGAACGGCGTCTCGCCGTGCTCCCACATGTGCGCGTGGATGACCACCTCGCCACCATGCGGCAGCCAGCCGTACACATGCTGGATCAACGCCTGGGCCCGCTCGGGGTCGAAGCCCTCCACCACATTGGACAGCAGTACCACGTCGCCGTCGGGGAACGTGTCGGTGAAGATGTCACCGGGCCGCACGGTGATCCGGTCACTGAGACCGGCCGCCGCGACGTTCTCGCGGGCGAGGTCGCACACCGCCGGTCGATCGACCGCCGTGACCCGCAGGTCCGGATTGGCCTGGGCGAGGGCGATCGAGTACGCGCACGAACCGCAGCCCAGATCCACCAGGTGGTGGTGCCCCTTCAGGGAGGTGTGCTCGGCAAGGCCGCCGGCCATCATCAGCGACGCCGCGCGAGTGATCCGGGCGAAGCCCACCGGACCGCCGAACGCGGGGTGGTCCTTGTCGCCGTCCAGGCGAATGGGGGCGTTGTCCCGCAACGCCTTCGTCAGCTGCGCGAAGCGGCCGAAGTGCGCGTCCTGGTGAGCGACGAGTGCACCCATGTACTCGGGTGCGCTGCTGACGAGGTGCCGGCTCGCGACCGGCGCGTTGCGGAACACGCCGTCGGCGTCACGGTCTACCAGGCGCTCGCCGTGCAGCGCCATCAGCAGCATGCGCGCGGAGCGGTCCGGCAGGCCGACGCGGTTGCCGATCTCCGCGGCGGTGCCCGGTCGCTCCTCCAGCGCGTCGAACAATCCCAGTTCGACGGCCGAGAACAGGGCCTTCGAGGAGAGGTAGCTGAACATGAGGCGGTGCAACCGGACGGTCTCCTGCGACGGCCAGCCAGCCGTAACGGCGGCACCCGAGGCATCGTCCTGCGCGGATGTCTCGGCCAGTCGTTCGTCGTACTCGTACGGCTCCTCCGACAGGAAGACGCTGCGGGTCGGCGGGCGCTCGGCGGGTGCGACCAGCAGCAGCTCGGCTCGCTCGTCGGGGCCGGTGGCGAGCCCGTGGGCCTCGCCGCGGGGGATGAAGACGACATCACCCTTACGCAGCGCGTACGCGCGGTTCTCCGAGGGGAGCTCGACGCGCAGGCTGCCGCTGAGAACGTAGATCTCGTGCTCCCACTCATGGTGGTGCGGTGGCGTGGCTCCGTTGGGCGACAGCTCGAAGATGCTCATCAGGAAGCGGTCGGCGCCGTCGGGCGTGTCGATGACCCGCCGGATGACCACCTGCTTCGCGCCCGGCTCCCGAACGATGTCCGTAGGCACGTCTTTGGCGTTGACAATCTTCATGTGTGCTCCCGCTCGCAGCTGCGTATCCCTTTGAGATATTTGCGGCACCGACGTGGCGAGGATAGGGGCCGTGGCGCGCGCCATTGACCGGTGCAAACCCTAGGGCGGGCACGCTATGGCGTCGCGCGATCCTCGATCCGGAAGACGGGATAGTTGGTCACCAGCCGGCTCAGGTCCTTGTCCGTCATCCGTTTCGGATTCACCTTGAGCCAGGCCCTTGCGAAGAAGTGGTAGCGAGCGACCAGGTCGCGCATGAAGATCACTTTCTCGTCGCCGGCCAACTCCACCGCCCGGACGGGTACTGCCCGACCTTTCGTGCGGAGCTCTGCCTCCGCGCCGGCACGAAGATTTCGGGCCCACTCCGTCTGGCCATAGAAGCCGACGACGTGCCGGTTTCCGTTGGACACGCTTATACCCACCGGGCGCTCGTACCAGCGACCCGAGCGGCGGCCGCGTACGGCGAGCACTTGGACGCTGTCGAGGCCACCCCGGTCCATGAAGCCGCCGAACCCGAACCGCAGGATGAGCCAGCGCATTGCCGGGTCGTAGACCCGCCGGCGGAACGCGGTCGGCCGCCTGTAGAAGCGCACCGCCGTCATCGCCACCACCGCCTCGCCTGAAGTCTCGTACCCATGGGCGCGGCGGAAGCGTAGCGGCCGGCGGAGCCGGCTGCCCTGGGGTAACCCCCGGTGCGTGGGCCGTTGAGCTGCCGTATCGGTTGCAGGTGCGAGGGTCCTGGAGGCATGTGTGGCAAAGCGGAGGAGAGCGCATGGACGGCGAACCGGTCGGCGGACGGTCAGGCTCGGCAGCCGGGACGGCGGGTGACGCGCTCGACCCCCGACGGTGGAAGGCTCTGGCCCTGCTCGGCATCGCGTTCCTGATGATCATCCTGGACGGGACCATTGTGCTGACTGCGGTGCCCTCGATGAAGCAGGACCTGAGGCTTTCCACTGGTGGCGTGCAATGGGTGATCACCGCATACGCGCTGACCTTCGGCGGCCTCATGCTGTTCGGCGGCCGCCTGGCCGACCTGCTCGGGCGGCGCCGGGTCTTCATGGTCGGTATGGTCCTGTTCGTCGCCGCGTCGCTGTTGTGTGGCCTCGCCTGGTCCGGCGGTGTTCTCGTGGGCGCTCGCGCCCTACAGGGTATGGCCGCCGCGGTATTGGCCCCGAGCGCCCTCGCCATCGTGATGACCACCTTTCCGGAGGGACCGGAACGCAACACCGCCCTGGGCGTCTGGGGTGGGCTCGGCGGGATCGGCGCCACCGCCGGCCTGTTGGTGGGTGGCAGCGTCACCTCGGGGCTCGGCTGGGAGTGGATCTTCTTCATCAACGTCCCGGTCGGCCTCGTGGCGTTGGCCTTGAGCCCGGTGCTGCTTCGGGAAAGCAGCGACCGGAGACGGCCACGGGCCTACGACCCGGGCGGCGCCTTCACCATCACGGCTGCGCTCACGCTAGTGGTGTACGCCGTCGTCAAGGCTCCGTCGACCGGCTGGACGGACCTGCGCACCATCGGCATGCTTTTCACGGCGGCCGCGCTGGCCGCGCTGTTCGTGCTGATCGAGTCGCGTTCGGCCGCGCCACTCCTACCGCTGCGTATCTTCCGATCCCGGACGGTGGTGGGCGGCAACGTGGCCATCTTCGCGGTCGGCATGGCTGTCGACGGCGCTCTTTTCATCCTTACCCTTTACGCCCAGCAGGTACTGGGATACTCGGCCGTCCAGTTCGGCCTCATGACTGCGGTGATGACCGGCATGGCGATCGTCGGTGCGCTCACCGGGCAGGCGGTGGTGACGCGGATAGGCCTGCGGCCGGTGATGCTCGCGGGCATGCTGCTCGTCGGGGGTGGCTGCCTTCTCCTGACGCAAATCTCCGCCGAGGGCAGCTACGTCGACGATCTGCTCGCGGCGATGCTCGTCTTCGGCCCAGGGCTGGGAGCCGCGTTCGTCGCCGCCCAGATAGCCGCGCTCACCGGCGTGCACGAGCAGGAGTCCGGGCTCGCCTCGGGTTTGGTCGACACCGCGTTCAACATCGGCGCCGCGCTCGGCATCGCCATCGCCTCGACCGTCGCCGTCTCGCGGACAGAGGAGTTGCTCGCACGCGAGAACGCCGCCGCTCCAACCGGCTCAGCCCTCACCGAAGGGTTCCAGGTCGCGTTCGCCGTGACCGCGGTCTTCGTCCTCATCGGACTGGTCGCCGCGCTGGTGCTGCCGAGCCGGCAAGACCGGCGCGAAGGCGCGACCGGTACCGCCGAGGCGGCACCGGTCGCAGGTGGCGCCGAGGGGTAGATCCCTAACCGGGGAGCAGGTTCGAAGTCACGCGCGGTCCGCGACGATGATGCGCATGGGTATCTCGGCCTGTCGATGCAGTCGCATGTCCTTGTACCCGGCGGCGGAGAGCATCCGCCGGTAGGTGCCGGCGGAATGCGCCTCGCCATTCTCCGTCCACACGAGCATCAGCAGCGAGAACAGATGAGCCTCTGGGCTGTCCCGGACCGGACCGTCGTCGGCGGTGATACCGACCAGGATCAGCTTTCCGCCAGGGTTGGTGACCGCCGCGACCCGCCGCAAGAGCTCCGTGGCGCGCTCGGGGGTGTGGTGGTGCAGGACGTTTGTGATCAACACGAGGTCGTAGGGTCCGCCGAGGTCGAGCGTGAACATGTCGCCAGCGATGGTCTCCACCCGGTCCGCGACCCCCAGCCTGGCCGCGTGCTTCTGCGCGATCTCGAGGACCCGCGCGCTGTCCACGGACCAGACCCGCGCCTGTGGGTGCTGCTGCGCGATCGTGAACCCATACTTCCCGTGCCCGCAGGCCAGGTCCAGGACGTGCAGACGCTCGCGTTGCGCCGCCCAGTCGTAGATGGTGCCGGTCAACCGGGCCACCGTTGGCTTGGTCACCGCGCTGGCGTGAGTGGCGAACTCCTCGTAATAGCCGTAGTTCAGCTGCTCCGCGTTCTCCGCGATGACCGGGCCGCCGCGCCGCACCGCCTCCGGCAGCCGGCCCATCGCCTCCCACTCCCACCGGCTGGTGAGGATGCGGCTCAGCTCGCCGAGGTACCCGTCGCGCGTGGGATCCAAGGTCTCGGCGGCCAAGGGCGCGAGGCGGTAGACGCCGTCCGCTTCCTCCAGGACGTCGATGGCAACAAGCGCGTTGAGCAGCAGCCGGGACCCCCTGGGTGCCAGCTCGAGGTCCCGGGCGACCTCGTCGGCGGTCGCCTGCTGCTCCGCGAGGCGGGCGAAGACGCCGAGCTCGATTCCGGTGCGGAGCAGGGCGCTCTTCTTGTAGGCCAGCAGCGTCTGGAAGATCTCGGCCGATGCCTGCACGGGCACCTCCCGTCCTGGTCGGGCTTTGTGCGGTCAGGCTACGAAGCCGCCATCGGGCGGATAATCGGGAAAACCCTAGGCCGCACCGGCTTCAGCGGGCGAGCAGGCCTCCGTCGATGACGAAGCCGTGCCCTGTCATGTAGGTCGAATCGTCCGTGCACAGCCAGACGACGGCGTGCGCGATTTCCGGAGGATCTGCCATGCGTCCAACGGGAACCATGTTCGCGTAGATGGACTCGTCCACCGGGGTCCCGTCCGGTAGGACGGGCAGGAACCGCTGCATCATCGCGGTGCGGGTAGGTCCTGGGCAAAGCGCATTGATCCGGATTCCCTGGGCCGCGTACTCGAGTGCGGCGGTCTTGGTGATGCCTATGATCCCGTGCTTGCTGGCAATATACGCGCCGTTGTTGGCGATGCCGATCATGGACGCGGCCGACGCTCCGTTGACGATCGATCCGCGGCCCTGTGCGAGCATCGGCGGCAACTGATACTTCATACACAGCCACACGCCCTTGAGGTTGGTCGCCAGCACCTCGTCCCAGTCGTCCTCGTCGGCCTCGTGCACGACCTGGTCGGCGACGCCGGCGGTGCCGGCGTTGTTGAAGGCGCAGTCCAGCCTCCCGAAGGTCTCCAGAGTCTGGTCCACCATGGACCGGACCTCGGCGCCGTGTGCGACGTCGCATTTCACCGTGAGCGCCCGCCGTCCGAGGTCAGTGATCTGCCGGGCGGTTTCGCCGCAATCCGCCACGTCGGCCAGCGTCACATCCGCGCCCTCCGCGGCGAGCGCGATCGCGGCCGCCTGGCCGATCCCCGCGGCGGCGCCCGTGACGATCGCCACGCGACCGTCGAGCTTGCCCTGTCCCATCATCCGTCTCCTCGGCTTGTCTCGGTGGCATCCAGCAGGAAGCGACCCCGACAGGTCTATGGCCGCATGGTCCTGGACTCCGCTCAGGAACCGCTCAGGCCACGTGGTGGGCGATCCTGACCGGTTCCTGAGCGACTACGGCCATGCTGGGGCGACGCCGACCGCAGAGGAGCGGACGTGGATGAGTTCGTCTTGTCGCCGGAGCTTCAGGCCGTCCAGAAGATCAAGGAGTGCGCCTGGGGCATGGTCTCCACCAGTGTGCTGGTCGCCGCCATCCGGCTCGGTCTGCCGGACGTGGTCGGCGACGAGCCGGCCACCGCGGAGGCGCTAGCCAACAAGGTCGGCGCTGAGCCGGAGACGCTCGGCCGGCTGCTGGACGCTCTTCAGAGCAGGGGTGTCTTCACCCGCACGCCGGACGGCCGGTACCGCCACAACGAGGTGTCCCGCCTACTCCGCGACGACGACCCCAACAGCGTGAGCTACCTCGTGCAGTGGATCGGCCACCCGTTGCTGTGGCCGCTGTGGCCGCGGCTCGACGAGTCGATCCGCACCGGGGAGGCGGTGTTCCCGCAGATATATGGCAAGCACGTGTTCGACTACATCCACCAGGACGACCCGGCTGCCGGCATGCTGCTCAGCCGCGGCATGAACCAAGCCAGCAACCACACCTCCGCAGCGGTCGCGCGGTCGCTCGACCTCTCAGATGCCAGGGTGGTCGCGGACATCGCCGGTGGCCAGGGACACCTCCTCAAGACGATCCTGGAGCAATACCCGGAGATACGAGGCGTCCTGTTCGACCTGCCGCCGGTGGTCGCCGGCGCTCACGCCGACCTGCGCACCGGACCCCTCGCCGACCGCGTCGAGATCCTCGGCGGGGACTGCCGGGCAGAGGTGCCGGTAGTCGCCGACGTCTATCTGTTGAAGAACGTGCTGGAGTGGGACGACGACTCGTCAATCGCCACCCTGCGCAACGTCGCCACCAGCGCCCGCCCCGGCGCCCGCGTGCTGGTTATCCAAACCCTTGCCGATCACAACCCGGAGCCGCAGGTGACCACGGCGCTCGATCTGCTACTGCTACTCAACGGCGCCGGACACAAGCACACCAGCGCCCAGGTGCGCGGCTTGTTCGAACGGTCTGGGCTAAGCTTCGTCGGCGTCCGGCCCACCGGGACATTTCTGTCCTTCGTCGAGGCGGTCGTTCCGGACGCACCGCGATGACCGTCGAGGAGGGTCGGGTCGACTGCTGCATCGTCGGGTGTGGCCCAGCCGGCGCCATCCTTGGACTGATACTGGCACGGGCCGGCATCGACGTGACGGTCCTGGAGAAGCACCAGGACTTCTTCCGCGACTTCCGCGGCGACGCGATCCACCCACCCACCCTCGGCGTGCTCGAGGAGCTCGGCCTGATCGACCGCTACCTCGAGCTGCCGCTACAGCGCGACCTCGCCATCAAGATCGTGACGAACGACGGTGTGCTGCCGCTGACCGACTTCGCCAACCCGAAGGCGAAGTACCCCTACGTGACCTACGTGCCGCAGTGGGATTTCCTAAACCTGCTCACCGAGGAAGCGAAGCGATACCCCAACTTCCGCCTACTCATGCAAGCCGAGGGAGTCGACCTACTCAGTGACGAGGGCGCCATCTGTGGGGTCCGGTACCAGACCCCGGACGGGCTCCGCGACCTCACCGCTCCGTTGACCGTCGCCGCGGACGGCCGCCGGTCACGGATGCGCACCTGCGCCGGCCTCGTCCCCAAGGACTTCGGCGCTCCCATGGACCTTTTGTGGTTTCGAATCTCGCGCCTGCCGACGGACCCGAAAGAGACCTTCGTGCGGCTCGTGCCGGGTTACGTCTTCGCCATGGTCCAGCGCGGTTCGTACTGGCAGGTCGGCTACGTGGTGCCGAAAGGCACCTACCAGAAGCTGCGCGTTCACGACGTCGGCGCCCTCCGCACGATCCTGCGGCATGCGCTGCCGTTCCTCGGTTCTCGCGTGGACGAGTTGCAGTCCTGGGATCTAGTCGGCTTCCTCGAGGTGCAGGTAAATCGCCTCACCAAGTGGCACCGGCCAGGCTTCCTGTGCATCGGTGACTCCGCGCACGCGTCGTCGCCGGTCGCGGGGTTCGGGGTCAACATGGCCGTGCACGACGCGGTCGCAGCCGCGAACGCCGTCGCCGGCCCACTCCTGCGGGGCCGGGTCACCGAGCGCGATTTGGCCCGCGTCAAGCGGAGACGGCAGCTACCCACCATCCTCACTCAGGCGGTGCAGCGGTTGGTACAGCGGGACATCGTCGAGGTGCCCGACCTCCTGGACCCGGAGCGACTCGCCGCGCTGCCGACCACATTGGACTTCGACAACGAGGTGGACCTACCGTTGCCGGTGGCCACCCGACTCTTCCGCCGCCTCACCGGCCGTGTCATCACCGCCGGGCTACGAAGCGAACACATCCGCGTTTGACTACTCAGGCGTCCTGTCCTCGGTGGACATGTCGGCCGGGACGAACGCGACGGCGCGTGTCCAGGCGGCGGTGGCTCCTTCGATCAGCACCGGCAGCGCCATGACGACGTACCCTGTCGCGGGCAGCGCCTGGAGGTTCCGCAAGCGTTCGATCTGGTAGTAGGGCCGCCGCCGGCCGATCATGTGCGCCGGCCACAGGGTCGCCCGGTCACCGGTCGCGAGAAAGCGTCTGATGATCTTGTCGAAGGAGCCGTCGAACCCGTCGGCATCGGTGCCGATCACCCGGACTCCTCGATCCACGAGCTCCTCGACGACTTCCGCGGAGATCGCCTTGTCGCGTTCGGTGTGGATCAAGACGATGGCACCGTCGTAGTCGGCAACTCCGCTGGCCTCCGCCGCCGCCTTGATGTGTCGAAGCTCGACCTGCCAGCCAGATATGCCGGTGACATCGAGCGTCACGCCCGGGCCGACAAAGGCCTCGAGCGGCGCGTCGTTGATATGGCCGCGGCTGCCGTCCTCGGGTGGACCGTAATGGCCAGGCGCGTCGATGTGCGATCCAGCGTGTGCGGAGGCGCTGACCATCTCATGCCGCAGGAAGGCGGCATCCGGAAAGTCGTCGGCGTGCAGCCGTCCCATCGCCTCGGGAACGATGTGGCCAACCATGCGTTCACACAAGATCCGCGCGCCGTCGGCGGCCTCGACCACGTCGATGCGCGTCTCGAACGGCCCCTTCTCGTGGACGGTGACGTCGCAGGACAGGTCGACGATCCGGCACGCCATGAGGTCACGTGCGAGCGTGAACGCGACGCTCATTCTTTCCTCCCCCGTGCGGGTGAGCAGACTGTGGCCATCGGGCCGGCCAGGCGCCAACATTGTGGCCCCACAGGATCAGGCGCCGATCAGGAACGGCTCAGGCCCGCCCTGGTGATGCCCCTAGTCCAGGCGGCCGCCTCGGCCGCTACGTTGAGCCCTGTCCGGAGAGGTGAGGGCGGTATCCGCTCCTCACGCCGTGCGCGGCTGGTCGCCGCTCTAGGCCAGGGGCGAGACATGGATCGCAGATCGGGCGGGATGGACATCGGAGTGCGGATCCAGGTGCTCGGTGACTTCAGCGTGCTCGTCGCCGGCCGCGACGTCACTCCCAGCGCACCGAAACTCCGCCAGATCCTCGCCGTGCTCGCGCTCCGGTGCAACGAAGTCGTTCACCTGGAGGCGCTCGTCGACGAGGTCTGGGCCGACCGTCCACCTAGGAACGCCGCCGCCGCCCTACACACCTATGTGTACGAACTGCGCCGGGAGCTCTTTGCCGAGGTTCCAGCGGATGCGACGAGGTTTCTCCAGACTCGGCAGCACGGATACGTAGCGCAGGTGCCCGCCGAGGAGATCGACGTGACCGTCTTCGAACGGCTCGTGGCCGATGGCGGCACCGCGCTCTCCAACGACGACGCCGCCAGAGCACGCGAGCATCTCGGAAACGCCCTGTCGCTGTACCGCGGTAGGGCACTGGCGAACATCCGCTGTGGCGAGCTCTTGACCGGGCACGTCACCCGGTTGGAAGAGGGCCGACTTCGGGCGCTGGACATGCGCATCGAAGCCGACCTGCTGCTAGGACGCCACCAGGAGGTGATCGGTGAGCTCAGAGCCATCGTTGGGGATCAACGATTCCACGAAGGCTTCCACGCCAAGCTGATGCTCGCCCTCCACCGCTCAGGTCGGCGCAACGAGGCTCTGGACACGTACCAGGTGCTCCGCCGGCGGCTCGTCGAGGAGCTTGGCATAGAGCCCGGGCGGACTGTGCAACGGCTCCAGCGCGCGCTGGTATCCGCCGACGCGGTGCTCGAACCGGCCATCCGCCCGCGTGTTCTCACATCGCCGCGGGCGACCCCGCCGGCGCAGCTGCCCAGAGACATCCCGGACTTCACCGCGCGGGAAACGTTTCTGCGTAGCGCGGAAGCTCGGCTAACCGACAACCAGCGGCGGGGTGCGATCCCAATCCTGTCGATTCGCGGCATGCCAGGTGTGGGCAAGACCGCCGCCGCGGTGCACCTGGCCCACGCGGTCCGGGATTCGTTCCCTGACGGGCAGCTCTTCGCCCGCCTCGGCGGCACCGACGCTACTCCCGGCGGCGCCTCCGAGTTCGCCGCGTTGTTCCTGCGGGGGTGTGGGATGGCCGCCACCGACGTACCGGCCTGCGCGGCGGAGCGCACGGCGGCACTGCGGACGTGGAGCGCCGACCGGCGCGCACTCGTGGTCTTGGACGACGCGGCGTCGGCCGATCAGGTCCAGGCACTGCTGCCCAGTGGCGCCGGATGCGCCGTCATCGTCACCAGCCGGTTGCCGCTGTACGGGCTTCCCGGTGTGGAGACCTCCGAGCTCGCTCCGTTCGATGTCGAGGACGGCCGCAAGCTGCTCGCACGGATACTCGGCGAACAACGGGTGGCCGCGGAGCCGGCGGCCGCTATTGAGATCGTCCGGATGATGGGCGGCCTGCCTCTGGCTCTACGCCTGATCGGGCAGCGCCTCACCGCCTTCCCCGGCATGCGATTGGGCGCTTTTCTGGCCACGCTGTCCCAGACACTCCAGGCCCGGCCGTTGTCCGCGCTGTCCACCGTGGGGCTGGACCTGCACGCCGCGCTGGCGAGCAGCTACCGGAAGTTGAGCGAGCAGGATCAGCGCGCCTTCCGGCTGCTTTTGATGCTCCGGGACGATCAGTTCAGCGCCCGGGACGCTGCACGCGTGCTTCTGGTGGACCCCGTGACGGCCGAGCTGGCTTTGCTGCGGCTCGCCGACGCTCACTTCGTCCAGGTGCTGAGCGCTGGCACTTCGGCGGAACATCGCTACGTCCTACACAGCGTCATGCGGGCCTTCGCCCTGGAGTGCCTGATGACTGACTCGCCGCCCGTCGACGACCAGCCGGCCGACGATCGCCATCTCATCGAAGTCGACCCAACCCCTGACCTTGTCGGCCGCATGCTAGCCCGCATGCCCTGAGGTTGATCGCATGGATACCCCGAATCTTTCCCCGGCCCGTATCCGGCTGATTTTCGCTGGTCTCGCGCTGGCCCTGCTGGTCGCCGCGCTCGACCAGGCAGTCGTGGCCACCGCGCTGCCGACTATCGCAACCGACCTTGGTGGGCTCAGGCACATCGCCTGGGTGGTGACCGCGTACCTGGCTGGCGTGGCGGTGTCGACCCCGCTGTCGGGAAAGCTTGGCGACCTCTACGGTCGCAAGACGGTGTTCCTGGTGGCCGTCGTGGTCTTCGTCGTTGGATCGGCGCTGGTCGGGCTGGCACAGTCCTTGGAGCAGCTCATCGCCTTCCGCGCCCTGCAAGGCGTAGGCGGGGGCGGTCTGCTGACCGTGACCGTGGCGATGGGCGCCGACATCGTGAGCCCGCGGGAGCTTGGCAAGTACCAGGGATTCTTCGGTGCTGCTCTGGGCGGGGCGTCCGTGATCGGCCCTCTCATCGGCGGACTGTTCACCGAGCACCTCAGCTGGCGCTGGGTCTTCTACATCAACCTTCCCATCGGAGCCGTCTGCTTCGCCGTCGTCGCGCTGGCGCTGCCCTCGGCGGTCGGGCGCGGCACCGGCCGCCGCTTGGACTTCATCGGCTCTGCGGTGCTTGCGTGGGCCATTGTCGCCGTTGTCTTGGTCACTTCTTGGGGCGGGGCACAGTACGCCTGGAGCTCCTCCACCATCATCCTCTGGGCGTCGCTCGGCCTGGCCGCGATCGTGGTGTTCATCGCGGTGGAGTGGAAGGCCAGCGATCCGGTGCTGCCGCTGGGGCTGTTCCGGGACCGCGCCTTCAGTGTCGCGTGCGCGTCGAGTTTCTTCGTCGGCTTCGGCATGTTCGGTGCGATCGCATTCCTCCCGTTGTTTCTCCAACTCGCCAAGGGCGAGGGACCGACGGACGCGGGGCTCCTGCTACTGCCACTGATGATGGGCCTCACCGTCGCCGCCGTCGTAGCCGGTTTGGTCATCACCAAGACCGGCAGGTACAAGGTCTTCACCGTGCTGGGGCCATTGGTGGCGGCCGGCGGCATGCTCCTGCTGCAAACGGCGGAGCCGTCGACCTCACGGACCGCCATCACCCTCTACATGATCCTCGTCGGCCTGGGCATCGGCCTGTGCATGCAGGTCCTGGTGCTCGTCGCACAGAACACGGCCTCACCAGACACCATCGGCGTCACGACGTCCACGGTCGCCTTCCTGCGCACGATCGGCGGTGCCGTGGGGGTCGCCGTGCTCGGTGCCCTCTTCAGCCGGCAGGTGACCACCGGCCTCGCCGACCTGGCGCCCGGCGGCAGCATCGACATCCCATCGGGCCCCGGTGCCACCGTGTCCTCCGACGCGATCGCGCAACTGCCGCCGGACGTGCGGGCCACGTACGTCGAGGCGTTCGCGGGCGCACTCACCGACGTCTACTTGTGGATCGCCCCCGCATTTGCCGTGGCCGCCCTGATCGCCGTCGCGCTACGAAATGTGCCCATGCGCCGCGAGGGGCCGGCGGCCGCGCCGGAATCCGCCGCGCGGCGGGACCAGACCGTTGACCCTGAACGAGGAGAGCTGCCATGACGGATACCCACGAGAAACGGATCACCCAGAACGCCTCTGCGCTCGACCTGGCTATGCGGCTACGGCAGATGATCTCGGCCTACCAGGTCTCCCAGGCAATCCACGTCGCCGCGGCCCTGGGTGTGCCCGACCTCCTCCAAGACGGCGCCAAGCCATGCGATCACCTCGCCAGGGTGACCGGGGCGGACGAGGACGGCCTCTACCGGCTGCTGCGGGCCCTCGCCGGCGTCGAGATCTTCACGGAGGTCGCGCCACGGACGTTCGCGCTGACGCCCCTGGCGGCGCTGCTGCGGAGCGACGTCGACGGCTCGCTGCACGCCTTGGCGGTGCTGAACGGGCAGGACTGGTTCTGGCGGCCGTGGGGACGGCTCGCCGACGGCGTCCGGACGGGTAGCAGCGTCTTCGAGCCGATCTTCGGCGTGCACTTTTTCGAGTACCTGCAACAGAATCCGGCCGCTCGCGGCGTCTTCCAGAAGGCACTGGCCGGCGCGAGCTCGCGCGCCGCCGTGGCCGACATGTACGACTTCTCCGCCAGCCGGAGGGTGGCCGACATCGGCGGGGGACACGGTGCGCTGATCGCGGCCATCCTCGGCAAGTACCCGCAGGTGCACGGCATCCTGCTCGAACGCGCGGCGGTGCTCGAGGGCGCCAGGCGCTATCTGGAAAGCGCCGGCGTCCTCGACCGGTGCGACCTGGTGGAGAGTGACTTCTTCGAATCGATCAGCGCCGAGGCGGACACGTACATCCTCTCCCAGGTGCTGCACGACTGGAACGACGAGGCGGCCCACCGGATCCTGTCCAACTGCCGCAAGGCGATGGCTTCCGACGGCAAGATCCTCGTCGTCGAACGAGTGCTCCCCGAGAGCGGGGTGCAGAAAGGCCCCCTGATGGACCTCAACATCCTCGTGCTGATGGGTGGCCGGGAAAGGACCCAGAAGGAGTACGAGGTACTCCTGGCGCGCGCCGGCTTCCGCACCACCCGGGTGCTGGAGATGGGCGAGGCGTGGAGTCTCATCGAAGGTGTTCCTGCCGAGTGAGCTTCGCGAAGCCGGTCTCACACCAGACCCGTACGGGGTAGGTTGCCTGCCGTGGCGTCCGACGATGAAGCAGTGTCCGATCCCGACGTGCTCGTGGTGGGCGCCGGTCCCACCGGGCTGAGCCTCGCGGCTCAGCTACTGCTACACGGTGCCCGGGTCCTCGTCGTCGACCGCCAACCGGATCGGGTCCACGAGTCCCGGGCGCTCGCGGTCCAGCCCCGCACCCTGGAGGTGTTGGAGCCGCTGGGCGTCACCGACCAGCTCGTCGAGCTCGGCAACCGGGCGGTGCAGCTTCGCATGCACTTCCCGCACCGATCCGTGACCATTCCGCTGTTCGACATCGGAACCACCGACACCGCCTACCCCTACCTGCTGTTCATCTCGCAGGCCGAGACCGAGCGGATCCTGGGCGAGCATCTCGCCGCCCGCGGCGTCGTCGTGCGCCGAGGGGTGGAGCTGACCGCGCTCACGCAGGACGGCGACGCTGTCCGGTGCCAGCTACGGGCGGAAGACGGGACAGAGACCGCAGTTCGGGTGTCCTATGTGGTCGGTTGCGACGGTGCGCACAGCACCGTACGGGAACAGGCAGGCATCGACTTCGTCGGCGGCGCGTATCCCCAAACCTTCGTCCTCGCCGACCTGGAGGCGGACGGCATCGAGCCCGGTGCGGCGCACACGTTCCTGTCCGGCCAGGGCATGTTGTTCTTCTTCCCGCTTGGGCGGCCGGCCACCTGGCGGGTGCTCGCCATGCGGCAGCGCAGCGACCCGACGCCACCGGGAAAGCCGGTCACCCTGGACGAGGTGCAACGACTCGTCGACCCGTACACCGGAGGGCGGGTGCGGCTGCGTGACCCGGTATGGATGACTAACTTCCGGCTGTACAACAGGGGTGCGACCCGGTATCGCTCGGGGCGGGTGTTCCTCGCCGGGGATGCCGCGCACATCCACAGCCCGGCCGGCGCCCAGGGCATGAACACCGGCATCCAGGACGCGGTGAACCTCGGGTGGAAGCTCGGTCCGGTCATTGGCGGCCTCGCCCACCCGGCGCTGCTGGACACGTACGAGCCGGAGCGGGCTCCGGTCGGCCGCCGGGTGCTGCGCTTCACCGATCGGGCCTTCACAATCTCCACGTCGACCACGCCGCCGTTGCCTTTCATCCGCACGAGGATCGCGTCCCGGCTGGCTCCGCTGGCTCTGAAGGCCAAGCGGGCCCGGGCGTACATGTTCCGGGCCATCTCCCAGCTGGCCATCCATTACCGGCGCAGTCCGCTGTCGTCCGAGGGTCCCCGCCCGCCGCGGCACGGGCCCAAACCGGGTGACCGGCTTCCCGACGGCTCGGTCGTCCACGATGGACAGGGTAAGACTCTCCATCGGGCGTTGGACCCGGTCGCCTGGACCATCCTGCTGTGCGGTGACGTGGCGGCGTGGGACGCCGACGGCTTGGCCCGGATCCCCGACCGGTTCGCCGCGCCTGTCGCCATCGTGCGGCTGACCCGTCGGGCCGGCGTCCTGACCGACCCGGATGGCCGCCTGCTGCACCGGCTGGGCGTCGCGCCGGGCGCCGCGGCCCAGTATCTGGTGCGCCCCGACGGGCATGTCGCCTACCGGGCCGGCGCCGGTGACCTCGGCGGGCTGGTGCGGGTTCTCGACCGCTGGCTGCTGCCACGCTGACGGGCGAACCGCCGGGTGTCAGTTGTTCGGCCGCGCCGCGTCGGCCGGTGAGGTGGCCCGGTGCCGCTCCTCGATCCGGTCGCGTACGTGAGCCAACTGGGTACGGCTGGTGCGGTTCAGGCGCTCGGTCATGGCCGCGTCGTCAAACGGCGCGTCCGGCTTCATCTGGAAGTCCTGGACCCAGCGCATCGACACCGAGCAGCCGTCGTCCTGGTACTCCCAATAGAGGTTCATGTACTCGAAGGGGCCCGTCTCGATCCGGTGGGCTCGCACGGTCCGGGTGGCCGGGTCGGGCGTCCGCTCGGAAACCCACGTCCATTGCCGGCCGCTTTCGTCCGGATGCGTGGTGAGCCGGAACCGTATCGTCGTTCCGTTGTCCGCGATGATCTCGGCGGATGCGTATTCGCTGAACAGCTCCGGCCAGGAGCGAACGTCGTTTGTCATGGACCAGACCAGGTCCATCGGGGCGTTGATGACGATCGCGTTATCGGTGTGTCCCGGCATGTGCGATGCCTCCAATTGGACTTGGCGGTGATGCTGGGCTGAGCCCTTCGCCGCTGCCGCCCCTCCAGCCATGAGTGGCGGACAGCAGCGTCATGGCGCGACCAGCGGACGACTCCGGAGGGCTTACCGCGGCGGCACCTCGGGTCTCGCGGAACCACACCACGACCTCGCTGTGGCGAAACACCGTGCTGCTGAGGAGCACGCGACCGGGGGCGCCCACGCTGTCCAGCAGGCCAGCGGGCACACGAGCCGGCCCGGTGTGCACCGGCAACAGCAGCGCACACCGGTCGACCCGGCCATCCGCGGCGAGACGGTCACGGTCCATACGCTCGTAGTGGGTGGTCGTCTCCATCACGGTCGCCGCGACGAACGTGGCATCGCCCGATGGTCGCCAGCAGCCGGCCAGCGCTTGGGTGATCGGCGCCCGCCGCGATCGGCCGGACAGGCGAGCGTCAAGGCCGTCGAGGTCGTCCTCCGTGTCGGTGACATGGAGAACCCGGCCATTCTTCGCCAGCGTCATGCCCGGCAGGTAGTACGCCAGCACGCCCGCGACCGCGCCGGCTGTTTCCGGTTCGACGGTGAAGGTGAAGGCGTAGCGATTCATGGGCTATCCACGGTCGTAGTTGACGCATTGCGTACGACGAAATGATTGACGGCTCCGGCCGGCGGTGGTGGGCAGCCTATTCCGGCTGGTCAATCAAGGGCAACACATAAGTCTGCCCCTATGACATTGACAATCGCGGGTGGATATCGGTGAGGCGCGGCCGCAGGACAGTACGTAGCAACGCTACACTAGCGGCCCGATCTAGGCTAGCATCACTACCTATAGCGTTGCTACACCAATCGGTCCCCTGCCGTACGAGGAGTCCCGATCATGAGTGACGAGCCGATCCAGGCCGGCGACCTCCACAAGAGGTACGGGAACGTCGAGGCGATGGCCGGGATCGACCTCACGGTGCCCGCGGGCACCGTGCTGGCCCTGTTGGGCCCCAATGGCGCCGGCAAAACCACGGCAGTGCACATCCTTACCACGCTCGTGCGACCGGACTCCGGATGGGCTCGCGTGGCGGGGCATGATGTCGTGCGCGAGGCGGCGAGCGTCCGCGCCACCATCGGACTTGCCGGGCAGCTCGCGGCGGTGGACGACTTCTTGACCGGTCGGGAAAACCTCGAGCAGATCGGCCAGCTCTACCACCTGGGGCGGCGTGCGTCGCGCCAGCGGGCAAGCGAGCTGCTGGAGACGATGGACCTGGCCGACGCGGCGCACCGCACCGCCCGCACGTTTTCCGGCGGCATGCGTCGTCGCCTCGACCTTGCCGCGAGCTTGGTCGGCCGCCCGCCGGTGCTCTTCCTGGACGAGCCCACCACCGGGCTGGATCCGCAGGGCCGGATCGCCTTGTGGGACGTCATCCGTCGCCTCGTCGACGACGGCACCACCGTGTTGTTGACCACGCAGTACCTGGAGGAGGCCGACCGGCTGGCCGACCAGATCGTCATGATGCACCTCGGCCGGGTGATCTCCCGAGGCACAGCCGACGAGCTGAAATCCGCCTACGGCGGTGATCGCCTAGAGCTGCGCCTCGCTGATCCATCCGACAGCGCCCGGGCGGCGGGCGCGGTAGCCACGCTGGGCACGGGGCAGGCCCAGACAGACGCCGACGCCGGGGTGGTGACCCTGCCCGTCGACGACGGCGCTGCCGCATTGCCGGCTGTCGTCCGCCACCTGGACGGCGCACAGGTGAAGCTGTCCGGCGTCCTGTTACGGAGGCCAAGCCTCGACGACGTGTTCTTGGCGTTGACCGGAAGCAGCCCGGACACGACCGCCGACGCCAAGCGGCACGTGCCCGCCGAAGCCGGCTGAGCCGAACCGGAGGAGCACATGACAATGACCAGCCTGCATCCGGTCTCGACGCCGGTGCGGATCCTGACCGACGTGGCGGTGATGACGCGGCGGAACGTGTACGCGCACCTGCGGATGCCCGCCCTGATCGCTGCGGCGACCGCGCTGCCGATCATGTGGGTGCTGCTGTTCAACTTCGTCTTCGGCGGCGCACTGCGGCCGGCCGGCATGAAGTACATCGACTTTCTCGTCCCCGGTGTGATGGTGCTCGCCGTCACTTTCAACCTCAACAACGCCGCCGTCGGGGTGGCGGAGGACCTCAACCGGGGCATGGTTCACCGCTTCCGGTCCCTGCCGATGACCCGCTGGGCGCTGCTCGCCGGTCGGGCGGTCTTCGACACTACGCGCAATCTGCTCGCCATTTCCGTCGTGTGGGTGGTGGGCGCTCTGGCCGGCTTTCGCTTCCACAACGGGCTCGCCGGGGCGATCGCCGCCGTCGCGTTGGCCCTGGCGTTCGGCTTCGCGATGTCCTGGCTCGGCGCGTTCATCGGGCTTGTGGCGCGCGGCGTCGAGACCGCCTCGATGGCGAGCCTGTTGCTGGCTATTCCGACGGTGTTCGTCGCTTCGTTGTTCGTGCCGGTCAGCAGCATGCCGGGGTGGCTACAGGCCGTCGCCAAGATCAATCCGGTCACGCCGGCGGTGGACGCCACCCGCGCCCTGATTCTCGGCGGGCCGGTGGCGCGGCCCGTGTTGCAGACGCTGGCCTGGACCGTGGGACTGCTGGTCGTCCTGGTTCCGCTAACCGTCGTCCGCTACCAGCGCATCCGCACCTAGCCGGCGCCGCGGTCGGCCTGGGGTTTTCCCTGGGAAGGTTGCACGCTGCCCGTCTCTACCATCGGGTGGCCCGAACGTCAGGAGGTCAGCGATGCCGCGCATCCAACACAGCATCCATATCAGCTGCCCACCCGCCATCGTGTTCGAGGTCACCAACGACATCGACCGATGGACCGAGCTGTTCGACGCCTACCTGCACAGCGAGGTGCTGACTCGGGAGGACTCGGGCAGGTTCAGCAAGCTGACCTTCCGCTTGCGCACCGAGGGCTTCGACTGGCGATCGTGGCGGATCCTCGACCACCGTGACCTCGTCGCTATCTCGGCACGGGAGGAGCCGCTGTACCCGTTCCTGTACATGCATCTGCGGTGGACGTACCGGCCCGAGCGGGACGGCACCTTGATGACGTGGACGCAGGACTTCGAGGTGGACCCTGGCCATTCCGTCAGTGGCGCGGCCATGAAGGAATGGATGGACGAGCACGGGTACAAGAACCAGCAGCGGATCAAGCTCATGCTGGAGTCCAGCGATTTCGTCACGCGGAGGTAGGCATGACCAGCACCGTCCAGTCTCTGGGCCGCCTTACCCAGTACGCGCACGGCGGTGGGTGCGCGTGCAAGATCCCGCCCGGGGAGCTGGAAGAAGTGGTCGCCGGCCTGATAAAGCCAGACGACTTCACCGGTATGCCAGGCGAGCTGCTGGTCGGGCTCGACAACGGTGACGACGCCGCCGTCGTCCGGATCGACGAGCAGCAGGCGGTGGTGCTCACGACCGACTTCTTCACGCCCGTGGTCGACGACGCGTACGACTGGGGACGAATCGCGGCCGCCAACGCCCTGTCGGACATCTACGCGATGGGCGGCTCGCCCCTTGTGGCGGTCAATCTGCTGGCCTGGCCGCGGGGCGTTCTGCCGTTCGACCTCGCGCGAGAGGTGCTACGTGGCGGCCTCGACGTCGCGCGGGCAGCCGCGTGTCACGTGGCGGGCGGGCACAGCGTTGACGACCCCGAGCCGAAGTACGGTATGGCGGTCACCGGTCTGGTGCGGCCTGACCACCTGATGCGCAACGACACGGCGCTGGCCGGCGAGCCGCTGACCCTGACCAAGCCACTCGGCCTCGGCGTTCTCAACAACCGGCACAAGAGCACCGGCGAGGTGTTTCCGCACGCGGTGGAGACGATGGTGACGCTGAACCGCGACGCGGCCGCGGCCGCGGTCCGATCCGGAATCCGTTGTGCCACGGACGTTACGGGCTTCGGTCTGCTCGGCCATTTGTTGAAGGTCGCGCGCGCCAGCGGCGTGACCGCCGTGGTCGACTCCTCCGCGGTTCCGTACCTGGACGGCGCACGGGAGTCGCTGCGCGACGGCTTCGTCCCGGGCGGCAGCCGGCGTAACCTCGCCTGGGCGCAGCCGCATTGCGAGCTGTCCGCGGTGGACGAGGCGGAGGCGATCCTGCTCGCCGACGCGCAGACGTCCGGCGGGCTACTGCTGGCCGGCGAGATCCCCGGCTCGCCGGTGATCGGCGAGTTCGTACCGCGGGGCGAGCACCTCGTCGTTGTCCGATAGACGGCCCAGGATCCCGCCCTAGGGTTTTCCCGATTAACCGGATGGCCGCGTGCTCCGTACGTTTACGGCACGGCTTCTGTCGCAGAGCACCGCGCAGAGCGGGATTGGTGGTCTCGAGGTGATTGACGCATGAGCCCAGGCAGCGCTGTGAGCGGCGAGCAGGCGATCCTCATCGCGGACAAAAAATGAGCGGCGCGGAGCAGATCGGCCCCCGGCGGGTCGCGATCACCGGACTCGGCGTGATCAGCCCGCTCGGCATCGGCAAGCAGCGGTACTGGCAAGGGCTCGTGGACGGGCGCAGCGCCACCAAACATCTGTCCAAAGTAGAGAGTTGTGACCTCTACGACGGGTTCGAGTTCGGCTCCAACGTCCTGGCCGAGGTGGAGGACTTCGACCCCGTGGCCGTGGGGCTGCCGGAGGAGGTCCAGCGGCTCGACCGGTTCATCCAGTTCGCGGTGGCCGGAGCGATGCAGGCCATCGGCGACGCGGCCCTTGACGTCAAGGCGGTGGAACGGGACAGGTTCGGCATCGTCCTCTCCACCGCTATCTGCGGCACCCGGCAGATGGAACGCGAGTTCATCGCGTCCACGGATCGCGGCCAGCGGCCCGTCGATCCGACGAAGGTGGGTCCGGACCTGTACCTCGCCTCGATGTCCAACACGCCGAGCGTGATCCTGGCAGCGCTGACCGGCGCCCGAGGGCCGTGCATCACCCTCTCCACCGGGTGCATCGGCGGCGTCGACGCCATCGGCTACGCCTTCGAGAGCATCCGCTACGGCGAGGCGGACGTCGTCGTGGCCGGGGCGAGTGAGGCACCGATCACGCCGATCACTACCGCGTCCTTCGAGATCATCAACTGCCTGTCCCGGCGGCACAACGACCGGCCAGCTACGGCTTCGCGGCCGTTCGACGCGGATCGCGACGGGTTCGTGTTGGCCGAGGGCTGCGGCGTCGTCGTCCTCGAGGAGTGGGAGCACGCGCTGGCGCGCGGCGCGCACGTCTATGCCGAGATCACCGGGTTCGACCTGAGCTGCAACGCGTTGCACATGACCGACCTGCTGTCCGACGGCGCCGACCTGGCGCGCACGATGACCGGTGCCCTCGACGACGGCGGCTTGGCTGCGGAGAGCGTGGACCACGTCAACGCGCACGGCAGTTCGACGCCGCAGAACGACCGGTGCGAGACGAAGGCTCTCGTCCTCGCCCTGGGCGAGCACGCTCGTCGGATCCCCATCAACTCCACCAAGTCCATGACTGGCCACCCGCTTTCGGCGGCCAGCGCCCAGGAGATCGTCGGGTGTGCGCTCGCCCTTGAACGTGGCTACATCCACCCCACCATCAACTACGAGCGCCCCGACCCCGAATGCGACCTGGACTACGTACCCAACACCGGTCGACCGTGGCGTGGTGATGTGGTCCTCTCGGACGCCAGCGGCTTCTCCGGCCTCCACGCCACCTTGGTGCTCCGATCGGCGGGGGCACCGGCATGACACACGTTGTGATCACCGGCGTCGGTGCGGTCACGCCGGCGGGCATCGGGCCTGAGGCGCTATGGGCGCAGGCGCTCTCCGGCCGTTCCCGGGTCCGGCAGATAGACCGGTTCGACGCGTCGCCGTACCTCTGCCAGATCGCGGGGCAGGCGGACGCTTTCGTCGCGACCGACTGGCTGCCGGGACGGTTCGTGAAGAAGACCGACCGGTTCACTCACCTGGCCACGGCCGCCGCGGGCGCCGCCATCGAAGACGCTGGGCTGCGGATCAGCCGGCCCGACGGGGTGGCGCCGGAGCGGGTCGGCGTCACGGTCGGCAACGTGCTGGGCGGTTGGGAGTTCGCCGAGCGCGGCTTGCGCGACCTGTGGGCGAAAGGCCCTCGGGACGTCAGCCCGTACCAGGCCACCGCGTGGTTTCCGGCGGCGCCGCAAGGCAACATCTGCATCACCTTCGGCATCAAGGGTCGCGCGCGCACCTTCGTCTGCGACCGCGCGAGTGGCGCGTACGCGATCGTCCACGCCGCCGAGATGATCAGGCGCGGCCACGCCGATGTCGTGATCGCGGGCGGCTCAGAGCAGCCACTGTCCCCGTACGCGTGGGCGTGCTGCGAGACGGGTGGCTTCCTCACTCCGCATGGCAACAAGCAGCCCGAGGTGGCGTACCGGCCTTTCGACCGCGGGCATACAGGTACGGCGATCGGTGAGGGCGCGGCCTTTCTCGTCATCGAATCGGCCGACCATGCCCGGAGCAGGGGCGCCAAGATCCACGGGGAACTCGCCGGCTGGGCCACCAACACCGATGGATACGCCCCCACCTACACGATCGAGCCCAACGGACGCACGCTCTCGCGCGCCATCGCGCAGAGCATGGAGCGCGCCGGGATAGCGGCGGGTGACCTCGGTTGCCTGTACGCGGACGGGTCGGGCGTACCTCGCGAAGACGCCGCGGAGGTGGCCGCCATCAAGGGCGCACTCGGCTCACACCGTGACGACGTGCCGGTTACCGCCGCCAAGCCGGCGACCGGCCACCTCATGGGCGCGGCTGCTGTCGCCGACGTCGTCGCCGCGCTCCGGACGCTGTCGCACGGACTGGTGCCGCCGGTAGCCAACCTGGAGCGGCCGGCCGCTGGGTTCGACCTCGACTTCGTCACCGGAACCGCGCGTGATCTGCGGGGCCGGCAGTCCGTCGCGGTCGTTTCACGCGGCCTGGGAGGGGTGAACGCGTGCCTGGTGCTGAAGCGCTGGCCGGGCTGACGCCGACGCGCGAGCCGTGGCGTCCACCCGGCGCTCTCGGCGTGGACGTCGTTTCGGTCCGCCGGTTGCGCGAGATGGTGGAGCGAAGCGGGACAGCGACTCTCGAGCGGCTGCTCACCCAGCGGGAGCTTGCCGACGCCCACGGCGCGCGTGGCCTGATGTGGACCAGGCTCGCGGGCCGGATCGCGGCGAAGGAAGCGACCAAGAAGGTGTTCGGCAGCCGCGGCCAGACCGCCCGCTGGACCGAGGTCGAGGTACGCATCGGTGATCACGGTGAGCCCTACGTGGAGCTGCACGGACGCACCCGCGAGGCCGCCGAGCGCTGCGGCCTCAGGCAGATGCTGCTGAGCATCTCCCACGAGAAGGATCTGGCCGTCGCAGTCGTACTGGGATGGTGAGAAACGACCGCCGGAGGGGAGTCATGGAAATCCGTGAGACCTTGGTCGAGGTGTTCCGCGAGCTGAAGATCGATCCGACCGGGATCGAGCCGGACAGTCGCCTGCGCGAAGATCTGGAGATCGACTCGACGGAAATGGTGGAGATCGCCGTGGCCCTCGAAAAGCGGCTGTCGATCAGCATTGACACGGACGACTTCCTCGCGTTGAAGACCTTCGGCGACATGATGTGGCACGTTGCCGCCGCAGGATTGCCTGCCTCGTCCTAGGGTTTACCCGATTCTGCGGCGCCCGCGCCGGCACTAGCTTCTGAGCTGGTTTATTGGCGCAGCAGGATTCGGGGTCACAGGTGGCCATGTCTTCTCGCAAGCGAATCGTGTGGATCGTCCAGCAGGGCGTCTGGGACATGCCGAAAGAGTCGATGCCGTTGGCCGCAGGTTACCTCAAGGCGGCGGCGTTGGCATGCGAGCCGATACGCGACGAAATGGAGATCCGAATCTTCAATTTCGGCGGCGGCGACCCGGTGACCGTGATGGCGGAGACCATGTTCGCCGAAGGCCGCCCCGACGTCATCGCGTTCTCCGTTCAGGGTTGGAGCTACTTCACGTTCGGCAACATCGCGGAGGGCTTCAAGCAGATCCACCCGGAGGGTTGGGTCGTGTTCGGGGGCACCCACGTCGCCAACCAGGCCAACCGGGTCTTCCGGCAGTTCCCTGAGGTCGACCTCGTCGTCAACGGGGAGGGCGAGTTCGTCTTCCGGGACATCCTTCTGGCCTACCTCGCCGGCCAGTCACCGGGCGAACTGCACGCCATCGGCGGCATCAGCTTCCGCGACCCCGAGGGCCAGATCGTCACCACCAAGGAACCGGAACGCATCCTCGACCTGGACAGCATCCCCTCGCCGTTCCTGACCAACGCGATCCCGCTGACCGACTCGGTCGGCGACTTCCGGTACGACGTGGCGCTCATGGAGACCAACCGCGGCTGCCCCTACAAGTGCGCGTTCTGCTACTGGGGCGGGGCGGTCGGCCAGAAGGTCCGCGCGTTCTCGCGGGAGCGGCTGCGCGAGGAGCTGGAGATCTTCGCGTTCCACAAGGTCCACACGATCGTGTTGTGCGACGCCAACATCGGCCTCCTGCGGGAGGACCTGGAGTTCGTCGAGGACGTCATCCGCCTCCGCGAGAAGCACGGCTACCCGCGTGCCGTGGAGGGATCCTGGGCCAAGAACAAGTCCAAGTCCTTCTACGACATCGTGAAGCGGATGAAGCAGGTCGGCATGCGTAGCTCCTTCACCCTCGCCTTGCAGACGCTGGAGGACTCGGCGCTGGAACAGATGCAGCGCCGCAACATGAAGGTAAACCAATGGGAGGACCTCGTCCGCTGGCTGCGCGCGGAGGGCCTCGACTGCTACGCCGAGCTCATCTGGGGTTCACCTGGCGAGACGGTGGACTCCTTCTTCGAAGGCTACGACAGGCTCGCCCGGCACATGACCCGGATCGCGGTCTACCCGCTCCTGCTGCTGCCGAACACCGACTACTCGGTCAACAAGGCCACGTACGGCTTCCAGACCGTTCGGGGCGAGAACGACGACTTCGAGTACGTCCTGGCGCACAACACCATGACGATCGCCGAGAACCTCCAGATGAAGCGCTTCATACTCTGGGCGCGGTCGGTCGCCGAGCACCTGGTGTTCCGGCACATCTGGGCACCGCTTCGGGAGTACGCGGGCCTGACACAGTCCACGGTGATCCGAAACATGGTCGCCTGGTTCGAGACCGCCGCCCACCCGGCCGCCGTCCGGCTCGCGGCGGTCGCGGCCAAGGTGGAGCGGGTGCCCAGTGCCGTCCCGGTGTTCCTCCGGCAGTTCTACGGTGAGCCGGACATCGACGACGTGCTCGCCACGTGGTGGCAGGAGGCCATCGTCCCGCTGCTGCCGGCGGCGTACGTCGAATTCCTCACCGAGGTCTTACGGTACGACTGCCTGACCCGGCCGGTGTTCGACCTGCCCGGGCTGGATGGCGCGAAGCTACCGATCGTCGACATCGACGGGGAGCCCCACTTCTGCCGCTCGGACGTTCGGTTGACGTATGACGTGCCAGCGGTGCTGGCCGATCTGGAAAGAGGCACAAAGCGAGAACCGGCGCCGAAACCGACGCGACTGGCAATCTTCTCCAAGGTTGGCTTTCATCAGTGCTACGCCAGCCATGAAGAAGGCTTCTATTACGTCGGTCACACGCACGAGGAATTGCGTGCCGAAGGCAAGGATGTGCGACCGTACGCTGCGGCAGACCAGGTCTGAGTGTCCACCAATATGGACGTCTGAGATTGCTGACCGCGTAGTATGTCTATACCTCGGGTATTGGTTTGCGGGATCGATAAGTGGTACCCAATACGTCTATTCATCGTGACTGATCAGTCGATGTGCTGACGATCATAGGTGGGACCTTATTGGTGAACGTCTTTCTTGACTCGCGAATTCATCGGCGCGCATACTCGAAATTGTCATGGCGGCCGAGATGAAGCGAGGAAATGCATGGCCGGGATGAAGTGGTTTTGGCGCGCGGTGTGCGCGCCACAGTGCTCCGACGCGTGCCAGACCAACTGCCCGGGGTGCTACGCAATGTCGGAGGAGTGGGAGCAGCAGGGGATCGTCACGCCGGTCACCGGCAAGCAGGCCCCCAAGTTCCGCTGGAGCAAGGTCGGCGAGCTGTGGTCCTGCTGGTCGAAGAGCGCGTCGGCCCGCATGCTGGCCAGGCTCGACCCCCGCAGCTGGGGCCGCCGGCGGGCGAGCTCCACCGTCAACGCCACCGCGTCGGCCGGATGTGGCTGCCACGGTGACAGCGCCATACCCTCCGTCGACGTAGGGATCAAGCTGACCACACGGGCCGACGCCCTCCGCGGCGGCGTGCAGCAGCACTACGACGCCCACGCGAAGAGCGTTCGCGCCGGTGCCGACGGCTGCTGCGGCGGTAGCACCGCTGCCGGGCTGCCCGAGGAGGTCAGCTGCGTCACCGACTACGCCGAGGGCGACCTACAGCAGGTTCCGATGGACGCGATCGTCGCGTCGCTCGGCTGTGGCAACCCGTTCGACCGGGCCGGCTTGTCGGCCGGCGAGGTCGTTCTGGACCTCGGTTCGGGCGGTGGCCTCGACGCGATCGTGGCGGCCCGCCGGGTCGGGGCCGAGGGGCATGTCTTCGGTCTGGACATGTCGGACGAGATGATCGCGTTGGCGCGAGCCAACACCGCGAAGGCCGGCCTGACCAATGTGGCCTTCCTCAAGGGCGACATGGAGTCCATTCCACTGCCGCGCGGGTCGGTCGACGTGATCATCAGCAACTGCGTGGTGAACCTCGTGCCCGACAAGGCGCGGGCGCTCGCCGAGGCGTACCGGGTGCTCCGTCCTGGTGGGCGGCTAGCGATCTCGGACATCGTGACCCGGCTACCTGTACCGGCCGAGATGCGAGACGACCTGAGCGCGTGGGCCGCCTGCATCGGCGGCGCGCTGACCGTCGACGAGTACCGCGAGCGGCTCACCGCGGCGGGATTCGTCGACATCGAGGTGGACCGCGAACGGGAGTACACGGCGCGGGACGCCGAGCTCGGCGGGGTCGCGCCCATCCTCGAGCGGGCGGGGCTCGCGGACGCGCTGGCGCTCGGCTTCGCCAACACCAGCGTCCGAGCCCGCCGGCCGGGCGTCGCGGACCAGGCCGAGAAGGTCCTGGTTCCGTCGTCGTCGGCATCCACCGACTGACGGCATCTGCCGTTCAGAAGAGGGGAAGGAAGGTATGACAACAACCCAAGAACGCGAGACGGTGGCGCCGGCGGTATCGCCGGAGGAGATCGCCGCCCGGCGGCTCCAGGCCGATCCGGCGGACCGGGTCATTTTCCGCGTCGCCGGCCTCTACGGGGTGTCCACCCACAGCGCACCGTTCCCGATCAGCAAGACGGAGAGCATCGACTCCGGTGTCGTCTCGATCACCCTCGATCCCGAGTCCGGCGCATCCGGCAACGTCGGGATCATGGACTTCGAGAAGCGGTATCTGCGCGTCCGTTACAACGTGCACGCCGTGTTCCCGGCGCTGCATGAGCTGGTCATGTCCGGAAAGCACGACCTGAGCCTGCTCGGACCCGTGCGCGCGACCGCGACCGACGAGTGCGCGGTCACCGAGGACTACAGCGGCTGGCGCGCCCTCGGGTGCATGGACTTCCTGCCCGGCTCCATCTGGGCCGGCGCCTCCGGTGGTTGAGACGGCCGCATAACCTCCAGTTTGGAGGACACGCTTCTCGGCCTTCGTGAGGGTCGGGCCGTCCATGTCGGATACGACACAACCTTCTTGATCAATTGGCCGCAACATCTCGGCGGCGGATCCATCAACCTTTCCCTCGAAGGCGCCATGGTGCTCATTCCCGAGCTCGGCAGCCGGTGAGGAGATTCGGCGCGCACGGAAACGGGCGGGACCACGTCGGTTCCGCCCGTCGCGCGACCGCGACCACCACGACCGCGAGGAGCGGATCATGTCCTATCTGCGCAACCAACCGCCCGGATTCGTCTTCCTGGCCCATCCCCGTGACGCCCAGGACCTCCACCACGTCCGAGGCAGCTCCGTGGTTGCGCAGCACAGTGCCACCGAAGAAGAGTTCCAAGAGAAGATGCTCTCGCTCCCACCGACGATCACCGGCGAGGTCACCTTCGGGTTCGATGTCCTCCGCGGGGAGTTCCTCGTCGTCCTCTGCCTCCCGGACACCATCCTCTACTCCCAGGGCCGCGAGCAGATCGATCAGGCGGTCCAGGTGGCACAGTCCCGTGGCGCACGGGTCATCGGGCTGGGGGCGCTTACGGCGCCGGCCACCCGCGGCGGCCTGACCCTGGTGCCGAAGCTTCCCCGGGGTATGACCGTGACCACCGGCAACGCCTACACCGCGGCGGTCGCGCGGCGCAACGTGGTCGAGGCCAGCGAAGTCCTGGCAACTGGTGAGGGCGCCACCGTCGCGGTCGTCGGTTGCACCGGTTCGGTCGGAGTGGCTGCCTCGCGGCTGCTCGACCGGGAAGGCTTCCGGCTGGTGCTCGTCGGGCGTAGTCAGACCCGCGTCCGCAAGGAACTGGCCGATCTCGTGCCCCGGGCGACGGTATCCGGATCCATCGCCGACGTCGGGCAAGCGGACATCATCCTGCTCCTCACCGGGGACCCCTCCGCATACGTCACGCCTGACCTGGTCAAGCCCGGCGCGATCGTCCTGGACCTCGCCCACCCGCTGAACATCCAGAAGGAGGACTACCCGCGCTTCGAACAGCGCGATGTGCGGGTCGCCCAGGGCGGCCTGGTGAACATCCCGGGCTATCACCTCACCACCGACCTGCGCTTGCCGGACCGGCACAGCGCCCTGGCATGCCTGGCCGAGACCTACCTGTTCGCCAAGGAGGGCATCACCGAGCACTCCGTCGGCCAGGCATCAGTGGACTTCGCCATCGAGATGGAGGCCGTCGCCGCGCGCCACGGCGTCCGCACCAGGCCGCTCAACCTCGACGCCACCGTGGGTGCGGCAGGATGAGCGTGAACGACGATCGGACCATCAGCGGACGCTTCGGCGTCGCCATCGCGGCGGGCGTACCCGTTCTCGTCCTGGTATCGATGGGACCAGTGGCCGCACTCGTCGGCAACGCCTCGATCGTGGTGTGGCTGGTGTCGGCGGTGATCGGTTTACTGATGGCCGTCATCTTCGCCGAGCTCGCCGGCGGCTACTCCCGTGTCAACGGGGGCGTGGCCGTGCTTGCCGCCGAGGTCCTTCAGCCGCGCAGCCGTGCCCTGGCCCGCGTCGCGCAGTGGAGCTACTGGTTCGGCTGGAGCCCAGCCCTGGCGATCAACGGGCTGCTCGTCGGTGCATACGTGCAGCGGATCGCCTTCCCCGACGGGCCCGCCTGGACCGCCGCTCTCGTCGCCGGCCTGGTCCTGACCATGAGCGCGACAGTCAACCACTTCGGCATGCAGGTCGGCGCGCGGTTGCAGGTCGTCCTGGTCGCCTGCGTGGTCGCCGTGGTCGGTCTGTTGTTCTTCGGCGCGCTTGCCAAGGGCAACATGAACGTCGACAATCTGCACCCGTTCGCGCCGCCGGACGGGTGGCTCTCGAGCGCGGGGGTGCTGGGCTTCGCTGGCGGGCTCTTCATCGCTGGCTGGAGCGCGTACGGCTCGGAGCTCGCGCTGTCCTACGCGACGCGCTACCGCAGCGGCGTGATGCAGGCCATCCGGGTGCTGGTGGTGGTGGCCCTGGTCAGCGTCTTCGCGTTCGGCGTCATACCGTTCCTGCTTCTCACGGTCGTGGGACCAGAAGGGCTGCGCGCCGATCCTGCCGATGCCTTCCTGATGCTCAGCGAACGGTCGACCGACGTGGGCGCCAACGTGGTGCTCGGGGTGTTGGTTCTCGCTTTGGTGCTCGGTCTCAACATGATCGCCCTGGCCTCGTCATGGACGCTGCACCAGATGAGCGCCCGTGGCGACGCGTGGCCGGCGTTGGGACGGCTCAACCGGCACGGGATGCCGGCGCAGGCGTTGCGCTTCGACGTCGGAGTCAACCTGCTGCTGATCGCCGTGCTGACCGCCCTCGCCCGCGGCAACACGGCGCAGGTGCCGATCGCCCTGCTGGCCGCGGCGAACGTCGGCTACTTCATCAGCATGACGTTGGCGCTGGCGGCCGCCTGGCTGAACCACCGACGTCCGGTGCGCCGCGGGCTGCTGCGGCTGCGCACCGGCCTGGCGCGGTTGGGGCCCGCGATCGCCGGACTGAACATCCTCATGCTCGCCTCCGCCGCCTGGGCGTGGGGCTGGCAGAACATCGCCGTCGGGACATTGATGCTTGGCGGCATCGTGGGGCTCGGCGCGATCGCGCGCCGCGGGCGGCGAACGACGGCGCCGACCGATGTCACGATGCCGGCCTGCTGGGGCCGAGCCGAGGCGGCCACCGCTCCTCGGCAGCCCGGAATCCGATACTCGCGGGAGAGAGGTGGCGATAGCCATGACAGCGCGGGGCCGCATCGTGTCGACGCCCGGAAACAACTTCGTTCTGGAGCAGTTGTCTGACCGGGAGGTCCAGTCCGGGCAGGGACGGACGTTTGTGTTGGAACAGTTGACCGACCGAGAGTTGCAGGTCCTCGGACTGGTCGCGGCGGGTCGCCGCAACCGAGAGATCGCCGAGGTGCTCAACGTCACGATCAAGACAGTGGAGTTTCACCTGAGCAACATCCTGGGGAAGCTGAACGCCCAATCACGCACCGAGGCGGTAACGCGCGCCTGGCAGGTGGGCATGCTCCGCCTCAACGCCTCCTGAGCCGGGCGGTTGCCATGCCGAAAACGAACCCCGCCGCCGGCCGCCAGAGCCTCGATCCGAGGCGTGCGGTGCCAGCAACCGACACGCTGCTCAACGACCCCCGCCTCGCTTCCGCTACCGAACGGCTCGGACCAGCCGCGGTGCGCCGGGCCATCGCCACCGCTCAGGATCTGGCCCGCCGTGGGCAGATCAGTGCCGCGCAGGTGGCCGGTGCCGCTGTGGCTGCGCTGCCGTGCCGCGCCACCACGCTCCGGCCGGTCGTGAACGCCACCGGCGTGCTGGTTCACACCAACCTCGGCCGTGCTGTCCTGTCGCCGGCCGCGCGCGCCGCGGTCGAGGTGGCATGCGGCGCCACCGACATCGAGTACGACCTCTCCACGGGCCTTCGGAGTCGGCGGGCGGCCGGCCTCACGGCAGCGCTCGCGGAGGCGGTCCCCGCGGCCGAGGACGTGCATGTGGTGAACAACAACGCCGCTGCCCTGGTGCTCGTCGCGACCGCGCTCGCCCGCGGCAGCGAGATCATCATCAGCCGGGGCGAACTCGTCGAGATCGGCGATGGGTTCCGAATCCCCGAGCTGCTGCGGTGCACCGGCGCCCGGCTTCGCGAGGTCGGTACCACCAACCGCACGTCGTTGCAGGACTATCGCGACGTCATCGGACCGGCGACGGCGTTTATCCTCAAGGTGCATCCGTCGAACTTCCGTGTCGACGGCTTCACCCGGGACGTCGGGGTCGGCGAACTCGCGGCGCTCGACGTTCCCGTCGTCTACGACATCGGCTCCGGACTCCTCAACCGCGAGCCGCTTCTCCCCGACGAACCGGACGCTGACAGCGCGCTGCGTATGGGCGCGGCACTCGTCACCGCCAGTGGTGACAAGCTGCTAGGCGGTCCGCAGGCCGGCCTCCTGCTCGGCAAGCGCGAGCTGGTCACACAGCTGCGCCGGCATACTTTGGCGCGGGCACTCCGGCTGGACAAGCTCACCGCTGCGGCACTGGAGGCGACGCTGCGCGGACCGGCGCCGCCCACCGTGGCCTCGCTCCGTGCGCCGGTGAAGCAGTTGTGCCGCCGGGCCGATGCGATGGTCTCGCGGTTGGCCAGCCACGGCATCGACGCACAGGTCATAGAGAGCTGGTCCGTCGTCGGTGGCGGCGGCGCCCCGGGTGTGCGGTTGCCGAGCCGTGCGGTGAGCCTGGACGACCGGCTGGCGGCGCCGTTGCGCCGGTCGGATCCGGCGGTGGTGGGGCACCTCGAGCAGGGACGACTCCTGCTCGACATGCGGTCCATCCCGGAGGATCTCGACGACACGGTCGGCAGTGCCGTCATCGCCGCGGCGCTGAGCAACGGGAGCCACTGATGCACGTCCTCGCGACTGCCGGACACGTCGACCACGGAAAGTCCACTCTGATCCGCACCCTGACCGGGATGGAGCCGGACCGGCTCGCCGAGGAACGCGATCGCGGCCTGACCATCGAGCTGGGGTTCGCATGGCTGACACTTCCCTCGGGCCGGCAGGTCGCGTTCGTGGACGTCCCCGGCCACGAGCGGTTCCTGGGAACGATGCTCGCGGGCGTGGGCCCGGTGCCGGCAGTACTGTTCGCGGTCGCGGCGGATGAGGGCTGGATGCCGCAGTCCGAGGAACACCTGGCGGCCTTGGACGCTCTCGGCGTCCAACATGGACTGCTCGTCGTGACGCGCAGCGACCTGGCGGACCCGGCTCCGGTGCTCGCGGCCGCCCAGCAACGCATCGGCGAGTCCAGCCTCGGCAAAGTGCCGGCGGTGGCGGTCAGCGCGACGACCGGAGCCGGACTGCCAGAGTTGGTTGCCGCCATCGACGAGGTCACAT
This sequence comes from Phytohabitans sp. LJ34, assembly GCF_052068095.1. NCBI lineage: Bacteria > Bacillati > Actinomycetota > Actinomycetes > Micromonosporales > Micromonosporaceae > Phytohabitans > Phytohabitans sp. LJ34. The sequence goes on along the minus strand of NZ_JBQHDG010000033.1, from coordinate 52,718 downwards.
CCGACCTACCGGCTCCAGACCTGACCGCGCCTGTGCGCTTGTGGCTGGACCGCGCCTTCTCCATCCGGGGCAGCGGCGTCGTGGTGACCGGCACACTCGGCGCCGGCACGATCAAACTCGGTGACGAGCTGGAGCTCTCACCTACCCGACACCGGGTACAGGTCCGCGGACTCCAGACATTGGAACAGCCCGCACGGTTGGTCGGATCGGTCGCGCGGGTCGCCGTCAACCTACGTGGCGCGGAACGATCAGCGATCTCGCGGGGAATGGCGCTCTTGACGCCAGGGCAATGGTCCCTGCCAGATGCGATCGACGTGCGCCTCGATCAGCCCGAATACGCGGAGGCGACGGACTGGGACATGCCCGGTGCCGCCGTGCTGCACATGGGCTCCGGCCGGACTGTCGCACGGATCAGGCCGCTCGCCCGCGATCAGCGACGGCTGGCCGCCCGGTTGACCCTGCGAGACAGGTTGCCGCTCCACATCGGTGATCGCGCCGTCCTGCGCGACGCGGGACAGGCCCGCGGGGAGACCCGGATCTTGGCCCGGGTGACCGTGCTCGACGTACGGCCGCCGGTGCTTCGGCGGCGCGGCGACGCCGCCAACCGTGGCACGCGGATGCTGGCCCTGGCGGACATCCCCGACGGCGCGGTCGTCCTGGCCCAACACGGCGTGCTGCGGAAAGCCGACTTCACGATGATGGGTGTGGCACCGCCCGACGTTCCGGCGGTGGGGGAGTGGCTGCTCCATGCGGGCCGTCGCGGCGAGCTGGGTGAGCAGCTGGTGTCGCTGGTCACCGAATACGCCGAAGCCCATCCGCTCGAGAGGGGCATGCCGCTCGACGCGGCCCGGCGCGCGCTGTGCCTTCCCGACCGGCGGCTGGTGGCGGCGCTCATGCCGCCGCCGCTGCGCCTGGTGGAAGGCCGGATCCGCACCGCGGACCAGGCCCAAGTACTGCCGGAGCCGCTCGCCAGCGCCGTACGCGCGGTCGTCACCGAGCTCACCAAGTCGCCTTTCCGCGCGCCGGAGCAGCAGGAGCTGGCCGCGCGTCGCCTGGATCGCAAAGGACTCGCGGCCGCCGAACGCGCGGGCCAACTCCTCCGGATCGCCGACGGGATAGTGTTGGCTCCCGGTGCCGACCGGGAGGCGGCCAAGATTCTGGCCACACTCCCGCAGCCCTTTTCCGCGTCGGATGCGCGGCAGGCCCTGGACACCACTCGCCGGGTCATCATCCCGCTGCTGGAGCTACTCGACCGCGAGGGGTACACCGAACGCGTCGATGCAAACCAGCGTCGCTGCCGCCTGCCGGACTGATCGCTGTCGTCTCGTCAGCGCGCCGCGGCGGCCAAGACAGTGTGTGCCGCCCGACGCGCCTGGGAGGGCATCTGTGGCAGCCGTCCCGTGACCGCGGGTTGAAAACCGACGAACGCCAAGCCCGGCGCCCCTGCGCACGGGCCGCCGTCGCCCCGGATCAGTCGACCCTGCCGATCGAACACGTCCAGTTCGGCGGCGAGCTTCTCCACCCGACTGCGGTAGCCGGTCGCCGCCAGCACCATGTCGGGCCGCACCACGCTGCCGTCGACGAGGTGTACGGCCGTGGCCGTGAAGCGGTCGACGGCGGGCAGCAGGCTCACACGTCCGGCCCGCAAGGCGGGCACGATGCCGTCCGCCACGACTGGCTCTGTCCCGTGCCGATGCAGCGCGGTGCCGAGGCCGGCGGCTGGTCGTGGCAGCGGGTCGGGCCAGGTCGACCCGAGCATGCGATGAGTCAGCGCGCCGGCGGCGTCCAACAGCCACCGCGGTGCATGCCTGGTGGCGGGCAGCGGGGTGAGGGGGTACGGCCCGAGCTGTCGCGGGAAGAGGTTCGTGCAGGAGCGGACGGACAGGTCGACCCGCGCCGCGCCGCCCTCAGCCAACAGCAGGGCGATCTCTAGCCCGCTCGCTCCGCCGCCGATCACCAGGACGTGCTGACCCTGGTGCGGGGCTGGGTCGCGGTAGGCGGCGGCGTGCGCGAAAGCGCCGTCGTACCGGTCAAGTCCGGGCCATGGCGGGACTACCGGGCGATCGAACGGTCCCGATGCGACGACAACCGCCGCCGCGGCCAACTCACCCTTGGACGTGTGCAACCGCCACCGGCGGGAGTCGCTACCGTGCCCGGGAACGATCCGCTCGACGTCGACCTGGGTTTCGACGTCGAGGTGATGAAGGTCCGCGTAGTGCTCCAGATAGGAGATGTAGTCGTCGCGCGAGACCCAGCGGCCAGCCCGTCGCGGGATCCCATACCCGGGCAGGCAGGAAAGCCAGCGGACGGTGTTGAGCCGAAGCCCGTCGTACCGGCCTCGCCAGTTGGCCCCGACGGCCTCGCCGCGCTCGAGGAGTGTGGCCCGCACACCGCGCCGCCGCAGGACGGCCGCGACCGCCAACCCGGCTGGCCCCGCGCCGACGACGACGATTTTGGACATCTCAGGACCGCCGACCTTGGAGCATGACGAACGGCCGGTAGTCCACACCGGATAGCGGCTCCGCGCGCACCAGCTCGTATCCCGCGTTGTTGAAGAGCTCTTCGAATTCGTCGATCGTCCGCTCTCGGCCGCTGACGGTCAGCAGCGAGTTGATGTCGATGAGATGGGCCACCGGGTCGTGCGGTGGCCCGTCCGGCAAGACGCCTTCGAAAGCGACGAGCGTGCTGGCCGGAAGTGCCGCCATGTAGCAACTGTCCAGAAGCCACGAGGCGGAGTCGTCGTCGCAGTCGTGCAGCACTCCCTTGAGGACGTACAGGTCTCCTCCCGGGGGCACCTTCTGGAGAAAGTCGCCGCCGACCACCGTGACGCGGTCGCTGAGACCTACTGCATCGATCATGGTCCGCGCTCGGTCGGCAACCGGCGGTCGGTCGAAGAGCACTCCCGTGGCGTTTGGCGTGGACCGGAGCAGCGCGGACAGCAGGCGGCCACGGCTGTCGCCGATGGCGACGATCCGTCGGTGCTTATCGAGGTCCACTGTGCGCCGCAGCGCGGGCAGGATGACCTCCTCGATGTCCACGAGCCGTTCCGACGTGGCCAAGCGTCCTTCGGGATGCGTGTCCCGGTACTCCCACGCGTTCATCCCGAGGACGTCCGGTGCTACCGCTCGGTTCTTGATCACAGATTCGGCGAGATGTGCCGCGGTCCGCCAATGGATTGGTTCGCTGGCCGCGACTGCGATTTCCCGCAGCGAGTGAGGTCCTCGGCGGAGGCAGTCGCTGAGCGAATTGATCGCGAATGTCTCGCCGGCCAGCTCATCGAGTAGCCCGAGGCTCGCGGCGGCGCGGAGCAGGCGCAGCATGCCGACTTGATCGGCACCGGTCACTTGCGCCAGCTGAGCCGCGGTACCGGGCCCCGGGGCTAGATGATCGGCGATGCCGAATCGGGCGATCGTCGCGACGACAGCGGTGACGTGGTGACCCAGGATCATTTGCAGCACCGCACGAATGGGTGCTCCGGCCGGCGAGCTGTTGTGCTGTCCGGCTATGTCGCTGCCCATGTTGGGACGCTATCCTGTTCCGCAGATAGTAAACCTAGGGTTTTACCGGGTCCGCTTCATATTCAGTGGTGTACATCAATTCGAAAATAGTGTGATAAGGATATTCTTGCGGTTTGGCGGATGCGCGCCAGCGGCGGTGGCCGGGCGGGCCGTCATCTACGTTGAGTGCTGAGGCCCAGCCCTACAGTGGTGTCATAGTAGGACATAGCGGATAGTCCGTCGCGCGCCTTACGGACTTGCGTGTTACCTTAGGCTAACCTTCTGCCGGTTGCTGTTGGCACAAGAAACACCTTCCATGACGAATGTTAGCAATGGGCCGCGTGGTGGTCTTAAGGTACTTCGTCACAATCCAACAGTGCGATCTTGGGTGTCGAACGGGTGTCGAAATGATTGAAGGTTCGCTATAGTTGTTAACCGGTCGCGTGCACGGGGGAGGCTTATTGTGCGCAGACGTGAGACAGATTCGCGGCGCTCGTCGGGGCCTCAGGGCGACCGGCGAAATAGCAGTCCCGCGTCGCCTCCCGGCGCCAGACCGTCACGACCCGAGGCGCTAGCCGACTCCAGCCTGGTGACCGACTCGTTCCTGCGACCCACCTACACCTTGGAGCAGATCCGCACCTTCCTCGCCGTGGCGTCGCGTGAGCATGTCACCCACGCCGCGCAGGTTCTGCGCTTGAGCCAGCCCGCCGTCACCCAGCAGGTCCAGCTGCTGGAGCGTGCGCTCGGCATCCGATTGCTGGAGCGGGTCGGCCGCAACGTGCGGCTGACGACCGCGGGCGTGGAGGTCGCTGGCGTTTGTCTCCTCGTCATGCGCGCGCTGGAAAATCTCGAGAAGGTCGTGCAGGGGCTGCGCGGCCTCGATCGCGGCTCACTCACCATCGGCGCCAGCGAGCTGGCTGCCAGCTTCTACCTTCCCGCGGTGCTCAGCCAGTTCGCCGCGACCCATCCCGGCATCACGGTGGGCGTCGTCGTCGCCGCGGGCGAGGAGGTGTGCGCGGACGTCGCGGCGGGAAACCTCGAATGCGGCCTGGTCGATGGGGCACACGAAGCCCATCCCAACCTCGTACGGACCGAGGTGGACTCGACCGAGGTGGTGCTTGTGTCGCACCCGCGCCACCCGTTCGCCACCAAAGCCAAGTGCTCACGAGACGTGCTTCGCGCGACGCGATACCTGGTCTGGGAGGCGGGTTCGACCACCGAGGCCCTTGTCGAGGAGACGCTCGGCGACCACTACGGGATCGCCGCGCAGATGTTCGTAGGCAGCATGGAGGCCGCGCGTCGCTCGGTGCTCAGCTCACCCAACTTCCTGACGGCGTTGCCGTCGGTCGCGGTCGCCGGCGACCTCGCGTCGGGTGCGCTGGTGGCGCTACGGCAGGAGTGCGGCCGGCTACCGGTGTACGCAGTACGTCGACAGGGACCGGACAACCCTGGCGTCGAGGCGGCCTGGCAGATGTTGATCCGCGCCGGTGGTGACCCGTCATGAGGACTCATACGCAAATCTGTGCGACCCGACCTGCCTGCATCTCGATCCGGCACGTCTGGAGCGAGGCGACCTCCTCGTCGCGGTGACTGGACATGACGACGGTGGCGCCCTGCTGCACCAGGTCCTTGATCGCCGTCAGTACGATCCTGGCCGAACCGTCGTCCAGGTGAGCGGTCGGCTCGTCGAGAATCAACAGCTGCGGCTGCGGGGCCAACGCCCGGGCAAGTGCGACTCGTTGACGCTCCCCGCCGGAAAGCGCGTGCGGAAACGAACCGTGTTTGTCGTCGAGACCGAAACGGTCGAGCCATGACCGCGCCTCGCGGCGGGCTTCCGAGCGCGATACTCCTGACCGCCGGACGCCAGCCGCCACGTTGTCCACAGCGGACAGACTCTCGAACAAAGCCAGCTCCTGCTGCACGGTGCCGGTGCGCCGCCACGCCAACTCGGCCTCGCGGCGACTCCGTCCCGGCATCCACGACCCGAGCGCCCAAACGCGACCGGCAGACGGTGGGCAGAGCCCGTTGATAGCGCGCAAGAGGGTCGTCTTTCCGGCGCCGCTCGGGCCCGCGAGCACCACCCACTCCCCGTTGCAGCAGTTGAACGTCACATCCTGTACGAGGGTCACCTCGCCGACGCAGACGCTGAGGTCGCAGCAGCGGACATTTACACAGCGGTCATCCATTGGGCCAAACCTCGATCTTTCCTTGGCGGGGGACGGGTGCCGTCGATGACGGGCCGAACCAGCGGTCGTAGATCTTGTCGTACTCGCCGGAGGCGGCGATGTCCTGCAATGCCAGGTTTACCGCGTCGCGCAGTGTCGAGTCGTTCTTGCGCATGGCGATGCCGTCGAGCTTGACGCCGGTGCCGCCGGGCACTTGGAGTACGGCGAGGCCGGGCTCGTTGCGGGCGTAGCTCGCGAGTACCTCGTAGTCCTCTGTCCATCCGGCGATCGCGCCTTGCTTCACCGCGACGAGGGCGGCCCGCTTGTCGCCGAATTCTTCGATCTCCGGCTCGGCGGACACGCCGTTGCGCTTGAGCCAGGCCTTCCAGTTTCCGATGGAACTGCTGCCGCGGCTGGCCCCGACGCGCTTGCCCACCAGGTCCTGATAGGACTTGGCCCTGTCCTTCCGGACCACGAACGTCTGCACCGAGTAGAAGTAGGTCTGGCTGAAGTCGACCTGGGCTCCGCGCTTCCTGGTCTTGCTGATGCTCGCGACGGAAAGGTCGACCTTGCCGTTGTGCAGGAAGCTGATCCGGGTGAGCTCGTCGACCTTCACCATCTCGAGCTTGACCCCCCACCGCTTGGCGATGGCGGTGGCGATGTCGTTGTCGAAGCCCACCCATCTGCCCTGCTCGTCGTACGAGCTGTGGGGCGGGTTGTCGACCCGGCTGCCGACGCGGAGAACACCGCGGGACTTGATCTCGTCCAGCAGGGATGTCCCCGAGCCGGAGTTCGCCTTCCCCGTGTCCGCGCATCCCGTGCCGCCGACCACCAGCCCAGGAAGGAGCAGGAGGGTGGCCGCCAACAGACCCGTCTTGGTTCGGGGTATTCCTCTCATGTGCGTTCACCTCGCATAGCGTGCGAATCGATTGGTCAGGTACGACAGGGTCCGAGTCAGCGCGGCGATCGTGGCCAGGTAGATCGCGGCGGCGGCGAGGAGCACCAGTAGCCAGCCGCGGGTGTTGGTGCGTTCGCTAAGGAGGCGAGCGACCGTCGTGAGCTCGCCGATGCCCAGGACGGTGAGCGCCCCGGTGTCCTTCAGCAGGGAGACCCAATGGGTGCCAAGCGCGTCCAGCGAGCGCCGCAACGTCCACGGAATCCGAAACGTCAGCCATTCCCGGACGCGCGAGATGCCGAGCAGCCGGGCTTGTTCCCGCAGGGCCGGGGGATAGGTGGCCAGGTAGGCCCGCAGTGCCTCGCCGACGTGCGACAACGAGTACAGGAACAGGGCGACGAAACCGCTCGCCAGCAACGGCAGGGTGGTCGTCTGGGCCAGCGCGAACACCACCAGCAGCAAAGGGATCCCACGCAGCAGGGCTAGGACTCCCTGCACCGACAACGTCAGACCGGGCGCGGCCACACAGGCGGTCGCGTACAGCGTGCCGGCCAGCACGGCGAGGCCGCCGGCGACGACCGCCGCCAGGACGCTGAGCAGCAGTCCACCCGGCCTCTGGTCTGGTAGCCCGATCAGCAGGTCCACGATCATGTGCGACTACCGATGAGCACTCGGGGCACGATCCGTGGCAGGCCAGGACGGCCCCGTCGGGAGCCCAGGCGGTGCTCGACGGCGCGGGTGGCCACCCAGATGAGGAAGCTGAGCGCTACGTATACGCCGGCACCGATCGCCGCGTACCGGGTGACCTCGAATGTCTCGTGAGAGCGCCCCTGCACCCATCCGAACAGGTCGACGATCGGAAAGAGTGCCGCGAAGCCGGTGTTGTGCAGGTGATGGACGAGTCGCGCGCCGGTCGGTGCGAGGCTCGCGAGAGCGGACTCGCGAGCCAGGAGCCTGAATCGCTGCCCTGGTGTAAGCCCGAGGACCCGTACCTGCTCCAGCCGCGCCGTGCCGAGGGACCGGTATCCGGAGCGGAAGATGACCGCGAGGTGGCCGGTCGATCCCAGCGCCAACGCGACCGCGATCGCCCAGCCCACAAGGGCCATGCCGTCGGACGTCCCGGGAAACGGGTTGGGCAGCCACGCGGGCGGCACCTGGGGCATGGCGGCGAGGCCGGCTACGACCACGAGGAGGCTGGTGGGGACGCCCCGGGTGAGCAGTATGACGAGGTCAGCTGGGCGCCGCGCGATCCATGACCGGCTGAGCGAACCGGTGGCCAGCACGACCGCGAACGTCAACGCCGCGATAGCGCTTGCCGACCACAGGACCAGCGTGCCGAGGATCGCCGTCACGATCGCCCCTGGCATCGGCGTCGACTATTCGCGCGCCGCCACAGCCTGTCCGGGCCTGGGTTTGGCGCCGTTCATCGAGGGCGCCTCCGCGTCGGCATACTCCCACTCCACCCGGACACGTACGTCGACGCCCTCCCGCACGGAGGACGTGACCGTGCAGTGCTTCTCGAAGACCTCCTCGCACCGCCGGGTACGGCCCGAGTGCTCAGTCAGCACCGGGCGCAGCACCACATCCACATGGTCGATCCGCGGCAGGCCCTCCTGGTTGGGAGCCACCACGGCGACGACCTCGGAGCTGAAGTTTTCGACCGGCAGGTGCGCGTGGCGAAGCGTCTCCAGCAGGCTGGCCGACAGGCAGTGAGCGATCGCCGATCCCAGGAGCGCCGGCGTTGCCGGCGCCGAGGCTTCGCCCACTGGGTCCGGTTCGTCCGATGCATACGGGCCACCGTGCGGCCGGCCGTCCTCGCCGGCCTGGGACAGGAACCGGTATCGGTCCTGGTGCTGGAGATCGACGCGGAAGTATCGACGGTCCTGGCCTCGCATGTCCATCTTGGAGCCTTCCTGCCGTCACACGATGGTTCGCGTGGGATGTTGGCCGGGTGTGATGCCGGGACGGCTGTCACCGTGTAGGGACGCTTGCCCCGCTGAAGGCACAAAAAATGGGGCGCCACCCCCGGCACGCCGTTGCGCGTCTAGAAAATGTCGGCCCGCTTCGGTGTCGACGGTCACATCCTATTGACGGATACGTAGCATTGCAATACATAAGCCTATTTCATTTCGCCGAGAGGATGACATTCATAAGGCTGTCTTATGGAACGTATGGACCGCTGCTGTTCGCCTCTCGTGGCATTGACGATGGCCACCGAGGCGCAGTAGGTTTTCAACCGGAGGTGTGTGGGTGCCTGGTGGTCCCCGCGGTCTTCAAAACCGACGTGGCCGAGCACCTCGGCCAGGCGGGTTCGATTCCCGTCCACCTCCGCCATGAAAACCGCGAGGTTTTCTTGATTGATACCAAACGTCCCCACGTGGTCGGGCTCTCTTTGTCAAATCGTAGCGGTCACAATTCGGGATCGAAGAATGTGCATCCTAGGTGCAGGCTTTTGTGGTGGCCCCCAGCCCTCTCCGGGCGCGGCGAGAGAGCACATCCACCAGGAGCATGAGCCCCAGCGTCGCGATGACCAAAGTCGAGACCTCGTCGTAGCGGAACAGCCGCAGCGAGATGGCCAGGTCCTGGCCGAGCCCGCCGGCACCGACGAAGCCAAGGACCGTGGACGCGCGGATGTTGCACTCGAACTGGTAGAGGATCACGGACACCAGACCGGTGCGCGCCTGCGGCACGATCGCCAGCGCCGCTGTCGCCGCCCGGCCGGCGCCCGTGAGTCGCAGCGCCTCGACCGGCGCGGGGTTCACACCTTCCAGTTGTTCGGCGGCGAGCTTCGTCAGCATCCCCGTGCCGTGTAGCGCCATGGCGAGCGTTCCGGCGGCCGGCCCCGGCCCCACGATGGCGACGAGCAAGAGAGCCCACACCAGATCGGGAACGCCCCGGAGTACGGCCGAAAGTAGCCGCACGAGGACACGCAGCGGGGCCCAGGCGCCGACGCCACCGGCCATGACGGCGGCCATCGGAGTGCCGATCACGATGCCCAGGACCAGCCCGGTCACAGCGATCTGCACGGTTTGTGCGATTGCCTTGAGGACGTCCACGAGGAAATCGGGCGAGGTCTGCGGCCGCAGAAAGCCCTCCGCGAGCCGGGCCCCGCCGGACCTTCCCTCCCAGAGCGCGGTCAGGCTGATGCCGCTGCCTTGCGCAGCCCAGGCCACGACGGCGCACGTGAGCAGGACCGACCATGTCAGGGCGTGGCGGGTCCTCATGTCTCAGGGGACCCGGCGGTACAGGCGGGACAGATCGTCGTCGTCCAGGGCGGCGCCGTCATGAACGAGGCGGCCCTGGCGAAGGGCCAGCACTCGCGTGAACCGCGCGGCGACGGCCTGGTGATGAGTGGCGACGACGACCGTCTCCGCGCCGCAGTCATGGATGGCTTGCGTGGCCGCGTCCGCGCTTACCGGGTCGAGGCCGGCGGTGGGCTCATCCGCGAGCAGAAGCCGCGGCTGGGGGAGTAGCGCTCGGACCAGCGCGATTCGCTGCCGCTGGCCGCCGGACAGCTGGTCGACGCGCTGGCCGAGGCAGTCGCCGATGCCGTGCCGCTCGGCGAGATCCGCGAGTCGGTCCGCGTACCGGGCCGGAACCCTGCCGCGCAGCACGCGGATCCAGTCGCCGGCGTGCCAAGCGCCCGCCGTGCCCATGAGAGCGTTGAGTCGACCGCTGAGGCCGAGGACCAGGTCGCCGCCCTGCCGCAGGAATCCCGCCGCGGAACGGACGGCCAACCGATCGGCGGCCGTACCGTACGGATCGCGCCCGCCGACGCGGATGAGGCCGCTCGCCGGGACCGCTCCGAGGAGTGCACGCAACAGCGTCGACTTTCCTGCCCCCGAAGGGCCGAGCAGGGCGACCCGTTCGCCGGCCCTGATGTTGGCGGCGAGGTCGCGCACCGCGGCGGTCGGGCGGCCGGAGAAGTGCACCGTGAGTCGATCCACCCGGAGGTCCATCTATGACGTCGCAAGCAGTCCGAGGCGGGTGGCCTGTTGGCGGATCTCCTCGTAGTCCGCTGCGCCGACCGCGGCATATCCGCGTGCGCGCATAAGATCGAGGAGTGCGGCATCGGTGATCGAGGTAAAGGCGTCGACCAGCGCACGTTTCGCCGGCTCGCCGAGGGCATCACGCATCACCCACGGGTAGCCCTGTACCTGCCGTTGCTGGACGACTCGAAGGGCACCCTGCGGTACCTTTCCCTCCTTCTCCAGGCGTCGAAGGATGCGTAGCTCGATACCACCCGCGTCGACCTTGCCGGACAGCACCGCTTGGGCGGTCGCGTCGTGGCCGCCGGTGAACAGCACCCTCGCGAGTGGCGGGCATTCATCCATCTTGCGGACCGAGCACCGCGCCCCGGCCTCGCTGAGCATGATCCGTGGGTAGAGGCTCCCCGACGTGGAGCTGACATCCCCGAAGGCGAATGAGTGGCCAGCGGAGACGATGTCACCTTGCAGTTTCTGGAAGGGAGCCTCGCGCCGGACCACGATCGCGGAGTCGTAGCGCGGCGTCCCCGTCAGCTGGTCGATCTCGGTCACCAGCGGGGTCAGCTTCGCCTGCCGCTCAGCCTGCACGTACGTCAACCCGCCGAGGTAGGCGACGTCGATGCGGTCGCCCACCAACGCCGCGACGACACCGGCGTAGTCCGCCGCCACGAACAGCTCGACATCAACGCCCAGTCGTTCCTTCAGATAGGCGGCGAACGGCTCGTACTTCGCCTTCTGCTGCTCGGGTGCGATATTCGGAATTAGGCCGACGCGCAAGGTCCTGGATATCGGTCCGGTCGATTCGGATCCCGAACTGTCCGAGCCGCAACCGGCTTGGGAGATGCCGACCATAATGGCGATCGAGAGCAGCGTCAACATCGCACGGCGCACGGCGGTCTCCTGACGGAAGTCGCGGACGTGTCGTGCAACCGAGTGTGCCCGCCCAAGACGGGGTGGTCAAGAATGCGACAAAGAATAAGCGCCGCCTCATCAATGCTATTAGTCGCTACCTTTGTTCTTCATCTTGTCTGCAATTCAGGCGTCGCCGATGCCTTTGTGTACCGCGGCCACCAGCGCGTCCACCGCTGTACGTACGTCGGCTTCCGTGGTCGTCCTACCAGCGCTCAGGCGGACCGCCGCGGCCGCGCGCTCCGGCGGCATGCGCATGGCCATAAGCACGCCGGAAGGCTCGCCGGTACCGGTGTGGCAGGCGGATCCGGTCGATGCGGCGACCTGAGGTGTCGCGGCCAGCAGTGAGCGGCTGTCGACCCCCTCGATGCTGATGTTGAGGGTGTTGGGCAGGCGCAGCGTCGGGTGCCCGTTGAGGTGCACCGCTCGGGTGAGTCGCGCACGAAGCTCCTCGTAGAGCAGATCCCGCAAGGCCCGCAGCCGCTCACCTTCACCGATTAGGTTTTCCTTCGCGAGGACGCTGGCTCTCCCGAGGCCGGCGATGTACGGCACGTTTTCCGTCCCCGACCGGAGACCGCCCTCCTGCCCACCGCCGTAGGTGGTCGCGTCCAGTCCGATCTCGTGGCGGCGTACCAGGGCGGCGATGCCCTTGGGCGCGTACATTTTGTGCCCCGCGAGACTCAACAGGTCGACCTCGAGCGCGGCGACGTCGATGCTGATCTTTCCCGCCGCCTGGCACGCGTCCGTGTGGAACAACGCCCCGCGCTTGTGGGCCAGGCGGGCGAGTTCGGCGATCGGCTGGATCGTGCCGGTCTCGCCGTTGGCGTACTGGATCGACACCAGCAGCGTCGTGGCGTCGATCGCCGAGCGGGCCTGTTCCACGTCGACCAGCCCGTGAGCGTCCACGTCGAGGACGACAACGTCGCAGACACCGGCCCGCCGCAGCGCGGCGCAGGTGGCGAGGACGGAGGGATGCTCGGTTGCCTGCGTGACGATCGTCCGCCGGCCGTGGGAGGCACTCGCCAGGACCGCTCCGCGCAAAGCCAGGTTGTTCGCCTCCGAGCCGGAGCCGACGAATACGAGGTCCTTGGGATCGCAGCCGACGAGGCCGGCGGTCTGCTGCCGCGCCTCGTCGACAGCCTGTCTCGCGACCAGGCCGTATCGATGGCCGCTGGACGGGTTGCCGAAGTGCGTCGTCAGGTACGGGAGTGTGGCGGCAACGACCGCGGGGTCTACCGGGGTGGTGGCGTTGTGATCCAGGTAGACCGGCATACGCGGTGCGGCCAGCCCGTCCGATGCTGGCCGGCTGTCCATCAGATCTCCGCGCTGATCCGGCCGAGGTCGGCGAAGGGAATCGAGCCGTTGGGGCAGGTGCAGTTCGTCAGGCCGTCGCAGCGGGCTTCGAGGACCTCGGCAAGCGCGTCACGGATGGCGGACAGGTGGGCGATCTTCTGATCCATCTCCTCGAGCTTCGCAAGGGCCCGCTCGCGAAGGGCGCCGCTGGCGTGACGCCGCCTACCGGCTTCGAGGAGGTCGGAAACCTCGTCCAGTGTGAAGCCGAGCCGCTGTGCCGCCTTGATGATCCGCAGCAAGGACACAGCCTCCGGCGGATAGGAGCGGTGGCCGCCGGGACTGCGCATCGGCTGGGCGAGCAAGCCGCGTCGTTCGTAGTAACGCAATGTCTGGATGTTGACGCCGGCCGCCTGCGCGAGCTCACCGGAGCGCATCCCCGAGCCGTTCATGTGTCCGCCCCGCGCGCCAGGCTGACACGGTGCACGAGCCCGTCGAGGACTGCTGTCTGTCCATCCGGGACGCGTATGTCGACGATCAGTCCTTCGCGTTGCCGCTCCACGGCGAACTCGAAGAACGCACAGCACGTGCTTTCGCGCCGAACAAGGTCACGTGTGACGGCCTCGACGTCGTTGTCACCGACCAGCACGAGCTGGAGGTGCTGGCCGCTGACCCGACGCTGTTCACGGACGGCGCTGGCGAACAGACGGTCGAGCTCATCCAGCCGCAGCGGATGCTCGGCGACGGGCAACGTACACGCGTCAGGCATCACCCAGGTCATGAGACTCCCGATCTACGCCTCGACAGCTGTTGGCAGCGTCCCCCTCGACGGTAACCCCGTACCTCGGTACCGATTGCAACCCCTCAGCGACTACAAGTTTGGATGTCGAGAACAGTCAGGGTAGCAACGCTATCTATAGCGTTGCTACCCTCGTGCGTGACTCGGACATCACGCGTAGCTTCGATGTCCAAAGTCTGGGGAGGCCACATGCGCACCATCGACTGGCGGCATGACCGGATCGTGGCCATCGACCAGACCCGGCTACCGCACGAACTCGTCCTGATGGAGATCGACACGGTCGAAGCTCTCGTCGATGCCATCAAACGCCTCGTGGTCAGAGGTGCACCGGCACTCGGTGTCGCCGGTACCTTGGGGGTCGCGCTCGCCGCGCGGCTCAGCGCCGGTGACCCGTCGATGGTGGCCGCCGCCGCTGCGGCGGTTCGTGGAGCGCGGCCAACGGCGGTAAACCTGGCGTGGGGAGTCGACCGCGCCTTGAGGCCGCTGGATCAGGGCATCGACGCGGTGTTGGCCGAAGCGCTGGCGGTGCTGGAGGAGGACATCGCGTGCAGCCGCGCACTCAGCGAGCGCGGAGCCCGCTGGCTGATGCAGCACGTCACGAGTCCGGTCGCCCTCCAGACCCACTGCAACGCCGGTGCCCTGGCGTGTGTCGAGTGGGGGACGGCGCTCGGCGTCGTCCGGGCTCTGCACGAGCGCGGCGCTCTCGGCCACGTGTTCGCGGCCGAGACGCGTCCTCTGCTGCAAGGCGCTCGGCTCACCGCATGGGAGCTGGCCCAGATGGGCGTCCCGCACACCCTGGTCGTCGACTCCGCCGCTGCCTCGGTCCTGGCGCGTGGACTCGCGAGGGCCGTCGTCGTCGGCGCGGATCGGGTGACCGCCAATGGTGACGTGATCAACAAGGTGGGCACGTTCCCCTTGGCTCTGGCGGCCGCATACGCCGAGGTTCCCATGGTGGTGGCCGCGCCCGAGTCGACGATCGACCTTTCCACACCCACCGGCAACGACGTCGACATCGAGGTTCGCGGCACCGATGAGATCACTCGCTGGGGCGACGTCAAGGTCGCGCCGGACGGGACCGACACGCTCAACTATGCGTTCGACGTGACGCCGGCGGCGCTCGTCACCGCCATCGTCACCGACCGCCGCGTCATCCTTCCCGCCATGGGCGGGCGCCCTGACGATCAACCCGCCGCCGACCGGTAAGGTCCCGCGCCCGGAGGAGCCGGATCGAATGCGCAACGACTGGGACGACGCCACGGCCCCGTCCCCATCTCAGCCTCTCGCCCAGCTCGTCTACGCTTCGCGCCTGCTCGGGCGGGAGCGAGTCTCGTGCTGCACCGGGGCAGCAACAGCTCGGTCAAGACCACCATGACGCACCTGACGGGCGAACCGGTCGACATCCTGCACGTCAAGGGCAGCGGCTGGGATATGGCGACGATCGAGGCGGACGGCTTCGCCCCGCTGCGCCTCGACCGCCTGCGCGCCCTGTTGACGCTGGACAAACTCAGCGACACCGACATGATGAACGAGCTTCGCTGCGCGTCCATCGATGCCAGGGCGCCTGATCCGAGTGTCGAGACTCTTCTGCACGCACTCCTGCCGCACACCGCGGCCCTGCATAGCCACGCGATCCTCCAGCAACGGGCCGACCACCACGGCATGAGCGTCGGGGAGTACAAGCGGCGCAACCTGCTACACACGGAAATCACCAGCGCCCGGGTCGGCGAACTGGTGGCGGTGATGTGCTCAGACGCGTTCGGGGCAACCACGGGCGCGCAGATCCGATCGACGGGGGCAACGAGCGGGTCATCTGACCACTACACGACCTCGAAGTTGCCCATCATCGCCATGTCCTCGTGCTCCAGGTTGTGGCAGTGGAAGACGAACCGTCCCTTGTGGTCGGTGAAGCGGGCGATGACCGCGACCTGCTCGGCCGGGCGCAGGTCGACGGTGTCCTTCCACCCGGCGTCGTACGGCCCGGGATCTCCGATGCCCCGCTGTAGGACCTGGAAGTGGACCAGGTGGATGTGGACGGGATGATGGAAATCGCTCGTGAACCGCCAGATCTCCACGTCTCCGAGCTTTGGCGTGGCGTCGGCGCGCGACGGATCGAACGGTCGCCCGTTGATCTGCCACTCGTGCTCCAAATTGCTGCGGAAGACGAAGCGGCGCGTGGTCACCGCCTGCTCTGGCCGCAGCACCTCGATTGTGGACAGCCGCTCCGGAACCGCGCTGTCGTCGCGGGCCTGACGCCGCACCTGGAATCGCATGATGTGTCCGGCGGTGCCGCTCCCGAGGCGGTTGAGCAGCGTGACCGCCTGGCCGACGGGGTAGCGGGAGAAGTCGACGACGAGGTCGAAGCGTTCAGCGGGCGCGATCTCGATGCTGTCATGCGAAATCGGGCGCTCCAGCAGGCCACCGTCGGAACCGATCTGTACGAGACCGGATCCGTCCGGTGGTGGCGGGTCGAGCGCAATCCGGTATCGGCGAGTGTTGGAGGCGTTGAGGATGCGGAAGCGGTAGCGCACCGCGTCCACGTCCAGCACCGGCCATGGACTGCCGTTGACGAGGATGATGTCGCCAACCACCCCCTGGCGGTACGGCGTTTCGACGCCGTGCTGGTGTAGCAGGCTCGGATCCAAGGCCGGATATCGTAGCGAACCGTCGGCGGCGAACGCACGATCGGCGATCATGAGCGGGATCTCCCGCTCCCCGGCCGGTAGCGGCAGCGCCGCCTCCTCGGCGTCACGGATCAGGTGGAAGCCCGCCAGGCCGCGCCATACGCCAGGCCCCGTGAAGTCCATCCGGTGGTCGTGGTACCAAAGCGTGGCGGCACGCTGTACTACCGGGTACTCGTACTCGCGGCTTCCAACGAGGACGCTGGCCCGGGGATCGGGGTGGCTTGCGGCATGGTGCCCTGCGTCCGCGCCTCCCTCAGGGATCAGGAGATCGGTGGGGTAGCCGTCGCTGGAGGCCGGCGTATGGCCTCCGTGTAGGTGAACCACTGTCGGGGCGGGCAGCAGGTTGCGATGACGGACAACTGTTCGCCGCCCGCTTCGCGAGACGATGGTCGGCCCCGGAAACTGGCCGTCGTAGCCCCAGATCTCGGTCGGTACGCCTGGCAGGATCTCGACCGTTGCCGACCTCTGTGTGACGTCGTACCGGTCGGTCCCTCCGTCCGATATCGGGGTCAGGACGGGCGGGATACGCAATGGCACGCGGAACGGCTCGGGCAGCGGCAACTCGCTGCGCAACAGGCGCCCTGTCTCCGCTGACGACGCGAGCCAGGGAATGGTCGCCCCGACGGCGGCCGCGGCACCCGCCCCGCCCACGAGACCCAGCACGCGTCGGCGACTCAGCCGGGGCTTCATCGTCGTTCCTCCGATGCGGCTGTCGAGCGGCGTACTCCGAAGGTGGGCCGCCACGCCCACAGCGTGAGCAGCACGGACGCGGCAAAGACCGCCACAGCGAGCGGGACGTGGACGCCGATGACGCGCAGGAGGCCGGAGGCGATCTGAAGTGGCTCGGCGATCGAGACAGCCAGGCAGGCCAGCGCCGGCCAGCCCCGACCGCGACCGGGCCGCCAATAGAGGATCGCCAGAGCGGTCTCGGCCAGCCCGAGGGCGCCGACGACCTGCGAGTTGATGAAGTGCAGGCGGAGCATCTCGAAGTCGCCCGACAGGAACCGCCCGGCGAAGACCGCCTGGACGAACACGGCGAGCATGTGCGCCGTTATCACGATCCGCAGAGCCCAGCGGATGGGCCACGCCACGCGCGCGGGCCCTGTCGTCGATGTGGCCGCTGGTGACGTCTGAGCTGTCGCGACCTGCTCCATGATCGCTCCCAGGTGGATGTGTAGCGTCGCTATAGTATAGCAACGCTACGCCCTCTCTGAACGTGCTGGTCCGTGAGTCGGGCCGCGCTTGACGGCACGACGGCGCCTCCCGTTTGATCAGGCGATGCTGATATCAGCACACCATGATGTGATACACCTGCTGGCCGATCCGCTGCGGGCGCGAATCATCGAGCTGTTAGCCGACGGGACCGCGTGCACCTGCAATCTGGTCGCGGACACGGGTGCCACCCAGTCGAACGTGTCCAACCATCTGCGGGTGCTGCGGCAGGCGGGTGTGGTGCTGGCGGAACCGCGCGGGCGGTACACGTTCTATCGGCTGCGTCCGGAGGTCTTCGACGGCGCCGCTGGATACCTCGCCTCGCTCGCCGAGCGGGCGCGGGCCAGGGCCAGGTCCCGGATGGCGGCAAGGTCAGGGCAGAGACCACACAGACGCTCAAGTTCTGCTTGGTGTTCGTCGGTGAGGTTGTCGATCGGGCGCATGATCCAGCCGGTGATGTCCCGGGTCGGTGGCGGTGCTGGTGGCACGGGTGCTGGGGTGTTGCGGCCCCGGATGCTGATCAGCCAACGGCGCAGCGTCCGCTCGGCGCCTTTGTAGCCGCGGTCCCGGATCTCGGCCAGGATCTGGTTGGTGCCGATCACGCCTTCCGTGACGCGTTGGTGCAGGTAGGGCTTGAACGGGTCGAGGATGCTGTCCCGGGTGGTGCTGTCGGGCCGAGCAGGTCCTCGGGGGTGGCGGCGTCGGCGTAGCGGCGCACGGTCTTGGGGTCCAGGCCGAGCCTGCGGGCGATCGTGTAGACACCAACGCCCTGCTCGCGCAGGGCGTGGACGTCGGCGTGCCGGGTCCGGGTGCGCTGCTGGCGCAGCCCTTCCGGCGCCGGCTCAGCCGTCAGTGCCGGTTCTGCCGGTGCTGGCTGTTCGAGCGGCGGCTGTAGGCAGCGGCGGTGATGGGCCAACCGCCTGTTCACCGCGTCGGACAGGTTGTGCAGCAAGTGCCACCTGTCAGCGACCTGGACGGCGGCGGGTGCGCTGCGCAACGTCATCCGGCCCTCGCTGGGCCCGAGCCGGTCGGCCAGCCGGGAGCCGGCTCGCCCGCCCAACGCCAAAGCGACCGCCTCCATCCCTTGCCGCGCCAACGCGCTGAATCGGCCATGGCGTGCTGTGACGCCGTCGATCTGCTCGGCGAAGATCCGGCGTACGCAGTCGGCCAGGATGCAGAAGAACCGTCGCACCCGCAGGTGCAGCACGGTCTCCCGCCCGGCGACCGGCGTATCGAGTAGCCAACGCTCGTACCGGCTGTGCACCCGCCGCGACACCGTCGAACAGTCCGGACATCTCGCGGCGACGCTGCCGCTCTCGGCATGCACCCGTACCGTCGGGCCCTTGGCCAGCACGTTCGTGATGCGTAGCCCGGACAGGTGTGGGAACAGGACGGCGAGAAGCTCCACTATGGACACGGAGCATGATCTACCATCGATCGTCCACGATCACCGAGACCGTGCCAGAGCCAGTATTCACCGGCCGCGGACACGAGATCCATACCTTGACCGCGAGCGGACCAGGCCAGGCGCAGCTCTACGGAGTGCGGATTCTGTGTCACCACGTAGTTCACGAGCCCGGTCGTGCACCTTGTGGTGCGCGCCTTGCGCACGGTGGCATCCAACTCGTCGTCCAGTCCCGGGGTGTTGCCGGGCTTATCGGCTGGGCCGGCGTACGTCGGTTCGTCGGGGTGGCCGGGTCGGGTCCGACCGCGCGGGCCGTCGCACCGGCGGGGCCGGTGACCCAGACCTGTTGGAGGACGTCGTCGATGTCGCTGAGCGCGACCTTTGATGGTGACGTCGGATATTGGAACTCTCCGAATGGGCTACCGCAGATCGTCCGGTCACCCGCCCAGCCTTCGGCCGGCCGCAGGCGCCGCTCTTCGTTGAAGTCGCCCGTCGACCATGAGCACGCGCTCAGCAAGCATCGACCAGGCACCCGCCGGGAACTCGTCGTGACGCTTCGTAACGAACGGATCGTGGCAGATGAGCGCGGCCAGATGAGCGCGGCCGTGCCATTGAAGCAGAGAGTCCTTTGGAGGACGAATCGTCGCCGTCAGAATCGGTACCCATGGTCCCGAACCGGCACCGCGAGCCTTTCCCCGAGTTCTGCCAGTGTCTCGGGGCAGTGGTAGTACCACCGCATCCGGCTGACCAGCCCGCCTACCGTGTCGACCCGCATAACCTCGACCAGCGCTTCCGGCAGCGAGCCGTCGACCGGCGCCTGCCACATCAGCACCAGCGGCTCGCCGTCGAGTTCACCGACCTCGGCGCGGTAGCGCACGTCGGACTCGATAACGAACATGTGGTGCAGCGAGCCGTTGCGCATCGCTTCGGCGCCCTCCTCGTGCACGACCCCAACCAGCACCGACTCGGCGCCGTCGAGGAGCAGCGCAACGATTCGTTCCACGTCGTAGGCGCTGAAGGCCGCTGCGAGCGCCTCGATGACCGCCCGGTCGGGCTGCGGGCGCCGCCGCGCCGGGGCGCGCCCGCCAAGCCGTTCCCGGCCGCGGTGCAGCGCAGCCTTGACCGCGCCCACCGTGGTACCGAGGATCCTGGCGATGTCGGCAAGAGGGTAGTCGAAGACGTCCTTGAGTACGACCGCCGCCCGTTCCTGCGGGGCGAGGAGGGTTGCGAGCTCGCCGAGGGCATCGCGCACCTCCAGCGGGTCCGCACCGCCCAGCGCCGCCGTGTCCGGCACCTCGACGAGCGCGGGCCGGGGTCGCCGCCACGCGTCGATGTAGGCGTTGGTGGCGATCCTGATGAGCCACGGCAGCACCCTGTCGATCCGGTCGAAGCTGTCGGCCGCCCGGCTGAACGCCCGGGTCAGCGTCTCCTGCACCAGATCCTCGGCGTCCCATATGTCACCGGTTAGCCGGCGGCAGTAGCGGTGCAGCTCCGCACGCACCGGGTCGACGCGCTCGAAGAACGCCTTCCGAGCTGCGCGGACACCGGTGAGAAGATCATCATCGAGTACCGTCATACCGTACTCGACGGGCCGACCATCCGCCGGGATACGCGTTTCGGGACACGCGTTTGCTCGGCTCGGCTCCCCGCACCGGCATGAAGCAGGCTCGCCGTTTACAAGGGGTGTGCTGCACGGCCAGACCTGCCCTGTTTCGCAGCGCGGCCGAAGCTGTGCCGCTCAACGCCGTTACCGTCGGCATTCGAACGAGAGATCATTATTTCATGATCAGATGCGCACGCATCGGAGCCAGATGAGGATGTTCCGCTTGACGTCACTTGTGACGACAGGTCAGCGGTTGGTGCGGTCGTGTCTCGTTTCGTGCGAATCGGGGCGGCGGCTGACGTCGGCGGCGTAGGTGGTCCAGTCGCCGCTGGCGGCCTGTTGCCAGGCGACGGCGACCTTGATGTGGATGCCGAGCAGGCGGGCAAGGATCGCGGCGGGTATTTCGGTGGCGAGGGCGAATAGGGCGGTGGATCGGGCTCGGGCGGGGTGGATGCCGAGGGTGGCGAGTCGTTGGCTGAGCCGGTCGGCGCTGATGTGCTGGGCGGGGCGTTGGCCGGGGAACAGCCAGGGGGTCTGGTCGGGGTGTCCGATCACGGTATAGGGACGGCGGTCGGCGATGAGGTTGAGGACGAGCGCGTCCAGCGGTTCGGGCAGGATCGTCGGTGCGCTGCCCAGCCGGAGCGCGACCTTCCCGTTCGCGGTGCTGACGTGGTCGACGGTGAGCGCGCTGATGGTGCTGAGGCGTTGGGCGTAGAGCAGAAGCAGCAGGCCGGCGACCCGGTCGGGGGTGGCGATCGTGTCGTCGTGCAGCAGCCGTCGGGCGGTGGTCCATCGGCCTTCGGTGTCGTGTGGGCCGGCGGGACCGTCCCACCTTCGGGCGGCGAAGGTCAGGCCGGTGGCGTGCCGGTGGGCGGTGGCCCGACGGATGAAGTGGCTGGTTTCGTCGCGGTAGCTGGCGTTGTCACCGGCTGCCCATTGGTCGAGGTCGAGTTGGGTGCAGCTGGCCAGGGCCAGGTTGCGGTTGGCCAGCCAGTTCAGGAAGTTGACCGCGGCTGTGGTGTGGCAGCGCACGTTGAGCGCCTGCAGGCGGCTGGCGTGGGCGGTGCCGAGCCGGCGGCGGAGCCGACGGAGGTGGTGCCAGACGGCGTAGCGGTGCAGCAGCTGCCGTTCGGCCGGGTCGGTGCGGGTGGCGATGGTGGCGGTGATCCACCGTTGGAGCGTGACGAGTCGTTCGTCCCTGGCGGGCAGCGTGCCGCCGGCGACCAGGACGGCCCGGAGGTGGTCGAGGGTTTTGCCGGCGGGTAGGTCGTCGAGCAGGTCGTGGGTGAGCACCCGACGGTCGGCGGCGATCTCGGTGAGCAGGTGGGCGACGGCTGGCCGGGACAGCCACGCCATCGCGGTGACCGGTCGAGGTACCGCGATCAGCGCCTGTCGCAGCGCGGCGAGATCGGCCTTGACCAGCCCGGCGCCGCCGGCGAGGACGTCGTCGGTCCGCTGTGTCAGGGTGCAGCGGTGGCAAGGGCGGTGCGGGCTGAGCTGCCAGGTGTCGCGGCAGATCGGGCAGCGGTCCCAGAACGATGGGTCGGGGTTGACGCAGTGGGCGCACAGCGGTTGTGTGCGGGTGCCGCCTCGGACCGACGCGACGGTGCCGCAGCGGCTGCAGGCCGCCCACCGCGACTGGCAGAGGTCGCACCACGGCTGACCGGTGGCCCGGGAGATCTCGCACGGCCCGGACCGTCCGCAGATCCCGCAGGTCATAGTCGGGCGCGGGCGGCAGCTTTGGCACCACGGACCGCCTGGGGTACGGGTGGCGACCCGTCGTCGGCGTCGGCAGCCGACGCAGTCTTCCAGGTTGATGGGATCGTTGCTTAGGCAGTTCGGGCACAGCGGACGGCCGGCGGGGTCGCGGGTTGCCGGTTCCCGCACGGCGCCGCAGCGGGCGCAGGGCACTGCGGCGGCGTGGGCGAAACAGGTGCGGCAGACCCGCTGCCCTTCGAGGCGTTTAGACTGGGCGACCACCCGGCTGCAGCGGGGGCACGCTGGGCGGGTGATCGCGGTGGCCCCAGCGGTCGTCCGGATCGTGCGCGAGACGGGTAAGCCGATCGCTGTGGTCGCCCGGGACCTGGGGATCAACGAGGGCACGCTTGGGAACTGGGTGAATCAGGACCGGCGGGCTCGGGGCGAGGCCGCCGCGTCCGGTGGGTTGGGTGAGGACGAGCGGGCCGAGTTGGCTCGGCTGCGTAAGGAGAACGCCGAGCTGGCGATGGAGCGGGATGTCCTCAAGCGCTCCGTGGTCCTGTGGGTGAAGGAGGCGATGAAGTAGCCGTGGCCGTCTTCATCAGCTCCCAGAGGACCGTCCATGGTGTGCCGCACGCAGTGACCTGCCGCGCCCTGGCAGTGTCCGAGTCTTGGTACTACAAGTGGCGCGACCGCCGGCCCACCGGGGTCGAGAAACGGCGGGCCGAGCTCGACGAGGCGATCGGTGAGGTCTTCGACGCCTCCGGCGGCACCTACGGCTCGCCTCGGGTGAACCTCGATCTGCGGGCGGCTGGCTGGCGGGTCGGTGAGAACACCGTCGCCCGGCGGATGGCCGCGCTCGGCCTGGCCGGGCGTGCGCCGAAGCGGCGCCGCAACCTCACGAAACAAGGAAAGCGGTCGGCTGCGCCAGACCGAGTTCATCGCAAGTTCGGTGCGCCGGCGCCGGACGTGTTGTGGTGCGGCGACATGACCGAGATCGTCACCGACGAAGGCAAACTCTATTTGGCCACGGTGATCGACCTGTTCTCCCGCCGGCTGCTCGGCTACGCCATGGGCGCCCACCACGATGCCGACCTGGTCGTGGCGTCGCTGAACATGGCCGCGGCCACTCGCGGCGGCGGCGTCGAAGGGGTGATCTTCCACTCCGACAGGGGCAGTGAGTACACGTCCGAGGCCTACGAGACCGCCTGCGGTCGCCTCGGCGTGCTGCAATCAATGGGCCGGGTCGGCTCCGCCCTGGACAACGCCGCCGCCGAGGCGTTCAACTCCACCATCAAGGTCGAGTACATCCACCGGCAGCGGTTCACCACCCGACACCAGGCCCGCACCAAGATCTCGACCTGGATCGTCGACTTCTACAACCAGCGCCGCAGACACAGCGCATGCGACGGCATGTCACCCACCGACTACGAACACTTCACGGCCGAGGCCAGGAAGGCCAACGCCGCATAACGACACCCTCCACGATCTTGGGGGATTGACAATCAGACGGGATGGTTACGGCAAAGTCCCTGATCAGGCGACCCGTCCCACAACACCGGAAAGCGCCGCCGATAGCCTGTCCACGCCTTGAATTCGCGGGCTCCTCGCCCATCCGACGCAATTCCCGAGGCTCGGCGTAGTGCTCGGTCATCCGCTCGGAGACGTGGCCGAGGTAGCGCTTGATGTGCTGCAGGCTGGCGCCGGCCGCCAGCAGCTTGGTTGCCAGCGTGTGGCGGGCCTGGTGTGGGACCGCGGGGCCGAGGTCGAGGTGGAGGACCCAGCGGCGGAAGTGGGTGTGGAACCGGCTGTGGCTGACAGGGTAGGTGCCGTGTGGGTTCTTGTAGCCGCGCGGGAACAGCGCCATCGTCGCGCGTTCCTCAGCGGTCGGTGTGCGGGCGTAGCGATCCTGGAATCGGGTGACGGTCTTGCGTTGCCGTTCCCGCAGCCGCTGCAAGGTGTAGTCGGGGATGCGGATGGCCTCGTTGTAGTTGCCGACCTTGCTCTGGTCGTGCCACAGCAGCGGCACGCCGTTGTGAAGCCCGATGCAGTCCAGCCGCAGGTCGAGGACCTCGCCGGCGCGGCGCCCGGTCGCCACGATCGTCTCCCAGATGTCGCGGGCTCCCCGGTCGGTGACATCCGCGCCGGCCAGCATCTCCAGGTTCGACTGGTCGGCCAACGCTCGGGCAGTGTCGTCGTGGAACGGGCTGCGCGGCCGGAAGACCGGCTTATCACCCGGCGGGAAGGCGAAGACGAACGCCCGATCCAGGCCGATCGGGTCGGTGCGGCCAGCTTCCAACGCCGCCCGCATAACCTGCGCAGGACGTCGAACGTGCTGTTGCGGGTCACGCTGGTGACGGTTGCCGGCTTGGTGGTGGAGTTCGGCCGCAGCGCTGGCAGCCGCTCTCGCGCCCGGCGGTGGTCGGCGACGAATTGCTCGACGTGCTCGGTCGACAGCATGGACGGGTCGTGGCCGGCCGCGGGCGCAAAGGCGTCCAGGAACGCACCCAGTTCCTGGACGGCGACCCGGATCGCGAAGTAGGTGCCGCGCCCGCGGGGGCAGTCCACCGAGCGCAGCAGGTCCGCCAGGTGCTCCCAGAGCAGGTCGCGCAGCCACCGTTGCGGGACCCCGGTCAGGTCGAACCTGCTGTTGAGCTTGCTGATCCGGCGCCCGAAGTGCTCTAACTCGATGTACCCGGCCGCCTTGCTCTCGCTCGGCGTCACGTAGACGATGTCCAGGTCGCGCAGGATCTCAGTCACGATCATCCGCTCGTGCTCTCCGGCCCCGCCCAGGTCGTAGTCGTGCAGCGATCCGAGGCTGCGGCAGGCCTCCACGACGCGCAGGATCGAGTGCATCCACCAGCGAGTGTGGTCGGTGCGCTGGGCGTAGGCGTGCAAGCCCCATTTGAGTTCCACCTTGATCAGGGGCTGCATGCCGTGCAGGCTGATCTGCCCGGGCGAGGAGCCGGCTGGACCTGGCGGCACCACCGCCGAAAGGCCGGCTCGTCCTCGTAGCTGACCGGGACAGCCCACGCCGCGACGCTCGAACCAGCGCCCCCAGTTCGACGGCAGCCGAACCGCGGGACTCGCCGGGTCAGGTCGGCGTCGGCCTGCTCCTGCGGCCACCATAGGTCGATGGAACGGGTCCCCTTCACCCCATCCACCAGGTCACGATCGGGCGAACGGCACCACCATCTGGTCTTCATCGGCATCGACCTGGACGCCGCCACTCCAGTCCGGTACGCCTGCGCTCCCGCGACCAAATCGACGGACGGCCTCGGGCGTGCTGACCCCGCTTCGCGCTGTCCCGGATGCGGTTTCGGCAGATGGCGCTGCGCGGCGAGCTTCCCGGTGTACGCACGGCGTCGTGGTAGCCGGCCGCCCAATGCGGTTTCGGCGACGAAAGGCGTAGCTGGTAGCCGGGTCGCTACGCCGGCTGAACCTGGGTCACGACCAGTGCGTGGTCGCCGGGACAGGCGGCGCGGACGGTGGCCACGGTGCCGGTGACGCGGACCTTGTCGCCGTCGGCGAGCCGTTCGGTGGGCGCGCCGCTGAGGCTCCAGCGCTTGCCGGCTACCAGGAGGGTGATGCAGGCGCCGTCGCGGCTCACGGCACCGGTCAGTGTGCGTCGACCTTTGACGAGGTCGCCGCGGCGGTCGTCGGGTGGCGGTGGGGTAGCACCCGGTGCCGGTGGCCTGGTCGCGCCGGTTGGTGGCGGGACCGCGGGGGCGGTCGGGCTGGGGCCGGGGTTGGTCGGTGCGGGCTCCTGCCGGTCCGGGCTCGGGGTGCCGCCGGTCATCGGGGCTGTCCTTGCTGGTTGGTCGGCCTCGTCCGCGGGGCTGGTGCAGCCGATGAGCAGGGGCGCCAGCAGGACGACGGCGAGCCATCTCCGCATTCTGGTAAGACGGCGGGGTGCTGGGTGCGGTTCCCCGGGTGGGCCGGGCTGGCCCCGTCGCGGTGTGCGGCGGGGCCGGCCGGCTGGACGGGTTACAGCAGGGATAGTGGTGTCTTCCAGATGCCGCGGCCGTGGGTGGCCGCGTAGAGGTGGCCGTCCTGCGAGGCGTGCAGGTCGAACACGGCGGTCAGCGGCAGGGAGAGGCCGGGCACCGTGATCGGCAGGCCGACCATGCGCCATTTGATGGTGTTCGGGGTGGCGCGTTTGTCGGCGACGAACACACCGAGGTCGGTGCTGACCACGAGCTTGTTGCCGACGATCACGAGGTCGGTGGCGGGTACGTCCGGGAAGCCGACCGACAGGTCGGTCCAGGCCACCGTGACCTGGCCGGCGGCGTTCTTGGCCAGCTTGCCGCGGTACACGTGCTTGACGCCCGCGCCGGGGCCCTCGATGAACCGCCGGTTGAAGCCGTTGAACACCAGATAGACGGTGGAGTTGCTGGGGTCGGACGGGTCGAAGGTGACCGCGTTGGGAAAGCGGTTGGGCAGGCCGGTCAGGTCCAGTTCGGTCCAGGTGCCGCCCCAGTTGGTGGCCACGCCGCGGGTGAAGCCTTCGCTGTTGCAGTTGGCCTGGCCGCACCAGGACGCGATGTAGGTGTCCTTGGCCGGGTCGGCAGGCGCGGACGGGTCGGCGACTGCGTCCATCCCGACGATGAGCCGGGCGCCGGTGGTGTCGGTGGCGTACTGCTGTATCCAGCCGTTGCCGTCGTCCGGGTCCGCGTTGGCTTCCTCGGCGGTGTAGGCGAATCCGTAGTCGTGCCGCCAGAAGGAGTTGCCGCCGGCGACGAAGCGTTCGCTGGCGCCGTCGCGGACGTTCTTGGACCCGCGGACGATCCGGAACGGTGCGGTGAAGCGTGCGTTGACATCCGGGACGGTGATGTCGAAGACGGCACTGGTCGAGCCGTCGGACTGGCCGCAGTTCTTGGTCATCCACAGCGCCAGGAAGGTGAACTCGTCGAGGATCTGGCAGCCGTCGCGGGTGTTGACGATGGTGTCGCCGCCGTCGCCGCCGAACGGGCTGACCTGCTCGCGGGCGCCGGCCCGTAGCAGCGAGCCGCCGTTGTCCTGCAGGCCGCCGGCGACCAGGTAGCCGCGCCGGTTGGGGTCCTTGCCGGTGCCGACCGAGTAGTACTGCAAGGTGCGCAGGCCGTTGTTGTGGTTGGTCCAGTCGGTGGCGTGGCCGGCCGCGTCCTCGGCGCTCTTGCCGGGTGCGTTGGGTCGGGAGTAGACGCCGCCGTCGTTGCCGACGTACAGCACGCCACCGGAGATGGCGATGGAGTGCTGGTCCGGGTGGGTGGTCGACGGGCAGCCGCCGTCCGGGTCGGAGGCGTCGTAGCAGTCGAAGCCGAAGTTCCAGTACGGGCCGATGGTCTTCCAGGTGGCCCCGCCGTCCTCGGTCTCGTAGACCTCTTCCAGGCCGAGGTAGATGTGGTTGGCGTTGGCTGGGTCGACCTCGACGAAGTTGTTGTACCAAGCCTGCACGCCCGGCGGGTAGTCCTGGTCGGCACCGATGGCCGAGCCGGAGTCTTCGAGCTTGGCCGAGTCGGCGACCAGCGTCCACGGGCCGAGCAGGCTGCTCGAGGTGAACACGCCCTGCAGGGCGACGATCGACGGTGCCTCCAGCACCATGGCGTACCGCGACCCGTCCGGCGAGACGGAGAACTCGGCGTTGCCGACGTCGGCGTTGTCTACGTCGCCGGTCAGCGCCGTCTTGGCGAAGCTGCCCGGTCCGCCGCCGGTGGTGGACAGGTAGAAGCCGTTGTACGCCGCGCCCGAGCGCCACGCCGCGTTGGCCAAGATGACCCGGCCGCCCGTGCCGGGCTGGATGACGACGTCGTTGACGATGTTGTTGTACGGCTTGCTGATGTCGGCGTCGTCGGCCGGGTTCGGCATCAGCACCAACTCCCACGCCTGGCCATGCTTGGCCGGGTTCGTCGAGTGCCGCCACAGCCCGCGGGTGGTCGCCGCGTACACCCGTCCGGCGCCGTCGAACTTCAGCTGGTTGATGCTGCGCGACTCCAACTCGGTGCCGCCGACCCGATCGGCCTGGCTGAAGCTGGACCGCGATGCGTGCCGGAGCCGGTAGACACCCGCGCCGGTGTACGAGGTGGCGCCGGTGTTGGCCTCGCCGGTGGCGTACCACAGGGTGTCCGCGGCCGCGTCGTAGACCAAGTCGCCGGTGGACAGTGCGAGGATGCGGTCCGAGATCGGTGTCCACCGGCCGCCGGGTCCGAGCTTCTTGCGGAACACACCGCCGTTGGCGCCGCCGGCGAACACGTAGCCGCCGCCCACCGCCAGTCCGGTGATCCGGCCGGCGACGTTGCCCCAGCCAGCGCCGGAGTTCGAAAAGACAGGATCGCGGTAGTTCGGATCGTCGGCGTCGTATGCCTGACCGGTCACCTCACGCCAGGGCGCGAACGTGCCCGGCAACCCCTTCATCTGACCCAGCGCCTCACCGTACTCACCCGGCGCCACCGACCCGTACGGCGCCAGCCGCGCCACCGCCTCCTGCATGGCGAAAGTCTTCAGACCAGCCGACCCGGCATGCGTCCCGGCCGCCGGCTTCGGATGTTTGATCGGCCGCTCAGCATCGGCGGCCACTGCCGGACCCTGCACGGTCGCCACCACAACCAGCGCCGCGATAGCGACGGCAACGCCTTTGAACCCACCAGATCTGATTCGTCCACTGTGAACGAGCACGCCTGATGCCCCTCTCACCCCAGGTTTCCCCGACGGCGCCCTCATGGGCACCGCACCCGACATCGGACCGTAGTTCGCCGACTACACCAAGGGGAATAGGCCAACAGAGCCTGTCAAGCGTCGATCGGATAACGACCTCGGTCATCGCGCGCCGGAGACGCAGTCACATCTCGCGGTGAGATCCCGATCACCCGCGCCGCGCTGCTCGCAATGAAAATCATTTGCGATAGCATGAGCGGGTCGGAGACGGGTCGGTGTGTGGGGTGGTCTGGTGACTGGTGAGCCGAGGGGCGCCGGGGTGCGGCGCCGTGCGGTGTTGACCGGCGCGCTGGCGGCGGGGCTGGCCGGTGTGGCCGGGTGCGGCGCTGACTCTGGGGCCGGGGCGGCGGTGTCGTCGTCGCCGCGGCGGGGTGGCCGGTTGCGGCTGGTCGCGTTGGGTAGCCCGACCGGTGGCCTGAATCCGTTGACGGCGACCGACGGCGCCAGCTTCATCGCGATGTTCCAGGTATATGACCAGTTGGTGCGCCTGGAGGGCGACCGTGTGGTGTTGTCGCTGGCGGAGTCGGTGGAGCCGAACGCGGACGCCACCGGGTGGACGATCCGGATCCGGGACGGGGTGCGGTTCCACGACGGCCGGGCGGTGACCGCGACGGACGTCGCGTACTCGTTGCGGATGTTCGGCGATCCCAAGCGCAGCCCCACCTTCGGTTCGCTGTACGCCGATGTGGATCTGGCGAAGCTGAAGGTCCGCGACGCCCGGACCGTCGAGGTCCCGCTGAGGCGGGCGCGGGGTGACCTGGTCGAGTCGGTGCTGGCGCAGATGTCGCTGGTCTTCCCGGACGGCACTACTGACCGGGACTGGGCTAAGGGTGTGGGCAGCGGCCCGTTCCGGTTGGTGTCGGCGGCCGCGGGCGGGGGCGTGACGCTGGCCCGCAACGGCGAGTACTGGGGTGGTGCGCCGCTGCTGGACGAGGCCACCATCGCGGTGGTCACGGATCCGGCCGCGCGGTTGAACGCGGTGCGCGGCGGGCAGGCCGACTACGCGGTCGATGTCACCCCGGCCAGCGCGCGTTCGGTGGCGAACTCGCGGGATGTGCGGATCCGTCGGGGTGGGCCGGGCAACTCGCTCGGGCGCAGCTTCGAGATGAACGTGCAGACCGACCCATTCCGCGACGCGGAGGTGCGCCGCGCGTTGCGGCTGCTGGTGGATCGGCAGCAGTTGGTGGACAACGTGCTGCTTGGGCAGGGGCAGGTCGGCAACGACGTGTACGGGCTCGGCCTGCCCGGCTACAACACCGAGCTGCCGCAACGCACCCGGGACGTGGAGCAGGCCAGATCGTTGCTGGCCAAGGCGGGCGTGACCCGGTTGACGATCAGGGCGGCCGACCTGGTGGCCGGCACCGTCGACGCGGCCCGGCTGCTGGCCGAACAGGCCCGCGAGGCAGGTCTTGCCATCACCGTGGAGCAGGCACCAGCGGACACCTACTTCGACGACTACCGGGGCGTGCTGAGTACGCCGTTCCAGGCGTTCTACTTCATCAACCGGCCCGCGGCGACGATGATCAGCACGTTCACTGGATCGAATGCGGCGTTCAACATCACCGGTGTGCGCGGCGGCGACTTCGACCACCGGCTCGCCGCGGCCCGCGCGACCGTCGACGACACGGCCCGCCGGCAGCGGTTCGACGAGCTGCAGCGCTACCTGTGGGATTCCGGTGGCGACATCGTCTGGGGGTACGCCGAGCAGCTCGATGCGGTCCGTCCCGGTGTGGATGGTGTGCGGCTGAGCCAGTCGGTGCCGCTGCTGGCCTCGGCCTACCTGCCGGCGTGATGGGCGTTTCCATGCTGGGTCGGGTGCTGCGGCTGGTGGCGGCCGCGTTGGCGTTGCTGCTGGCGGTCAGCGTGGTGTTGTTCGTGGCGGTGCAGGTGCTGCCCGGTGACCCGGTCACGCAGGCGTTGGGCAGCAACTACACCCCGGAGCGAGGTGCCGAGCTGCGGGCCCAGCTTGGGCTGGACGCGCCCGTGGCCGAGCAGTACCTGCGCTGGCTGGGCGGCGCGCTGCGCGGCGATTTCGGTACCAGCGCGGTCACCCGGACCCCGGTCGGTCCGGTGGTCGCCGACCGGGCCGGTAACAGTGTGGTGCTGGCGGTGGTCGCGTTCGTGGTGATCGCGGTGGTGGGTGTCGGCGCGGGTCTGTTGGCCGGCGCGAGGCCGGGCAGCGGGCGGGACCGGGTGGTCTCTGCGGTGACGCTGACGCTGACCGCGGTGCCGGAGTTCGCGCTCGCCGCTGTGTTGGTCGCGGTCTTCGCGTTCGGCCTGGGCTGGCTGCCGCCGGTGTCGCTGCTCGCGCCCGGGACGGGGCCGGTGTCGCAGCCGGCGGTCCTGGTGCTGCCGGTCGCGTCGCTGGCGTTGTACGGGGGTGCGTACACCGCCCGGATGGTCCGCGGGGTCGTCGCCGAGGTCGCTACCGGTCCGCACGTCGAGGCGGCCCGGATCGTCGGGCTGCCGGAGCACCTGGTGCTGCGCCGGCACGTGCTGCCGCCGGCGGCCGGAGCGATCGCGCAGGTGCTGGCGCTGCTGGTGCCGTACCTGGTCGGGGGAGCACTGGTGGTGGAAACGGTGTTCGCGTACCCCGGGTTGGGTGCGCTGTTGGCCAGCGCGGTCCGGGCCCGGGACGCGGTCCAGGTCGAAGCGGCCGGCCTGGTCCTGGCCGCCGTCGCGATCACCGGGTTCCTGGCCGCCGAACTGTTCCACGGTCGGTCCGGGCGCCAGGCGGCCCTGGCCGTGGGGGGCGGGAGATGAGAGCCGGACGGTTGCGGACGGTCGCGCTGGTGCTCGTCGCCGCGCCGGCCGCGCTCGCCGCGGCGCTCGCGTTGGCTGGCCCGCACCTGGCGCCGCACCGGGGCGACGCCATCGTGGGCATCCCGTACGAGCCTGCCCGGCCGGGCCTGCCGCTGGGCACCGACCACCTCGGCCGCGATGTGCTCTCCGGCCTGCTGGCCGGTGCTCGCGGTGTGGTAGTCGTGCCGGTCCTCGCGGTGGCGCTGGGCAGCCTGGTCGCGGTCCCGTTGGGGCTGCTGGCCGGCTGGCGGTCCGGGCGCGGCAGCCGGCTGCTGCTGCGGGCCACCGAGCTGCTGCTGGTCCTGCCGCCGCTGCTCGTACTGGTGATCGTCGTCGGTTCGCGGGCGCCCGCCGGTCTGGTCGTGGCGGTGGTCGCGCTGCTCGGCGTGCCCACCAGCGTCCGCTACCTGCGCGGCGCGGCCGCCCGAGTGGCGGGCAGCGGCTACGTGGAGCACGCCGTCGCCATGGGCGAGCGGCGGACCGCGATCCTGGCCCGCGAGCTGGCGCCGGCCCTGGCCGGTCCGATCCTGACCGACGCCGGCCTGCGCCTGGTCGGCTCGATATACCTGGTGGCCACGCTGAGCTTCCTCGGGTTCGCGCCGATCGGCGGGCAGAACTGGGCGACGATGGTGGCGCGCAACGCTGACGCCGGCGGCCTCAATCCGGCGGCGCTGCTGGCCCCGGGGTTGTGTGTGGTGGCGTTCACGGTCTCGGTGAACCTGCTCGCGGATCGCCTCGCCGGCCGACTGCGGGGTGCGCGATGACCGCGCCGCTGGACATCACCGACCTGCGCGTCACCGGTCCAGTGGGGCGGCCCGTCGTCGACGGCATCGCTCTGCGTTTGCAGGCGGGGGAACGGGTCGGGGTCGTCGGCGAGTCCGGCGCCGGCAAGACCACCCTCGCGCTGGCGGCCCTGGGGATCATCCGCCCCGGCCTGCGCCTGGCCGCCGGCCGGGTACGGCTGTGCGGGCAGGACGTCTTCACGCTGCCCGAGCGGGCGCGGCGACGGCTGCGCCGCCAGCACACGGCCTGGCTGGGGCAGGACCCGGCGGCCACGCTCACCCCGACAATGCGCGTCGCGAACCAGATCGGCGAACTGCTCGAACCCGCTGAACGCGATCCGGCCGCGATCGGCTGCCGCCTGGACCGTGTCGGCCTGCCGACCGACGCCGGGTTCCTGCGCCGGCTGCCCAGCGAGCTGTCCGGCGGGCAGCAGCAGCGTCTCGCGCTGGCCCGTGCGCTTACACGTGAGCCGCGGCTGGTGGTGCTCGACGAACCGACCAGCCGGCTGGATCCCGGCACCCGCGCGCTGGTCGTCACGGAGCTCGACCGGCTGCAACGGCAGCAGCGCTTTGCCCTGCTGGTGATCAGCCACGACCTCGACCTGGTCGCCCGGCTGGCCGACCGCGTGGTCGTCCTGCGGGACGGGGTGCAGGTGGAGACCGGCGACTGCCGGCCGACCCTGCGGACTCCCGCCCATCCGTACACCCGGCGCCTCGTCGACGCGTACCCGGATCCGCGCGCCGACTGGCCCCGCAGCGCGCCGGCCGCGGATCCCGCGGTGCTGTGCGTGCACGGCCTGAGCGCCGGATACGGTCACGGCGACGTCGTCCACGACGTTGGCTTCGAGGTACGGCCCGGTGAAGCGCTCGCCCTCGTGGGAGCCAGCGGCTCTGGCAAGTCCACCCTTGCGCGCTGCCTGGCCGGCTTGCATCAGCCCACCGCCGGTCAGGTCCGGGTCGCGGGCCATGTCCTGGCGCCGGCCGCCGAGCGGCGCAGCCCCGAGCAGCGCGGTTGGCTGCAGCTCATCCCGCAAGACCCGTACGGTTCGCTGAACCCGCACCGGCGCGTCGGCGCTGCGGTGGCCCGCCCGCTGCGGCTGCTGCACGGCATGTCCCGGCGGCAGGCCGCCGCGCGGGCGGTCGAGTTGCTGCACCGGGTGGGGCTCGGCGCCGACCTCGCCGGCCGCCGGCCTGGGCAACTGTCCGGTGGCGAACGGCAGCGGGCCGCCATCGCCCGGGCCCTCGCCGCCCGGCCGCGTGTGCTCGTGTGCGACGAGATCACCTCGGCGCTCGACCCCACCGTGGCAGACTCCATCGTCGGCCTGCTCGACGAGCTGCGCCGCGACGAGGGCGTCGCCGTGGTGTTCATCACCCACGACCTCGGCCTGGTCCGCCGGATGGCGGACACCGTCGCCGTCCTGGAAGACGGACACCTGGGCGAGTACGACACGACCGAAGCGGTCCTGAGCCGGCCACGGTCTGTGGCCGGCCGAGCGCTGGTAAATGCCGCACCGTCGCTGCACGCCACCCTCGCCACGGCTCTTTCCTTGGAGGCGTCGTCATGACCGACCAGAACAGCAACGACACACCGCTGACGCTGTCCGGTGGGGTGCGGTCGCTGCTGCCGTTCGCCCGCCCGGACTGGCCGCGGTACGCGCTGTCCGCCGTCCTCGCCGCTGCCGGAGCGCTGTGCCGGCTGGGTCCGCTGTACGTCATCCACCAGGCCCTGCGCCACTTGGTCGACGGCTCCGCCACCCGTACCGACTTCTACCGGCTGGCGCTGCTGGCGCTGGTATTCGTGGTCGCCCAGTACGTGCTGTTGGGCACGTCGATCTGGATCTCGCACCGGGCCGCGTTCGCCACCCTGTACCGGCTGCGGCTACGCGTCGGGGTGCGGCTGACCCGGGTACCGCTCGGCTTCGTTACCAGCCGCCAGTCCGGCGCCCTTCAGCGGACCATCTCCAACGACGTGGAACGGCTGGAGCTGTTCCTGGCCCACGCGCTGCCGGACCTGGTCGCCGCCGCGGTGTCCATCCTCGCGCTGACCGCGTGGATGGCAGTGGTCGACTGGCGGCTGGCGCTCGTCGCCCTCGCCACCGTGGTCGCCGGACTGTGGCTGATGAACGCGTCGATCCGGCGCAGCGGGAAGGACCAGCTCGGCGAGTACATGGTGGCGATGGGGCGGATGAACGGCTCGCTGGTCGAGCTGATCCGCGGCCTGCCGGTGGTGCGCACCTTCCACCGGCCCGGCCAGTTGTACGGCGAGACCCGTGACGCGGTCACCGACGCCGCCCGCTTCCAGGCCCGGTGGGGGCGGCAGTTCCTGCCGCTCTACACCGGCTTTCAGGTGCTCGCCGCCGGCACCGTCGTCACGATCGCTCCGGTCGCCCTGATCCTCTACCACACCGGCCACCTGACCGCCGCGGACCTGCTGTTCTTCGCCATCTTCGGGATCGGCTACGGGGTACCCGTGCTCCAGCTGACCGAGCTGAGCGTGCAGCTCGGGCACCTGTCGCTGGCCGCCGGGCTGGTTACCGCGCTGCGGGACGCCGGTGAGCTACCGGAAACCACCGACCTCGCCCAGATCGGCGAACCGGCCATGGAGTTCGACCGGGTGAGCTTCCGCTATCCCGGTGACCAGTCGGCCGCCGATGCCCTGCACGAGGTGAGCTTCCGCGCCGGACCCGGGACCGTCACCGCGCTGGTCGGGCCGTCCGGGGCTGGCAAGACCACGGTCGCGCGGCTGATCTGCCGCTTCTACGACCCTGACGCCGGCACCGTGCGGGTCGGCGGGACGGATGTGCGGGACATGCCGTTCGCCCAGCTGATGGAGCAGGTCACGTTCGTGTTCCAGGAGACGTTCCTGTTCGACGATACGGTGGCGGCCAACCTGCGCCTGGCCAAGCCCGACGCCAGTGACGCCGAGCTGGTCGCCGCAGCCCGCGCCGCCCACATCCACGACACCGTCATGGCGCTCCCCGACGGGTACGCCACTCGGCTCGGGGAGCGCGGCGGCCGCCTGTCCGGCGGGGAGCGGCAGCGGCTGGCGATAGCCCGGGCGCTGCTCAAGGGCGCGCCGATCATCGTGCTCGACGAGGCCACCGCGTTCGTCGACCCGGAGAACGAGCTCGCCCTGCAAGAGGCGATCACCGCACTCACCGCCGGCCGCACCGTCATCATGGTCGCCCACCGGCTGTCCACCGTGGCCGGAGCCGACCAGCTGCTGGTCATGGACGGCGGCCGGATCGTCGAGCGCGGCCGCCACGACGAACTGCTCGCCCGCGATGGCCTGTACGCCCGGATGTGGGCCGCCTTCGAAGGCGCGCAACAGATTTCGGTGTCGGCCGCCGTGCACGCTCAGGAGGCATGATGACCACCACGACGTACCGGGGTCCGATCAGGGCGGTGTGGCAGCTGTTCGGACCGTACCGCCGCCGCCTCGCCGTGGGCGTCGCGCTGCGGTTCGCGCAGGCGCTGGTCGGTGCGGCGCCCGTGGTCGCGCTGGTCTGGACCATCGAGCGTGTCCGCACTCAGACGCTCACCGCGCCGGTGGTCACCACCGCGATCGTCGTCATGGTGGCGGCCGCCGTCGTCCAGTACGGCCTGGCGATCGCGGCCAACCGGTTCGCCTGGATCTCCACGTACGAGGCGATCGGCGACGCCCGGCTACGCGCCCTGGAACACGTGCACCGCGTGCCGCTCGGCACGCTGCGGCAGCGCGGCACCGGCGACGTCAGCTCCGTGCTC
Source organism: Phytohabitans sp. LJ34 (assembly GCF_052068095.1). Lineage (NCBI taxonomy): Bacteria > Bacillati > Actinomycetota > Actinomycetes > Micromonosporales > Micromonosporaceae > Phytohabitans > Phytohabitans sp. LJ34. The sequence continues at coordinate 16,554 of NZ_JBQHDG010000033.1, read as the reverse complement.
ACCACGGACTACGAGGCCGTGTCCACCTTCGCCAGCGTCGGCATGCAGCAGCTACTGGGCGCCGCCGCGCTGCCGGTCTTCGTCTTCGCCGGCCTCCTTGTGCTCGATCCGGCGATGGCCGCCGCGACCACGGCCAGCGTCCTGGTCGCCGCGCCGCTGTTCTGGTGGGCCAACCGCTACTTCCGGGCCAACGCCCTGGACCGCGGCGACCGAATGGCCGCCAGCGCCGGCCGGATCGTCGAATACGTGCAGGGAATCGCGGTGATCCGGGCGTTCGACCGCACCGGCGAACGCCTCGGCTGGTACCGCGACGCCGTGGCCGACCTCCGGGCCGTCAACGACCGCCTCGCCGTCCGGCTCACTCCGATAGCGCTGCTGACCATGGGCACCGTGCAACTCGGCGTTCCCCTGGTCGTCGCCGCGGGTGCGTACCGCCTCTTCGGTGGCGGCCTCGACGCCGCCGCCCTCATCGCCTTCCTGGTCCTCATCCTGCGCGTCTACAACCCGCTGCTCGAACTCGCCTCCAGCGTCGAACAGGTCCGCCTCGCCGACGCCGCGCTGGAACGGATCTGCCGGCTCCTGGCCCTGCCCGCCCAGACGTACCCCGACGCCCCGGTGGCCAAGCCCAGTGAGCCCAGCGTCCAGCTGGATGGGGTCACCTTTGGCTACCAACCCGACCAGCCCGTGCTGCACGACGTCAGCTTCGCCGTCCCCCCGCGCACGGTCACCGCGATCGTCGGCCCCAGCGGAGCCGGCAAGACCACCCTGCTCAACCTCGTCGCCCGCTTCTGGGACCCGGACAGCGGCGCCATCACCGTCGGCGGCACCGACCTGCGCCACCTCTCCGCCGACCAACTCTTCGACACCATCACCCTGGTACCCCAGGACGTGTACCTGTTCCAGGGGACCGTCCGAGACAACATCGCCCTCGGCAACACCGACCTCACGCCGGCCGCCGTCGAGGCCGCCGCCCGCACCTCCCAGGCCCACGACTTCATCACCGACCTACCCCACGGCTACGGCACACCCATCGGGGAAGGCGGCCAGACCCTGTCCGGCGGCGAGCGGCAACGTGTCTCCATCGCCCGCGCCGTCGCCAAGGGCGCACCCATCCTGTTGCTCGACGAAGCCACGGCCGCGCTCGACCCGATCAACGAACACGCCGTACAGCAGGCCTTGGCCCGGCTCGTCCAGCACCGCACCGTGTTGGTCGTGGCCCACCGGCTCAACACCATTCGCGACGCCGACCAGATCATCGTCCTCGAGTCCGGCAAGGTTGCCGAGACCGGAACCCACGACGAACTGCTCGCTGCGGGCGGTCTCTACACCCGCATGTGGCACGAACGCACCAAGGCCAGCCAATGGCAGCTCAACCCGACACCCCCAACAGGAGGGCTGACGTGATGCTCCCGCCGCATGCGCAACCCGGCGCAGTCGACGTGCGGACCGACACCCGACCCGCCGTCACCGTGCTGTCCGGGTTCTGGCCCGCCGCCACGTTCGCGACCGCCCGCGCGCTGCTGGCCGTCGACCCGTCGCTGCTGCTGGTCCGGCACGACCTGGCCGGCGTACGGGACGGCGTCGTGCACCGGATCGTACGCACCGGCTCCGGCGTACTGGAGGACGAGCGGGTCAGCCTCGTCCACGGCTGTGCCGCCTGCACCCTGCGCGAAGACGTGCTGCCCACCCTGGTACGGCTGGCACGACAGCATCCGTGCCACGACCTCGTCCTGATCCTCCCCGAGGCCGTGGAGCCGCAGACGCTGGCCGCCGCGTGCGAGTACTGCCTGGTCGACGGTGCCCCGGTTACCGAGGCGGTGCGTTTCGACTCGTACGTCACGGTCGTCGACGCGGCCCGCCTGCTCGGCGGCCTTTCCAGCACCGACGAACTGGCCCGCCACGGCCTGCACGCCGCCGACGACGACCATCGCACGGTCGCCGACGTGATCTCCCGGCAGATCGAGTACGCCGACACGATCGTCCTCTGGGGACAGTCCACAGAGGGCAGCTTCGACACCACCCGCCTTTCCATACTGCTGCACCGGATGGCGCCGTGGGCCGCCCACTTCACGCTCGGCGAGCCGGTCATCGACGGCACCGCGCTGGCCGCCCGGTTGCGGCACACCGGCCGGCACCGCCCGGACACCCCCGCCGTCCTGGCGCGCGGCATCGAGGGGCATACGGTCGGGGTTCACGAGCCGATCCCGGACTGCGGTGTGGTGTCCGCCGTCTTCCGCGCCCGCCGGCCGTTCCACCCCGGACGGCTGCACAAGGCCCTCGAAGGGATCACCGACGGCGTCCTGCGCTCCCGCGGCCACCTGTGGCTGGCCAGCCAGCCGGACACCGTCGTGGCCTGGGAGTCGGCCGGCGCTGGCCTTTCCATGGGCTCGCTCGGATCGTGGCTAGCCGCGCTCCCGGACGCCGGCTGGGACGAGGAAAGCGACATGCGCAGGCTGGCCGCCGCGATGGAATGGGATCCGTACTACGGTGACCGGCACAGTCACCTGGTCTTCATCGGCCTGGACCTCGATGCTGTCGGCCTGCACCGGCTGCTGTCCGCATGCCTGCTGTCCGACGGCGAACTGGCCACCGGCGAGGAAGTGTGGCGGCATTGGAGCGACCCGTTCGCCGGCTGCTTCACAACGCAGGCGCAGCCATGAGCGACCGCCGCCCCGGCCCGGTGCGGACGACACGTATGCCGGCCGCCGACAGCGGCGCCCTCAAAGCGGTGGTGCGTCAGGTCCTCGGCCTCGATGACCGGCACACGGTCGTCGTACAGCAACTGAGATGTGCCGAACCAGACTGTCCACCGGTGGAGACGGTGGTCGCCGTGCTGGCGGCCGCGAGGCGCCTCGGCGGTGGACCATCCACAAGCCACTGTCCGATGTAACCGGCCAAGACGTCCGCGACACCATCACCCCTGGAGGCCAGCTGTGACCGACACCCGGGTACCCGTGACCGTGCTCACCGGCTTCCTCGGCTCGGGCAAGACAACCCTGCTCAACCGGATCCTCACCGAGCAGCACGGCATGCGCATCGCCGTCATCGAGAACGAGTTCGGCGAGATCGGCATCGACGACGCCCTCGTCCTGGACGCCGAAGAAGAGATCTTCGAGATGAACAACGGCTGCATCTGCTGCACCGTGCGCGGCGACCTGATCCGCATCCTCGGCGCGCTGATGCGCCGCCGGGACCGCTTCGACCGGATCCTGGTCGAGACCACGGGCCTTGCCGACCCAGCACCTGTCGCGCAGACCTTCTTCGTCGACGACGAGATCCGCGACCAGCTGCGCCTGGACGCCATCATCACGCTCGTCGACGCCAAGCACATCCTCACCCACCTGGACGAGGTCAAACCCGAAGGGGTGGAGAACGAAGCCATCGAACAGGTCGCCTTCGCCGACCGCATCATCCTGAACAAGACCGACCTCGTCGCCGACGCCGAGCTGTGTGACATCCGCACGCGGCTGCGGCAGGTCAACGCCCTGGCCGAGATCATCCCCGCCCAGCACGGCAAACTCGACCTGAACCGGATCCTGGACGTGGGCGCGTTCGACCTGTCCCGCGTCCTGGAAACCGACCCGCGGTTCCTCACCGACACCGATCATCAGCACGACGCCACCGTCACCTCGGTCGGCATCCAAACGCCGGGCGAGGTCGACGTCGACAAGCTCAACGACTGGCTCGGCGAGCTGCTGGCCACCAAGGGCGTGGACATCTTCCGCTCCAAGGGCATCCTCGCCCTCGCCGGACAAGACCAGCAGTACGTGTTCCAGGGCGTACACATGCTCTTCGACGGCGACGACGGCCGCCCCTGGCGGGACGGCGAGCCGCGCACCAACCGCCTGGCCTTCATCGGCCGCAACCTCGACCGCGGCGAGCTTGAGGCCGGGTTCACCGCCTGCCTGACCGGAGCCGCCGCGTGAGCACCACCACCGCCGAAGCTCTCCTCTGGCAGACCACTGTGGACGATGTACCGGTCGCGCTCGCCACCGCGGGCGGGCTGGTCGCGGTGGCCGGCGCCGAAGGCACCTGCACCATCTACGACGCCGACACCGGCGAAACATCCGCTTCTTTGGCGGTCGACGGCGGACTGCTCGACGCCGCTTTCTCCCCGGACGGCGCCCACCTGGCGCTGACCGGAACGGCCGGATATCAGCTGTGGCACACCGCCGACCGCCGCCTCGACACACCACGAGCGGACGGCTGGTCTGCCCGCGCCCGCTGGGCCGGCGACGACCGGGTTGCCATCGCCTGCGGCCGCCACGTGGTGGTGCACGCCGCTGACGGTGCCGTGTTGTGGCAGACCGGTCCGGCGCCGAGCACGGTCACCGACCTGACCTGGCTGCGGCAGGGCCGGGAGATCGCGGTGTCCGCCTACAACGGCGTCTACCGGTACGCCCGGCACCGCACCGACCCGGTCGGCCACTACCCGTACCCCGGCTCGCACCTGGCCATCGCGGCCACCGGCAACCAGCGGTGGATCTGCACCGGTAACCAGGACCGCAGCGTGCACATCTGGCGCACCCGGGACGGCAACGAACTGGAGATGGCCGGCTTCCCCGACAAGGTCACCCGGCTGCTGTTCGATACCACCGGCCGCTGGCTGGCCAACAACGGCGCCCCGGACCTCACCGTGTGGGACTTCGCTGGTAAAGGCCCCGCCGGCACCTCCCCACGCATGCTGCGCGGCCACGACGCCTCCGTGACCGCGATGGCGTGGCGGCCCGGGACCGCCGCCGTGCTGGCCACCGCCGGCCGGGACGCCGCCGCCGCGCTGTGGCGACCCGCCACCGGCACCGCCGGCAAGCCGTCGCGCCCGGCCGCACGCCTCGACCTGGACGCCGCCGGCACCGCCCTGGCCTGGCTCGACCCGCAGCGGCTGCTGATCGCCACCCAGCTCGGCACGCTCCGTGCAATCGACACTGCCCAGCTCGCCCCAGCCCGTTGACCGAGGGAAGTGAACCGATGCCCGCCGATCCGTACGCGGAGTCCGGAGAGTTCATCGACGTGCTCAGCCAGGACGCCTGGCGAGCCCTGGGCGCCCCGATCAGCGACGCGCTGCGCCAGGCGGCGCCGGGGCAGGGACCGATCGTCGACATTGGCGCCGGGACCGGACTGGGCACCCTGCTGGTCGCGGACACCGTTCCCGACGCCGAGGTCATCGCCGTCGAACCGTCACCGATCCTGCGGGCCGTACTGCTGTCCCGTCTCGCCGCCAACGACGGGTTGCGGCGGCGCGTCACCGTCCAAGCCATCGACGTCGACGGGATGCGGCTGCCGCCACGCCTCGGCGGCGTGCTCGCGATCAACATGATCGGGCACCTGACCCCCGCGCAGCGCCGCCGCTTCTGGGCGGACCTGCGACCGCGGCTGGAGCCGGCCGCGCCGCTGATCGTCAACTTGCAACCGCCCACGGAGCCGACGGTCATCCCGGAGAGCCCGTTCACGTCGGTGCCGATCGGTCGACGCACCTACCAGGGCAGCGGCGGCGCCCGTCCCGCCGGCGACGACATGGTCACCTGGACCATGCGGTACCGGATCCTCGACGAGGACGGCGCCGTCGACAGCGAGTTCGTGGCGGAGTACCCGTGGCACGTGCTGTCCCCGCAGGACCTGCTCGACGAGCTGACCGCCGCCGGGTACGCCGCCACCGCCCGCGAGCTCGACGTGGTGGTGGCCCTACCCCGCACCTGACCCGTCACGGTCGCGTGCTCCATGCGGAGGCGCGTAGCAGCCGCAGCCCGTTCAGGGCCACGATGATGGTGGAGCCCTCGTGGCCGGCCACACCCAAGGGGCAGGTGGCCGACGATGTCCCAGGTGGCGAGCACGGTGATGAACGTGGCCGGGATGGCCAGGTTCGCGATCACGTAGCGCCGGGCCCGGCGGGACAGCGCGATCAGCGCGGGGACGGTGCTCAGGTCGTCGCGGGTGATGACCGCGTCGGCGGTCTGCAACGCCAGATCCGACCCGACCCGGCCCATCGCGATCTCGGCGTGCGCGGCGGCCACGGCCGGGGCGTCGTTGACCCTGTCACCGACCACCAGCAGGCGCTCGCCGCCGGCCTGGAGGTCGTGTACGGCGGCCACCTTGTCCTGCGGCAGCAGGCCGGCGCGGACATCGCCGATGCCCACCTCGGCGGCCACCCGCGCCGTGGCGCGGGGATTGTCCCCGGACAGCAGCGCCGGTGCTTGTCCAGTTAGGACGGTGAGCCGGGCGGTGGCCTCGGCGGCCGCGGGGCGTACCCGGTCGGTCAGCCCCAGCACGCCGGCCGGGACGCCGTCGACGGTTACCACGACGGTGGTGTGCCCGGTGTTCTCGAGGTCGGCCACCATCCGCCGCACCGGCTGGTCGGCGGCGCTCGCGCGGCCGACCGTGATCGGCAGCCCGTCGACGTCGGCCCGCACGCCCCGTCCGGGCGCAGAGGTGAATGCGCTCGCGGTGGGGATGTCCAGGCCGGCGGCGCGGGCGGCGGCCACCACGGCGCCGGCGAGGGGGTGTTCGCTGGCCTGCTCGGCGGCCGCGGCCAACGTCAGCAGCCGGTCAGGATCGGTCACCGGTCCGCCGGGCAGCGGCCGGACCGCGGCCAGTCGCGGCGTGCCTTCGGTGAGGGTGCCGGTCTTGTCGAAGGCCACCAGGCTGGTCTGGCCCAGCCGCTCCATCACCACGGCCGACTTGACCAGCACGCCGTTACGGCCGGCGGTCGCGATCGCGGCCAGCAGCGGCGGCATCGTCGCCAGCACCACCGCGCACGGCGACGCCACGATCATGAACGTCATCGCGCGTAGCAACGCCTCCGTGAATTCCTCGCCGAAGGCGAGCGGCGTCGCGAACAGGACCAGGTCGCTACCACGACGGCGACCGAGTAGCGCTGCTCGACGCACCGGACCAGGTGGTCGGCGCGGGTCCCCCAAATGCCGCTGGGGCACCGCACAAGGTGTCAATCAGCGTCCGTCTCTGTCCGAGTTCGGAGCTGCCGCGCTCGGAGTCATGACGCTCGCGGTACGGCGTCACCGCGAGTTGACCCCGGTCTGGATCGCGTTCGTGCTCGGGGTGCACCCCTTCCCGGTCGCATGACTCATCCTGCACCCCGGCCGTACACTCCGAAGCCCGTTCGGTGAAGCAACCCGACCCACATCGGCCCGCCGCGAACGCATATACACCCGCTCAACGGGTATACGACAAATGACGCCTCTAATCCACCTCCGGCTGGACAGCGTCGCCGCCATATCGATCGGACGCCAGGGGGCGGCGTCGTCAGGGACCGGCCGTCGAGGTTCGTGTCCAGTCTGACATGAGCGTTGATCGCACCGGTGTATTTCCGCATGCGGAACGCACCCCAGTGGAGAGGTAAATCGATGGCGTCTTCGTCTTTGCTGAACCGTGTCATGGCCTTCGTCCGCAGTCCGCACGGCCGTCAACTGATCGACCGGGGCCGGCAAGGCATGAACCGCCGTGGCAACCAGGGCCGACCGGGCACGGCCCACCCTGGGAACCAGAGCAAGCTGCGTACCCTCCTTTCCCGCTTCAACCGACCCCGCTGACATCACCGCCGGTGCCGCCGGCCCGACGAGAACGCTCGTGCGGCCGGTTCGGCGTACCGGCCCGGGCACGACTTCCTCGCCGGCCCCGGTGGGACGGGCGACACAGAAGGAGACCGCGCGTGCAGATCCAGGTCCACACGGACAAGAACGTGACCGTCAGCGATGGAATGGTCCAGCGCCTCCAGGCCGAACTCGAGTCCGCGCTGTCGCGTTTCAGTCATCAAATCACCCGCGTAGAGGTCCACCTCGGCGACGAGAACGCCGGAGGGTCCGGCGGCTCGGACAAGCGATGCATGATCGAGGCGCGGTCCGCGGGAAAGCAACCGGTCGCCGTCACGCACCACGCCGCCTCCGTGGGCGAGGCGTGCAGCGGTGCCGTACACAAGCTCGCGGCCCTGATCGGAAACAGGCACGGGCGGTCGAACAGCCATAAGGGCGGAGAGTCCATCCGTCGCCTGGAGGTAGGCGAAGGACTGAGCTGACCGCCGCCAACCGACGGCTCCGTGGTTACCTGTCACAGGGCGGCACGAAACGGCCGCCCTGTTCCAAGGGGACGGTTCGTGTCAGATCGTTTCGGAGCCATCGACGACGGCGCGGGCGAGTTCGGATAGCCGGCGGTTGTTGGTGCGGGCGGTGCTGCGGAGCAGGATGAACGTCTGATCCACGTCGACGTGCGGAGCCGAACGAAGGCGGCCTCCGCGCTGATACCGAGCTGGACCAGGATCATGCCGGTAGCCTGGTGCGCCTGGGCCTGGTGCGCGGTCGGGTCGTCGCGTTGCCAGGTCAGCTCCGCGGTGTCCGGCTGCGTCCCGGCCGCTGTGTCGAGCAGCAACATGGACGCCGTTTCGGCGAACGCCAACGCGTCGGCCGGCTCATGCTGGCTCAACGGCCCGGGACGGGTCCGGTACAGATCCAGCACCCCAACCGGATCGCGCCGACCTGCAGCGTTCCGAAGGTGTGCTTGCAGACCGCGTGTTTGAAGTAGTTGGCCCATCCGCGCATGATCTGGTTGAGCCGGGTCAGCACGTCCCTGGGTGGTTGCTGCGACAACCTGCCGGTGAGGGCACGGACCTTGTCCTTCAGCGACCGGATGGGCCGGTCGGCGATGAACGTGTAGACGTACCACTTGTTCGTACCTCGCTTGCGGCGCCACTGGATGCGGAACCTAAGGAAGTCGAACGACTCGCTCATGTGCACGATCCGGGTCTTGGCCGGCGACAGGCGCAGACCAAGGGGATCGAGCACCGTGGCGATCTCTTCGCGCAGGTTTTCGACGTCGTCGCGGGTGCCTGCACGAGGATGACGAAGTCGTCCGCGTAGCGGACTATCCGCCAGCTCGGCAGGCCCTTGGCGCGACGCCGGGTGCGTCGGCGTGGCGTACTGAGCACCCGCCGTCCAGCCACGGCCTGTGCACGTGCTCATCGAGCGCGCTCAGGGCGATATTGGCCAGCAGCGGGGACAGGATGCCACCTTGCGGCGTGCCGGTGAGGCTGTCCTCGTGCACCCGGGTCTCGGCGAGCACACCGGCTTTGAGGAACGCCTTCACCAGCGCGAGCATACGATCCGATAGCGTAAGCCAAGTTCGACAAGGTGCCTGACGGAGGCTTAGTTCACCGCGAACTCGGTCTTGCGGGCCTGGCTGACCCGACGTTCGCGGTAGAACACCATGCCGAGTAGGCCAAAATGGACGGCATTGACGATGAGGAACGCTATGCCGTCCCACCGCGAGAGGACGCCGTCATGCCCGAGCAAGCCGCTGACCGCGCGCATGACGAGGCCAGCTAGCACCGGGAGCACGTAGAACACGAGGTTGGCGATCGCCGCGGCGATGCCGAGCACGTAGAACGGCAAGTAAAGCCGGGCGATGCGCCGTTCCCGAGCGGGAATGCCGCTCAGATCGAGTCGGGCCTTTCCCCGCGATCGCCGCCATCGATCGTTCAGGATGGCCTGCACGTCCTGGGTGAGGTTTCCGGTCCGAAGCCAGTTCGTCAAGACGAAGTAGAGATCGGTGCGCAGGAAGATGGCGAACTGGTACGCGATCTGGGCTCCGACGATGTAGGCGATCACGGTCGGCACTCCGCCGCCGACTCCGGCCATCCGCAACGCGGTACAGGCCAACAGCACCGCCAAGTCGAAGGTCATGCCGGCCAGATACGGTGCATACCGTTCCCGCCGTGGGACGGCGCGAATTCCGCTCATGTCGGTCTGTGCGACCAGGAAGTAGAGACGCCGACTGATTGAAAGCGAGGCCACGCAGCCGCGGGCCCGCGCGGCCAGCATGTGGGCAAGCTCGTGGAGGAAGAGCATGACCCACACCAGGAGCACCAGTAGCAGCAGGTTGAGGCTGGCCTGAAGGTCGAGCAGCGCGTTCGCGGCGTGCGGGATCAGGTCGGGGCGAAGGACGAAGAGCACCGGCACGGCGAGCCACACCCCGGCGTAGAGCAGGCGCATCGGCGGCGCAAGGATCCAGGCCACCCGGTGTTGTGGCAAGGAGGCGAGCAGGCGCCAGCCACGACCGGCCGACTCGGCCGCCGCGGGGCTGGTGGCGGTGCCGTCGACGGCCTTCACGAATCCGCAGTCCAGCAGTCCCGTGACGAATTCGTCCAGCTCGGGCGCGACACCGTAGATGGCGGTGAACCTTCGCCGGACCTCGCCCAGTGTGAACCCACTGTCCAGCCAGGACAGCAGCCGGATGCCCTCGGCGGGCAAGGCGATGAACACTCCGGTCTCGGGCCGCCCGACCTCCTGGACACCGTCGTCCTCGGGGCCGATCGCCAAGGAATGAAGTTCGACGCGGGCCTGGTCCGTCAGGGCGATTCCCATGCTGCCGCCTCCTTCGTGGCCGCGGCTACGGGTCCGCAGGCCGGGCAGTCGTCGCGCCGGCGGCCGTCCATGTAGCGGAGCTCCAGGCGTGCCAGGTCGACAACCATGCGCCGGTTCAACATGGCTGGGCGCGTGGCGCCGGTCAGGTACTTGGCTGCCTCCATGGCGACGACGCTGCCGAGCAGCCCGGCGACGGGTGCCGTGCATGGGTTGGCCGCGGAATCGGAGAGGTGTTCCTGGATGTACCTGTTCATCGTTTCGAGCCACGGGAGCTCGTCGGCTCCGGCGAGTTCCACGCAGGCATAGCAAGCCGTCTCGAATGGCACGTGTAGGAACGCGCTGGCCGTGAGTCCGGCGTTGCCGCCGCGGATCCATGGCACCCGTTCGGCGATGGTGGCCGCGTTCAGCCATTCGTAGATCAGCCGCCGGGGCCGGTCCGCGGCGCAGACCAGCAGGTTCCGTCCTGCGATCATGGCGCGGGCCTGGTCCGGTCCGGACAACCGCTCCCGCACGGCGGTAACGCGGACGTGCGGGTTGACCTGTGCCAGGCGGTCGGCGGCCGCGGCGACCTTCGGCCGGCCGATGTCCTCCTCGGTGTAGAGCACCTGGCGGTTGAGGTTCGCCAGCTCCACCACGTCGTAGTCGACGAGAAGCAGTTCGCCCACGCCGAGCGCGGTCAGCGCCAGCGCCGCGTATGTACCCAGCCCGCCGACCCCGAGCACGGTGACTCTCGCGCTCTTGAGCCGATGTTGCATTTCGTATGCGGTCGCCGTGTCCGAGGGAAAGTGCGAGAAGAATTCGATGTTGCGGCGGTACCGTTCCACTTCCTCGGCCGAGAACGTCGCGGGTGGCAGCTCGGCCGCATCTTCCAGATAGCCGGCAGTGGCCAGTGCGGCTACCGCCGACGTAACGTCCTCGGGGCTCACTTTCGGGTCGTAGCGGTGCATCTCGCGGGCGAGATCGGCGTGGGTGTTGCTGCCGTCCAGCAGTTTGAGGAGATGCCAGGTGTGACCCTGTTCGTCGTCATCGAGTTCGGCGGCGAGCCCAAGATCAAAGCCGCCGATTCTGATCTTGCCATTGCCGAGCGGAATGGGCGGGAATACGGTCTTGACGCGCGGCCGTTCCACGATCTAACTCCCTGTTTTGTGCGAAAAGCGCCGACACCGATGCGTCGCTGGCCGGCGCGGAACTGTCTTCCGCGCCGGCACTCTTGGGTCAGCAGTCCCCGGAGATCGGACAGAATACGGTCGTCTCGATCTTTTCGAGCCGACGGATCTCGATCTTCATTCTCGCTACCTTTCGCTCACCGTGTCGCCAATACCTGGCAATCCCTTATAGCTCCGGCGCGGCCGGGGAGTCATTGGGTTCCGGGTGGCCTGAACCTGCAATGGCGTGAAATGACATGCCGGCCTGCCGGTCCGTCGGGCCGGTGGTAGCGGCGGTTACACGGCCAGCAGCGTGAGGACGTAGGTGGCCAGCAGCACGGCTCCCTCAGGCCGGGTCAGACGCAGCCCGCGGCGCAGCAGTACCCACGCGAGTCCGCTGCTGAGGAGCATCGTCAGCAGCAGCGCCGCCCCTGCGGTGGCCGGCCGGCCGGTGCCTGAGGCGAAGCCGATGACCGCGCCGCCGGCGAGGCTGTTGAACAGGTTGCTGCCGAAGAGGTTTCCCACCAAGAGCTCCGACTCGCCGCGGCGCTGGGCCTGCACGGTGGTGACGAGTTCAGGTAGGGAGGTGCCTACGGCGACGATGGTGAATCCGATGAGTACCTGTGAGGCGCCGAGGTCGGCGGCGATCGCGGCGGCGTTGCTGACCAGCAGTTGTGCGCCTGCCAGGACGCCGGCCAGCCCGGCGGCGGAGCGGATGGGTTCGAACCAACCCGGCGGTCGCCGTCCGGGCGTGGGGAGGTCCAGGACGGCCGGGTCTTCGGTGAACGTGGCCACGTCTTCGGCGAGCTCCTGGTTGCCGCGGGGCGTGCGGGCCCAGCGCAGCAACAGCGCCAGCGCGCCGAGCGTGGCGGTGGCGAGCACCGCACCGGCGGTCCGGCCGAGTCCGGCCCACGCCAGCGCGGCGAAGAGGCCGACCGCGCAGACGGCGAGCGGCACTTCGCGGCGGAGCACCTTCGAGGTGATCGCCATCGGACCGATGAGCGCCGCTACGCCGAGGATCAGGGTCAGGTTGAGGATGTTGGAGCCGACGATGTTTCCCACGGCGATTCCGGTGTCGCCGCGTGCCGCGGCCACCGCTGATACGAGCAGCTCGGGTGCGGAGGTGCCCAGGCCGATGACGATCACACCGACCACGACGGCGTTGATCCGCAGCCGTCGCGCGAGTCGGGACGAGCCCAGCACGAGGTGGTCGGCGGCGATGGTGAGCAGGGCCAGACCGGCGGCGGCCAGCGTGATTTGAACGAGCATGGCGTGCTCCTGGGCTCGACGTGTCTCGACATCGCCGACCAGGCTTCCCGGCACACCAGGCCGTCACGGTACCGCACCGGTGCCACCGGAAGGGATCTATATAAGACAGTTCAAAGCTATGGATCCATCGATGTTCGTTCGGTACAGTTCGTTCAGCATCCTTTGAACGCCGAGGTGTGGTGATGAGCGAACCGACGCCAGGTGAGCGCGAGTTCATCGAGCGGATCGGTATGTTCTTCGAGACCTTGGGCACCGCACGGATGATGGGCCGGATCTATGGCTGGCTGATGATCGGCCCAGAGCCACATCAGTCGATCACCGAGTTGGCGGCCGCGTTGCGGGCCAGCAAGGCCTCCATCAGCACGGTCATTCGGCAGCTGGAGCTGGGTCAGCTGGTGGAGCGGGTGCCGATGCCGGGTTCTCGGCAGCATCACTACCAGCTCAAGCCCGGCGGTTGGGCGCAGATCCTGCGTGCGCGGGTGGCCCGGCTACGGCCGGGCATCGAGGCGGCCGAGTTCGGGCTGTCGATCGTCGGGAAAGACCGGTCGGTGCAGCGCGAGCGGCTGCACGAGCTGATGGACTTCTTTGACTTCGTCGGTGTGGAGTACGGCGAGGAGCACGTGCGGCGGTGGGAGGAGCACGCCGAGAAGGCAAGGGCCCGGCGGGCGGGGGAGCGGCGATGAGGGCTGTTGCCGTCGCGCCGCGCGGACGGATGCGGTGCTCGTGTGCGGCCGCGCGTAAGGCGGACTCGGATCCGCCGCGCTGACGGTGGTAGGGCTTCTCACTCATGCGTGTTCGATCCGCATCGCGTCATGCCGCGCGGTGCCCCTCTCCTTCTCTCCATTGTGGAGTGTCAACGTGAGCGTTCAGAACGGGGCGGCGATCGACATCGCCGGCCTGACCAAATCTTTCGGCCGGGCCAAGGCGCTCGACGGGCTCGACCTGACCGTAGAGCCCGGCGAGGTGCACGGTTTCCTCGGCCCGAACGGCAGCGGCAAGACCACGACGATCCGGATCCTGCTGGGCCTGCTGCGCGCCGACGGCGGCACGGTGCGGATGCTCGGTGGCGACCCATGGCGGGACGCCGTCGCCCTGCACCGCCGCCTGGCGTACGTGCCCGGCGACGTCAACCTGTGGCCGAACATCACCGGCGGCGAGGTGATCGACCTGCTCGGCCGGATGCGCGGTGGGCTGGACCGGGCCCGGCGGGACGAGTTGCTGGAGCGTTTCGACCTCGACCCGCGCAAGAAGGCCCGCACCTATTCCAAGGGCAACCGGCAGAAGGTGGCGCTGGTCGCCGCGCTCGCTTCGGACGCCGAACTGTTGCTGCTTGACGAGCCCACCTCGGGCCTCGACCCGCTGATGGAGGCGCAGTTTCAGCAGTGCGTTCACCAGGTCAAGCGCGAAGGGCGCACGGTGCTGCTGTCCAGCCACATCCTCGCGGAGGTGGAAGCGCTCTGCGACCGGGTGAGCATCATCCGGCTCGGCCGCACGGTGGAAACAGGCACGTTGGGCGAGCTACGCCACCTGACGCGTACCTCGATAGCGGTGGAGACGGCGCAGCCGATGGCCGGTATCGACTCCTTGCCGGGTGTGCATGACCTGGTCCTGGAGGACCACCACGCACGGTTCGATGTGGACACCGCGAAGCTTGACGAGGTGGTGCGGCGGTTGGCGCCGCTGGGTGTGCGGAGTCTGACGAGCACGCCGCCGACGCTGGAGGAGATGTTCCTGCGGCACTACGGCGACCAGGACGCATCATGACCGGCTTCGGTGGGCTGTTGCGGTTCATGCTGCGGCGGGAGCGGTTCGCGCTGCCGTGGTGGCTGCTGGGCGCCGCGCTGCTGGTTCTGGTCCAGTCCACGCAGAGCCAAAACCTCTACGACACGGCTGAAGACCTGGCCAAGCTGCGCCAGACCATCGGTAGCAACACCGCCGCGATCGCGATGAGCGGGCCTACCCGCCTGCTGGATTCCATCGGTGGCGAGGTGGTGTTCGAGATCTTCTGGTTCGTGTCCGTGGTGGTCGCGCTGATGAGCATGTTCCTGGTGGGGCGGCACACCCGCTCCGATGAGGAGTCTGGCCGGGCCGAGCTGGTCCGCTCGGCCCGCGTCGGACGCCACGCCACGCTCGCCGCCGCGCTGACGCTGGCCGGGCTGGCCGACCTGACCGCCGGGCTGCTGGTGTTCCTCGTGGCCGTCGGGACCGGGCTGCCGGTCTCCGGGTCCGTTCTGTTCGGTGCGGCGATCGCCGCCGTGGGCGCGGTCTTCGCCGCGCTGACCGCCGTGGCCGTGCAGGTGTTCGAGAACGCCCGGGCCGCGTACGGGGCGGTCGCGCTCGCCCTTGGCACCGCCTCCGCGCTGCGTGCCGCCGGCGACGTCGGCAACGGCGCCCTGTCGTGGTTGTCGCCGATCGGCTGGGGTCAGCGTACGTTCCCATACGTCGACAACCGGTGGTGGCCGCTGGCCATCCCGGTGGTGGCGGTCGCCGTACTCGGCACGGTGGCGGCGGCGCTGCTGGAGCGCCGCGACTTCGCCGCCGGGTTGGTGCGACCCCGCCCGGGACGGGCTACCGCCACCACCGCGTTGGGCTCTCCGCTCGGACTGGCCTGGCGGCTCCAGCGCGCCTCGCTGGCCGGCTGGGCCACCGGCCTGTTCCTTCTCGGCGCCGCCTACGGATCGATCGGCGACAGCATCGAGCAGTACGTGGCCGACAACCCCGAGGTGGCCGACTTCCTACCCGGCGGCGCGGCCGACATCCTCGACTCCTTCCTGGCGCTGACCGCGATGACCCTCGCGCTGATCGCCGCCGCGTACGCGGTCGTCACCGCCCTGCGCATGCGCGGCGAGGAGACCTCCGGGCGCGCCGAGCCGGTGCTGGCCACGGCAACGAGCCGCGCCGCATGGCTGGCCAGCCACCTGAGTGTGGCGGCTGTGGGCAGCGCCCTGGTGTTGACCGCGGCCGGACTCGGCGAAGGCCTCGCGTACGGGCTCACCGTCTCCGACGCCGGTCAGATTCCACGCCTGATCGGCGTCGCGCTCGGCTACCTGCCGGCCGTGTTGCTGGTGGTCGCGGTCGCGGTCCTCGGCATCGGCTGGCTACCCCGGGCAGCCGCCGCGCTGTCCTGGGCCGTGTTCGGGTATTGCGCGGTGATCGCGCTGTTCGCCGACTCGTTCAACATCCCCGAGTGGCTGCGACGCGGCTCTCCGTTCGCGCATACACCGCGAGCGCCACTCGACCCGCTCACCGCGACACCGCTACTCGCCCTCGGTGCCCTCGCCGCGGTGCTCGCCGCGGCGGGGTACCGCGGTCTCCGCCGCCGCGACCTGAGTTTCTAGCCCGAGCCGCTGGGGGCCGGTCCGTCAAAAGGCCGGCCACCGGGCGGATCAGGCGGTGAGCGCGGTCAGGCCACCGACTCACCGAGATGCGGGCCTCACAGGTGTGGTGTTTCCCCGCGGAAGCTGGTGGCGCCCCATTCCCGTTCGACGATCGAGCAGAAGGTCGCATCCACCGACGCGTCGTCACCGAGATGGATTTGTGGTGCCTGGGTCCGCAGGGTCTGGTCCCTCTGCACGAGGTACGCGTAGCTAAGGGGGCAACCTGACTCTGCCACGGCTGCCAACCCTCGCCACAGATAGGTGGTCCAGCGGCTCATCTCGGCACTCCCTTTAGGCGGCGACCACGGCGAGGTCGATTGCGCGGTCGGTGCGCTCCCAGGTCAGCTCGGGCAGCTCGCGGCCGAAGTGGCCGTAGGCGGCGGTCTGCCGGTAGAT
>NZ_JBQHDG010000032.1:0-112495 GCF_052068095.1 Phytohabitans sp. LJ34 | reverse complement strand
CGCTTTCGACGTCCCGAAGAGCGATCCAGCTGCCATTGTGAAAGCCGGACTCGACGGCCTGGAGGCCGGCGACTGGGAGGTAATCGCCGACGAGATGCCCAGCCTCGCGAAGGCAGCCCTCGCCAAAGACCCCCGCGAGTACTACGCCCAGCGGTAACGAAAGCGGGCGCGGGCAACTGACCTTGCCCGCGCCCGCCACACCGACCGGTTCGACGCCCGACCAACCAGCACCGGTCGGTCGGGCCGCTAACAGCGCGAAATCCGCAACGTGGCACCGGCTGACGCCACGGTTAGCAGCCGGCCGCTCCGTACCAGCGAACCGTCGACTATCCACTCGAGCGAAACTGGACGACCAAACCCTGAACAGCCCGGCTCGCCATAGCCTCCAGCAATCCCGTGCCGGGAACCGCGCCTGACCAGACTCGAATCAGACACCGATCCACCGCGAGGCAACGCCCGCTCATCGGCAAAGTCGTTAGCCTGGCCGGGTGGGTACGGCGAGGAAGGATGGCGTCCGCAGGCGGGAGGAGCTTCTCGACGCGGCGTTGCGGTGCTTCACGGACAAGGGCTTGCTGGCGACCGGTATCGAGGACATCCGCAAGGCGGCTGGTGCCAGCCCGTCCAGTGTGTATCACCTCTTCGGCGGCCTGCCGGATCTGGTCGCCGCGTTGCTCGTGCGTACGTTCACCCGGGTCTGTGCCCAGCTCACGGCCGATGTCACCACCGCGCGGACCGCCCGGGACGCGGTGCACGCGCTGGTCCGGTCCCACCTGAATTGGGTCGACGCGCACCCGGACGAGGCCCGGTTCATGTACCAGGCGATGGCCTTGGAGCTCGCATCCGGCCATGCCGAACGGCTCGCGGCGGCGAAGCGGGAGCTGCAAGAGCCGGTCAGCGCACACCTAGCCACGTTCGTGGCGGCCGGTGAACTGCCGGGCTGGGAGCCCGGGCTGCTGGAGACCGTGCTGCTCGGTCCGAGCCATGAGCTGAGCCGCCGGTGGCTTGCCACGGGCGCGGGCGACCTGGTCTGGGCCCGGGCCGCGTTGCCGGGGCTGGCGTGGCGCGCCGTCCGCGAACTGGAGGATTCTTCCAACTAGGCGTACGGTGAAAGGTATGCAGACGACCCTGTACGCCTCCCTGACCGCGAACGGGTTCCTCGTGCGTGCCGGCGGCGAGCGCGAGATCCCAGCGCCGATCCTCACGGACTTCCTCGGTCACGTTCGCCGCTGCGGCAACGTCGTGGTCGGCAGGCGCACCGCCGAACTCATACGGGCCACCGGCTCACCCGCGGAGTTCGCCGGCATCAACGTCGTCGTCCTGTCGCGCAACCCCGGTCGCGGCGTGGCCACATCCCCGGAAGAAGCCCTGCGGCTGCTGGCCGCCCGCGGGCACGCCGAGGCGCTCCTCGGCGGCGGCGCCGGCGCCAACGCCTCCTTTCTGGAGCGTGGCCTCGTCGACGACATCTACCTCAACGTCGTACCGGTGCTGACCCCGGCCGGACCGGCCCTGCCCGCTGCACCGCAGCCGGCCGACCTGCGCCTGCTCGACGTGCGCCAGCTGGCCGGCTCAGCCGTCCAGATGCACTACCGCGCTGGCGCCTGAAAGCTTGCCGCCCCCCGCGAGATCACTTGAGTGCCAGCGGGCCGCAGAGAAGCTGGCGGAAGCGGAGAAGAGGCCGTAACCAAGCGCCAGGCCCACCGCTCAGGATGAGGCGCTGGCGGCTCACCGGCACGTGCGGGGAGCGGCAGATGGGATCCCTCGGCGCAGACGTCGCCGACAAGGGCCGTGTTGCTGGCAGCATGAGCCCATGACCGAGCCGTTGTTCCGCTACCACCCTGATCCCGTAGCCACGGGTTCGGCGGTGCGTGTCGAACACGAGTGCAGTGTCTGCGGCCAGACCCGGCAAATGCGCTATCGCGGACCGATCTACGGCAAACAACCCGATAGCCTGTGCCTGCACTGTATTCAATCCGGAGAAGCCTCCCGGGCACTCAGTGTCGTCGCCACAGCAATAGACGGCAGCGACGTCCTGGACATGCCCGCCGAGTTCAGCGACGCCGTCAACGTACCCGATGACGTGCCGCGCTACGTTGTGGAGGAAATCACCCGCCGAACCCCAGGCTTCTTCGGCTGGCAGCAGCAGTCATGGCTCTACCACTGCGGCGACGGTGCGGCCCTTGTGGGGCCTGCCGGCTATCGTGACCTCACACCGTATCCAGACGCGCTCGACATGCTCCGTGAGAGCCACCGGCAACTCGGCTGGGCGGCAGATGAATCCGAAACGTTTCTACGCCGGCTCGACCGCGATGGTGAGCCCACCGCATATCTGTTTCAGTGCCTGCGATGTCAAACTCACATCGCCTCCTGGGATATCGGCTAGACCCTCTCGCCCACACAACGCCGACGCACTGTCATCGGCAAATGAGTGAGTCTGATGGGGCGACGTGGCCGTGCTTGGCGGTGGCCGGCCACGTCGCTGGCTGCTCAACCTACGCTGTTCGAGGCATACCGGCGGACGCGGGCCTATGCGAGCAGGGCCGCGGCGCCAGGCATGCTGTGCCGGAAGGTGGGCGCAACAGCCGCCGGCGCGGTAATCGACCAAGGCTCGGGCCAGCCGCGGGTCGTGGCCCGCCCGGCAGCAGCCCGCCGGTCTGCATTGATGTTGAGGCGTCTCACGGATTTCGGAGCTCCTTGACACGCATTCAAGGATCGACGATTGCCTTTCCGTCGTCGCGCCGCTGCGGAGCGTTCCGCCAGTTGGAACATGTAGGTCATCCGCGTGTGCCTCGCCATCGCGGCGCGAATCTCCTCGGACAGCACGCCGCCGTGGTCGACCTGGCGCTCGAACCGGTCAAGGAACGCCTTGGTCCCGGAGGACGTCCGCGGTGCGGTCAGCGGTGTTGGCCCACGAGGCGTGCGCGGCAATCCTGGCGCGGCGACTACGCTACGCCGCGGTCAGCCCCCTCCCCCCGGCCCCGATCGCGGTCCGACACGTTCGCCTACCTTCTCGAACTACCTGCGGAAACACGTGGCCAGCCCGACCCATTTCGGCGTCGCTGACATCCGACCGGTAACGGCGCGGGCCGCCGCGGGGCGGCATGAAAGTTCCCCGCCCGGGGTACGCGGCGGTATGGGAACGGGGGCCGTGACGCGGCGCGGTGATGTCGGCGTTGTGCGGCAGCGCCTGGCATTCGCCGCATTGCTGCTCGGACCGTTCGTCGGCGTGCTGGACGTGCTGATCGTGACCGTCGCCGTGCCCGCCATCCGCGCCGACCTGGACGCCACATTTGGACAGGCACAGCTCGTCGTCGCCGGTTACGCAACCGCGTACGGCGTCGGCCTGATCACCGGCGCCCGGCTCGGCGACCGGTATGGCCGCCGGCGGCTTTTTCTCACCGGGCTCCTCCTCTTCGTCGCCGCGTCGGCCGGCTGCGCTGCTGCACCGGATGCAAACCTGCTCATCGCGGCCCGAATCCTGCAAGGCTTAGCGGCGGCGGCCTTCGTCCCTCAGGTTCTGTCCATCGTCCGGGCGTGGTTGCCGGACCAGGCCCGACCCTCCGCGGTCGGCTGGTACGGGACGGTCGTCGGCGTCGGCGCGGTTTCCGGACCGGTCATCGGTGGGCTGCTGATGGGGTGGGATGTAGCAGAGCTGGGATGGCGGCTCGTGTTTCTGGTCAACGTCCCACTTGGACTGCTGGCCATCGCGGGCGTGCTCCGCGGCGTCCCGGAGTCCCGCAGCGCCACCGCGGCGCGCCTCGACCTTGCCGGTGCCGTCACCTCGACGATCGGCCTGGCGGCCCTACTGGTCTCGCTGACCCAGGGCGGCGAGCACGGCTGGTCACCGCAGCTCTTGGCCCTGCTGGCCACCGGCGTGCTCATGCTAGGCGGATTCGTCGTCCGCGAAAACCACCTGGAACGCCGTGGCGGGGCACCACTGCTGCCACCGCGGCTGTTCAAGCACCGAAACTTCACCTGGGCACTGATCGCGGTAGCGTTGCTCTACGCGACCGACGCCAGCTTCTTCGTACTCTCCTTCCACCTACTGGACGGGCTGCACCTCACGCCCACGTGGGTCGGCATACTCCTCATGCCGGTCGGCGCCGGCTTCGCCATCGGCAGCCGCGCCGCCCCGCGGCTGTTTGCCCGCCTCGGGCTGCCCCTGATCGCGGGCGGGATCGCTCTTCAGGCGATGGGCTACGCCGCGATCGCGCTGCACAGCCTCGCCGCCGGTCCCACCGCCCAACCGCCGCTGCTCGCCGTCGCGTTGCTGGCCGTGGGAATCGGCCACGGTCTCGCGGTGAACCCGCTCTTCGACCTCGTCATCTCCAGCACCACCGACGCGGACGCCGGTGCCGCGGTCCGGAACGCTGCTCACCACCACACAGCTAGCCAACGCCCTGGGGATCGCCACGATCGGTTCTGTCTACCTGTCCCTGCTCGACCACCCGCCACACGCGCTGCCCAACCGCGCCTTCGCCGAAGCTCTGGTGTGGACAATGGCGATCCTCGCCGCGGTAAGCATACTCGCGATTCCGCCGCTCAGATTCATGCGCCGGTCTCTAGCCCGGACAACGCCGGCCGTGACGCGACGGCCAGCACACGACGAACACACGTGGAGCGCACGACGTGTCGGCGTTGCCCCGTCGTCGCGCGACACGCGCGCGTCAGCTGTCATGCCCCCAGGCCGCGACCCGAGCCGGCGTCAAACGGTCGGAGCCGACGACGAATGCGCCAGCACGCCAGAGCGCGCCGGCCCGGCGTGACCCGTAACCATCTGTAGCCGCCGTTCGACAGCTCGTCGTGCGCCCGGGCACTCTTGCCGCGTACCCGTAGCGGCGCAGCCTACTTCGGTGACGAGCGGATCGCGGCAGAAGCGGATGCTGCGGCCTTGCCGTCGCCGGCGGAGTGCCAGTCGGCCGGCGGCCCCGCGACGAGCCATCCACTTACGCTTCTGGGCTGGGCGCAAATAGCCTACTCGACCTTTTCGCGCAGCAAAACATTGCCGGCTTTGTCGAGGTACGTGATGGTCAACTTGTCCGTGTCAAACGTCCACTTCTCGACGCCATTGTCGGCTAAGGCTTTGGACATTTCTGCGTAGCCGACACCACCTTTTTCAGCCTGCTGCATGTACCGCAAAAACTCGTCCCCATCGCAGGTTTCGGCGATGGCAAACGTCTCGTGGAACGCCGGGCCGACCAGTATTTGCCCGTCCGCACCGAAATATTCGGAGTGCCCGTCGGTTATATATGAGTCATACGCCTTGACGCCGATGTCCCGCAGCGCGCGCAAATAGCCGCCCAAAGTGCCTTTGTTGCCTAGGCGATCGTGAATGTCAGTGATCTGCTCAAGCGTAAACATGTCGGCGGCATATAGGGGCTTCGCTGTAAGATCGCGCGCACTCATCTCGGCAGTTCAGTAAAGCTGATCGTGGTGGTGTTCGACGTCTGCAGCTGATCGTGGCACCGTCCTGGCGTGCCGGCTGCCGAGCAGGGTGTCCGGTTCCGCTGGGACCTCGCCACCGACCGCGGCGCGCGGTTCGCGTGGGTGGTGAGGTGGCTGGCATCATGGTGCGGCTGTCATGGCTGGCAGTGGGTGTATGGGAGGGGCGAGGGTGTCGTGCGTAGCAGGGTTCAGACCGTAACGCCGAAGAAGGCCGCCGAATATTTGGAGCGCAATACGGCCAACCGGCCGTTGGCGAAGCGGACGGTACGTGAGTTCGCGCAGGCGATGCGGCGCGGTGAGTGGCTGGTCACCCATCAAGGCATCGCGTTCGACACCACCGGGGCGTTGGTGGACGGGCAGCACCGGCTGGCCGCCGTCATCGAAGCCGATATCCCCGTGGAGATGACGGTGTTCACCGAAGTGCCGGTAGGTGCGTTCGATGTGCTGGACACCGGCAAGCGACGCAACGCCGCCGACGTGTTGGCCATCGAGGGCGAGAAGTCAGCCGTCGTGCTGGCCGCCATGGTCCGCACCGTATGGCTGTACGAAAACCGCCCCGAACTGGGCTGGTCCGGCGGCGACGCCGGCGTAACCAACCACCAGATCGTGCAAACCCTGCAACAGCATCCCAAGCTGCGTGACTTTGTCCCGGTCGGGGAACAGATCGGCACCGCCACAGGCATGATCAAAAGCGCGGCCGCGGCCGCAAGCTACCTGGTCACCCAGGCCAGCCACCGCGACCTGACGCCCTGGTTCGACGGCATCATCGAAGGCACCGGCCTAACCAAAGGTGACCCGCGGCTGCTGTTCCGCCGGATCATGTTCAACCACACCCGCAAACAGGCCGGACAGCCGCTACGCCGCCGGGAAACCCGCGAACACGTAACCCTCTACCTCAAAGCCTTCAACGCCTGGACCACCGACACCCAACTGACCGGCGCCCAGCTCAAGTACACCCCCCGCGAACCCGTCCCACCCATCCACACCCACTGAGGTCAACTCGACGCAGTAGCGCCAAAGTCAGATGCGTCCTGGCTAATCAGGCCGGCGAGATCGTCCACGTCGACGGCGGGTACCACGCCTTCGGCGCCTGACGCGTGCGCGTGATCGCGACTTCAGGCGCAAGATACAGTTTCCGGCCCGGGAACTGCAGTTCTGCACCCGAAATCGCGATCACGAGCGGCGCGCGAGGGGTCAACGGTCACAGGTGGACGGTCGGGTAGACGAAGCCCTTGCTGATGGTCGTCGGGCGGTTGCGGAACTCCTGGTCCGGAATGCCTTGGCCGAAAATGTGATACCTCGCGGCGATGTAGTTGCAGCTCCTGCCGACCTCAGACTGCAAAGTCAGGTTGTGCGCCTCCTCGTTGTACCGTCCCGTGTGGAACGTCCATGAGGAGAGGCTGGTCGGGCACGGCTGGCTCGGTGGGAGGACGCCCGAGGCCGCCGATGCGGTGGGCATGACGGCGAACAGGGTGCCCGTGCCGGCGGCCAGGACCGCCACGGCTAGCCCGAGCCTTGTCGTGGTCTTTCTCTTCAGGGTCATTGCTGAGCCTCCGCGGGGCAGGCCCGGACCTGGGTGTCCAGGCGCAACGCCATGCTGCCAACATGCGTTCATCGTTTCGGCATCATGGCTGCATTGCCCCGATCAGCCCTGGTCAGGGTGGGTCGCGTCGCGGGCACCCGGTACGGATCGACCGGGGTGGGGCACGATGGGGGGTGACGTACGACGCGATCCTGCTTCAGCCGTTCGGCGGCCCAGAGGGGCCGGACGACCTGCTGCCGTTCCTGGAAATGTGACCCGCGGGCGCGGCGTGCCGCTCGAACGCCTCGCGGCGCTCGCGGAGCACTACCACCACTTCGGCGAGGGTAGCCCCATCAACAAGCAACGCCACGCACTGCGGGCGGCACTGCGCCCCCCACGTCGACCTACCGATGGACTGGGGCAACCGGAACTGGCACCGGTACCTCGCGGGCGTTGAGGGCACGGAGGCAGCGTTCCTGTCGCTGATAGCCCCGCGTAGGGTGAGCGACTCGGCAGGCCGCTCGTGGTCGGCGGGGCGAGTGCGGCAGGGGCTGTCGGTTACGCAGCTCCAGTCGCCGGCTCACGTCTCCCCACGGGCCGACCGGTGACGGCAGTCCACACCGTCCGACTACACCCGCGACCTGGGGATCTCCAACGTCACGATATGCGTCGCCAAAACTCGCCCGTGCAGTCAACTACCGCGTGACCAGCAGAAAGACGCTGGACGAGGCACAGACGCGACTCCCGCGGTGACCCATCTGTCTATGCCGACATTGGGACCGGCCAAGGGGACCATCGGCGTCGTCGGCCTCGGAGCGCGCCTGCCGTGGCGCCTCGAAGGCATCCTGCCGTTTCCGCTCTGGAACAGAATCCTGACACGGTTGCCGGACGCCGAGCTGTCGTCGCATGGCTTCGTGGTCATCCAGCCCACCTTCCTGGACGCGACGGCGCTCGGCCTGCGCGAAGCCGATGACCCAGACGCGCCCCTGTACACGCGGACGCGGGCCGAGGACATGTCGCTCATCCTGGACCAGCTCGACCTGATCGAGAAGGCTGTGCCGCAGCTTGTCGGGCGCCTGGACCGGGACAAGGTCGCTGCGGTGGGCCACTCGCTGGGCGGGCACACGGCTGCCCTGCTGCTGGGCATGCAGTTCGAGGATCCGTCCCAGGGCGGCCGGAAGGTGAGCCTCGTCGACCGCCGGATCAGGGCGGGTGTTTTGATGGCCGGGCCCGGCCGGGGCGGCGATGCGCTGCACGACCGGGTGGTCCGGCTCTACCCCGCCCTGAACGCCCCAGACTTCTCCACGATGCGGACGCCGGCGCTCGTCGTCGCGGGCGACAAGGACCTCTCCACCACGTTCACCGACCTGGGCGCGAGCTGGCGGATGGACCCGTAACCTCGGCGATCCAGGGCTCCCGCTGCAGCGCAGGACGAGCCGATCGAGCTCAACTTGCCCACGCGCACGCTCAGCACGCCGTCGGACAGCTTCGCCGTCACGTTCTCCGGATCCACGTCACCCGGTAGTGCGACCGCGTACTCGAACTGGCCGGTATGCCGGCGGCCGCGGTCGACGCCCGATCCGAAGTGGACGAGTCCATATCGGACGCTGAACGAACGGTGGCTGGGCTGGACGACCGATGGCGGCGGGCACTTGCCGACCTGGACCTGTTCTTCGGTAAGCGCCACGCCGCCGGTCTGAACGTCCAAGCCGTGTCAGACCTGGCCGGCCGGCTAGTCGACACCGGCCTGCCCGTACCCGGTGCACGACACGATGCCGTACGCGCGCAGCCTTGACCACCCGATCTGCCGGATCAGCGGCGGGCGGTACCGACCACACGCCGCGCCGGCCCGCACGACGAACTTGATAAACGGTTTTGGTCGGGCTGTACCGCCCTGCGATCATGCGTGCGTGTCGTATCTCGTCGCCACCGAGCGCCCTCACGGTGGTCTTCGGAGAGGTGCAGACGCGGCTGACTTACGACGTCGAACTGAGACTCCGACGGCCACCTGCCACCTCCAGGTGCGAGACGACGTCAAGGCTTTGTGTGGCTTTCCGTGGCAGTGTCTGGTCCTCGTGCCGGGGCAGCCTCCTTGGGGCGAACTCGACGAATGGCTGCGCTGCGACCAATGTGAAGACATCTCGTATCGACGGCCGCATGCGAAATTGGCGGCGGATCCGGATGCGAGCTTGCTGCCGCCATTTAGTGGGATAACCAATTTCGTGGCCGAATCGCCCTACGCCGAAATGCGCGATCCCGGATCGCACGGTTCGGAGCGAAACAGGGTTCGGTGGAGGCAATGTCCCTTATAGACGGTGCGTCCAAAGCATCGGCAACTTCAGATGGATCTTAGTGGGGCTGACGTAACGAGACGCCTTCGTTAGCGTCTGTCCGTCGCGTACGGTGCCGTCGCGATTCTGATGCGCGGTGTGCGCGTGCTTCCGTCCATTCTGGGCAAAGCCGATCAGGGAGAAGCCGGATGTCGTTGTCTCGCCGATTCGCCGGTTCGATGCTCGTGGCCGCATTGGTGGGAGGCGGGCTTGCCCCGCTTGTCGCGGCGACGCCGGCGGCGGCCGCCGTGCCCGCGGGCTTCCAGGAGCAGGTCGTGATCAGCGGCCTCAACCAGCCGATGAATTTGGAGTTCGCGCCCGACGGGCGGATCTTCGTGGCGGAGAAGGCCGGCATCATCAAGGTCTTCGACGGGCTCGGCGACACCACGGCGACGGTCTTCGCCGACCTGCGCACCAACGTGCACAACCAGCACGACCGGGGCCTGCTGGGCCTGGCGCTGCACCCCGACTTCCCCGCCACGCCGTACGTCTACGTGCTGTACACGTACGACGCCCCGCCCGGCCAGACCGCCCCGGTGTGGAACGACAACTGCACCTCGGTCGGCGGAGCCAACGGCGGCCGCTGCGTGGTGACCGGCCGGCTGTCCCGGCTGGAGGCGGCCGGTGACGTGATGACCGGCGCGGAGCAGGTGTTCCTGCACGACTGGTGCCAGCAGTACCCGAGCCACTCCATCGGCGATCTGCGCTTCGGCGAGGACGGCGCGCTGTACGCCAGCTCCGGCGACGGTGCCAGCTACTCCGCGGTCGACTACGGCCAGCTCGGCACGCCGCCCAACCCCTGCGCCGACCCGCCGGGCGGCACGATGGCGCCGCCGAGCGCCGAGGGCGGCGCGCTGCGCTCGCAAGACGTGCGCACGCTCGCCGATCCGACCGGGCTCGACGGCACCCTGCTGCGCCTCGACCCGATGACCGGCGCGGCCGCCAGCGGCAACCCGCTCATCGCCAGCGCCGACCTCAACGCCCGACGGATCGTCGCGCAGGGCATGCGCAACCCGTTCCGGTTCACGTTCCGGCCGGGCACCGGCGAGGCCTGGCTCGGCGACGTGGGCTGGAGCACGTGGGAAGAGATCAACCGCGTGGTCGCCCCGGTCGCCGGTGTGACCAACTTCGGCTGGCCGTGCTACGAGGGCGGCGCTACGCAGAGCGGCTACGACGGGGCAAACCTCTCGCTGTGCGAAAACCTGTACACCGGCTCGGGGCAGACCGCGCCGCACTACGCGTACCGGCACGGCCAGGCGGTGGTCGGCGGCGAGACCTGCCCGGTCAACACCGGGTCGTCCACGTCCGGGGTGGCCTTCTACCCGACCAGCGGCGGCAGCTATCCGGCCGCGTACCGGGGCGCCCTGTTCTTCGCCGACTACTCCCGTGACTGCGTCTGGGTGATGCCGCCGGCCAGCCCGGGCGGCGTGCCTGACCCGGCCAGCCGCCAGGTCTTCGTCTCGGGCGCGGCCAACCCGGTCGACCTCGCGATCGGTCCGGGCGGCGATCTGTACTATGTGGACGCCGCCGGCACGGTGCGCCGGATCCGGTACTTCGCCGGCAACACGCCACCCACCGCGGTGCTGCAAGCCTCGCCGACGTCCGGCGCCGCACCGCTCACCGTCAGCTTCGACGCGCGCGGCTCGTCCGACCCGGACCCCGCCGACGCCGGCCTGCTGCGGTACGAGTGGGACTTCACCAACGACGGCACGGTCGACGCCACCACGGCTACCGCCACGTACACCTACCCGGCGGGCGGGCCGTACACCGCGCGGCTGCGGGTGATCGACACGCTCGACGCCGACGACACCGCGACGGTCACCATCCAGTCGGGCAATGCCCGTCCCACCGCGGTGATCGACGCGCCCGCGCCCACGCTCACCTTCGCGGTGAACGACACGATCAACTTCGCCGGCCACGGCACCGACCCGGAGCAGGGCGCGCTGCCGGCCTCCGCCCTGCATTGGCGGCTGCTCCAGCACCACTGCTTCACAGTGGACAACTGCCACGTACACACCGCGCAGGAGTGGGCCGGCGTGGCGTCCGCCTCGTTCCCGGCGCCCGACCACGAGTATCCGTCCTATTTGGAGCTCGTGCTTACCGTGACCGACGCCGGCGGCCTGACACACACCACCAGCGTGCGGCTCGACCCGAAGACGGTCGACCTGACGTTCACCAGCAGCCCGCCGGGGCTTCAGATCGCGGTCGGCGGCACCGCGGCGGCCACACCGTTCACCCGCCGGGTGATCCAGGGCTCGGCCAACTCGGTCAGCGCGGTGACGCCGCAGACGCTCGGCGGCACCACGTACACGTTCGCCAGCTGGTCGGACGCCGGCGCGCAGACCCACCTGATCACCGCTCCGGCGACGGCCACGACCTACCAGGCCACCTACGCCGCCACCGGGCCGGTGCGGTTGCCGCAGTCGCAGATGACCGTGCGCTCGGTGGACAGCCAGGAGACGCTGCTGCTCAACGGCCGGGGTACGAACGTGCTGGACGGCAACACGTCCACCGTCTGGATGAGCCGCATGCTGCTGCCGGCGCCGATGCCGCACGAGATCCAGCTCGACCTCGGCACCAGCCGCTCGGTGGCCGCGGTGTACTACCTGCCGCGGCAGAGCAGCGCCAGCGGGCGGATCGCCAACTACGAGGTGTACGTCTCGGCGGACGGCACCACCTGGGGCCCGGCGGTGGCGACCGGCACGTTCCCCAATAGCACGGCCGAGCAAGCGGTCACGTTCCCGGCCAAGTCCGGCCGGTACGTGCGGCTGCGCGCGCTCAGCGAGGTCAGCGGCAACGCATGGGCGTCGGTGGCCGAGCTGAACGTCGGCATCCTGCCCTGACCGGCCCGCGGCCATCCCGCGACCGCACCTCTTCCGGCCGACGGGTCGACGGCCGGAAGAGGTGACCGAGGCTCTCGACACGAACCCGCGCTCCCCGCGACACATAGGTGCGGGTCGGTGATCCACACTGTGACGGATGGGCCGCACACGGCAGGCAGACCGGAGTTCGCTGAGACGAGTCGCGATCGCGGGATTTGTCGGCACGACGATCGAGTACTACGACTTCTTCATCTATGGCACGGCCGCCGCGCTGGTCTTCTCCGACGTCTTCTTTCCGGCTCTCGGGGACGTAGCGGGTTCCGTGGCATCCTTCGCCACGTCCGCCGTCGCCTTCGTCGCCCGGCCGCTGGGGGCGATCGTCTTCGGGCACTACGGCGATCGGTGGGGCCGCAAACGCACGCTTGTCGCGACGCTGTTGGTGATGGGCTTGTCCACGGTCACGATCGGATTGCTCCCGCCGGCGGCAGCGATCGGCGTCGCCGCTCCGGTCGCCCTCGTAGCCCTGCGCTTTCTCCAGGGTCTGGCCCTCGGCGGCGAGTGGGCGGGCGCCAACCTGCTGACGGCGGAGTACGCCCCGCGGGGCCGCCGTGGCTTCTACGCCGTCTTCCCGCAGTTGGGCGGCGCGATCGGCTTCGCCCTGTCAAGCGCGACGTTCCTGGCGACCGACCTCGTCATCGGAAACAGCGACGAGGCATTCCGCTCCTACGGTTGGCGCGTCCCGTTCATCGCCAGCGCGGTTCTCGTACTGCTGGGCCTGTGGGCACGGGGCACGATTGACGAGACTCCGGTCTTCCGCGCGAGCAGGCAGGCGCTTTCGACCCGATCGCCGTTTGCCGGTGTTGTCCGCGAACAGTGGCGTGAGGTGCTGCTCTGCGGCGGGCTCACCGGCGTCGTATTCGCGCTCTTCTACATAGGCGCTACCTACTTGACGACCTACGGCACCGCGACCTTGGGGATCGACCGGCAGGTCGTTCTCTCGCTCGGGATCGTTGCCGCCGCTGTAGTGGCACTCTTCGTCTTCCTGGGAGGCAGGCTCTCCGACCGCTACGGTCGGCGCAACATCATCATCGTGACGGGGGGACTCGCGTTCGTCTGGTCGATAGGCGTCTTCCCCTTGCTCAGCACCGGCAGTCCGCTCGCGTTCGGGCTGGGGCTCGCTTGCGCCTTCGCCCTCAACGGCTTGGCGTTCGGGCCGGTTGGTGCCTTTCTCCCAGAGCTTTTCGCGACGCGACACAGGTACACCGGAGCGGGAGTGGGTTTCAACCTCGGTGGCATCATCGGCGGTGCCGTGCCCCCACTGCTCGCTCCGGTGCTGGCGGATTCCTTCGGCGCAATGGCCGTCGGCGCCATGGTCGCGTTGTTGGCGGCCATCAGTGTCGTCTGTACCTGGACGCTTACCGAGACGTCAAGTCGGCACAGCCTCCACGACGGGTGACGCGACTGCGCGGTGCCCGGCTCATCTCGCGTGGCGCAGGGCCCAGTCGAGGGCGTAGTCGGCGATCTCTTCCCAGCCCTTCTGGGCGGTCAGCAGGTGGGCGTAGCCCTCGTACTCAACGTGTTCGGTGGTGGTGTTCGACTTGTAGTGCTTGACGTTGGAGGCTTGTACGGCCGGGGGCATGATGTGGTCCTCGCTGCCGGAGATGAACAGCAGCGGTGCCCGGTCGTCGTTGCGGTAGTCGACCCAGGTGTCCTGGTGGCCGGGCTGGAAGTTGGCCAGGACGCTGCCCCACAGGATGCCGCCGTTGGCCGGGATGTGGTATCGCTCGTACAGCGCCTTCGCCTCGTCGTCGCCGAACGTGTTGGTGAACGCGTACTTCCACTCCTCCAGCGTCAGGCCGATGGCCTTGTGCCGGTTCGCCGGTGACCGCAGCACCGGCAGCGTCGACTTGACCTGGGAGAACGGCACCACGTGGACGCCCTCGGTCGGGGCGGAGTTGAGCGCCACGGCGGAGGCGCCGAAGCCGTGGTCGAGCAGGATCTGCGTGAAGGCGCCTCCGGCGGAGTGGCCCATGATGATCGGCGGTCTCGACAGCGGCCGGATGACCGCTTCGAGGTGTTCGATGATGGCCGGGACGGTGAGTGCGGTGATGATGTCGGGGTTGGCGTTGAGGGCCTCGACCTCGACCTCGAAGCCGGGGTAGCCGGGTGCGAGGACCCGAAAGCCCTTGCTCTCGTAGTGGGTGATCCAGTGCTCCCAGCTGCGGGGGGTGACCCAGAAGCCGTGGACCAGGACGATGGTGTCGGGCGTTTCGCTCATCATCAGGCTCCGTGCGTGTTGAGGAATGCGAGCAGGTCGTCGCCGAGCTGCTGCTTGTGGGTGTCGGTGATGCCGTGCGGCGCGCCCGGATAGACGATCAGCTCGGCGCCCTTGACCAGGGCGGCGGATGCCTTGCCGCCCACCTCGAACGGCACGACCTGGTCGTCGTCGCCGTGGATGACGAGGGTCGGTACGTCGAAGGCGGCGAGGTCGTCGCGGAAGTCGGTGGCGGAGAACGCGGCGATCGACTCGTAGGCGTTGCGGTGCCCGGCGGCCATCGACTGCGACCAGAACGCGTCCCGGATGCCCTGCGACACGTTCGCGCCCGGCCGGTTGTTGCCGAAGAACGGCCCGTCGGCGAGGTCCTTGTACAGCTGGGAACGGTCGGTGGCCGATCCGGCGCGGATGCCGTCGAACACCTCGACCGGCACGCCGTGCGGGTTGTCGTCGCGGCGGACCATCAGCGGCGGCACGGCGGAGACGAGGACGGCCTGCGCGACGCGGCTGGTGCCGTGCCGCCCGATGTACCGGGTGATCTCGCCTCCGCCGGTGGAGAACCCGACCAGCGTCACGTCGGACAGGTCGAGGTGCTCGATCAGGGCGGCGAGGTCGTCGGCGTAGGTGTCCATCTCGTTGCCATGCCAGGTCTGGGTGGAGCGGCCGTGGCCGCGCCGGTCGTGGGCGACGGCCCGGTAGCCGTTGGCCGCCAGGAACAGCTGCTGGGCCTCCCAGCTGTCGGAGTTGAGCGGCCAGCCGTGGCTGAGCACGACGGGGCGGCCGGCACCCCAGTCCTTGAAGAAGATGTCGGTGCCGTCGGAGGTGGTGACGAATGGCATGGTGAGTCCCCCTGGTATCAGTCGCGGGTGGTGTGGGCGGCGAGCGTGATGAGGTCGGCGGTGAGCCGCGGCTGGGACATCATGACGACGTGCGAGGCGCGTGCCTCGACGGTGCGGGAGCCGGCGCGCTGTGCCATGAACCGCTGCGCGGCGGCGGGGATGAGGTTGTCGTCGCGGGCGACCAGGTACCACGACCGGATCTGCTTCCAGGCCGGCGGTCCAGACGACTGTTGCAGGGTGTGCACGTCGCCGGGCCGCTGGGTGGCGGCCATGATCTGTGTGGTGGGACTGGGCAGATCGCCGGCGAAGATGTCGCGAAACAGGTCCTGCTTGACGTAGCCGTCGACGCTGGTGCCGCCGCCGGGCAGTGGGTAAGGGCGCCGCTCGATGGCATGTTCACCAAGTTTGCTGCCGGGAAACTTCGTCTGAAGGTCCAGCACGGTGTCACCCTCGTCCGGCGCGAACGCGGCGACGTAGACGAGGGCCTTGACGTTCGGGTTGCCGGTGGCGGCGTTGGTGATGACGACGCCGCCGTAGGAGTGGCCTACCAGGACGATGGGGCCGGGGACGAGGCGCAGGATGCTGGCCAGGTAGGCCGAGTCGGTGTCGACGCCGCGCAGCGGGTTCGCCGGGGCCAGCACCGGGTACCCGGCGCGGACGAGCCGCCGGATCACATCGTTCCAGCCGGAGGCGTCCGCGAACGCGCCGTGGACCAGGACGACGGTGGGCTTCGGCCCGGACGCCGGGTGGGCGCCGGCGGGTGCGGCTGTCGCCGCGGTGACGACGCCCGAGGCGACGAGGGCCGCGGATCCGGCCAGGACCGTACGGCGGGAGACGGCAGGCATGTGGCGCTGGTTCCTTTCGGCGAAGGGGCATGGTTCACGGGCAGGCGGCATCGGCCCACGTACTGGTGGGCTTCGTGGCCTTGACCGTGCCGGCCGTGGTGCTCCGTTGCGGCCGTGCCGGGAACGTTACGGCGGCGGCGGCGTCCCCGTCGTGAGTCAAATGACTGCGGATCAGCGGTCGTGCTCGGCCGCCATCCGCTGAAGCTCGCTACGCGAAGTGATGCCGAGCTTGGGGAACATCCGGTACAGGTGGCTGCCGACGGTCCGGTGCGAGATGAACAGCCTCTTGGCGATGTCCCGGTTGGTCAGCCCCTGCGCGACCATCGAGGCGATCTGTATCTCCTGCGGCGACAACGTGTCCCAGACGTCCGCGACGGGTGAGTCGCTGCGTTCCCCGGCCGCCCGCAGCTCCGCCCTGACGCGCTCCGCCAGCGGCCGGGCCCCGAGGCTGTCGAACCCCTCCCGGGCCCTGCGCAGGTGGTCGCGTGACTCGCGCACCCGCCGCCGGCGACGCAACAACTTGCCGTACGCGAAGAGCAGGCGGTAGCGCTCGTACGGCCAGATCGTCATGTCGGTCGCCAAGGCTTCGGCGAACCGTGGCTCCGACTCGTCGTCAGCGGCCAGCACCGCCGCCGCGAAGCCGAGGTTCATACGGCCCGTGGGCGAGGTCGTCTCGCGTACCTCCGGCGGCAGCCTCGCGATGAGCGACCGGGCGGCGGCGACCTCGCCACACGCCGCGGCGGCTTCGGCCATGCTCGCCAAGGACCACAGGGCGTGTGCCGGGTGGTAGGCGCTGTCGGCCGGATCGTGCAGTTGGGCGAGGCAGGCGAAGGCCCGCTCGTAGTTGCCCTGCCCCGACGCGACCGCCGCGCGCGCGATCAGCGTCACGGCGCCGATGGTGGCGAACCGGCGGGGATTCTCGCGGTCGGCGCGGGCGACGAGGTCCTCCGCGGAGGCGAAGTCGCCGCGGAACGCCACCACCACAGCGTGTGCGACGAGCGAGGACGCCTCCCAGAACGGCTGGCGGGTCTCCGCGCACAACCGGGTGCTCTCCTCGGCGGCGGCCACGGCGTAGGACCAGTTTCCGCGGCGCATGGCGGACCACGCGAGCAGCGACAGCGTCCTGCCGAGGGTGTGCAGGTGACCTTCGGAACGCAGCCGCTCCGCCGCGTCGGTGAGCAGGCCCTGGGAGACGTCGAACGCGCCGGCGCACGCCGCCGCGTGCGCGAGCCGGTAGCTGGTGGTGGTGTCCCGGGCGCCGGCCGGCACCTGGGCTGTCAACGCGCGGATCCTGGCGTCGCTGTCGAAGGGCGAGCAGTACGCCAGCAGCTGCACCCGCGTCGAAACGTCGACAAACGCCAGCCGGTCCGCCGCGCCGATCACCTGCTTGCCGACCGGTCGGCCGGGAGCGAGGTTCCAGCAGCGCAGCGCCGACGCCCGGAGGAAGTCGGTCGCCAGTGTGTCGTCGCCGACCGTGCTCGCCCGGCCGGCGAGGTCGACGAGTGCGGTGATGCGCTGGTCACCGCCGCGGTCTCCGTCGGCCAGCTCGTTGAGCCACTCGTACCGCAGGCCGTCGTGCTCGCTGTCCACGAGATCCCCGTAGCGCCTCCGGAGCCGCTCGCCGTGCTCGGGCTGCCCGACCGCGTACGCGAGGGCGGCCGCGTGATAGGTGCGGCCCGCCTTGTCGCGGCCGTCGACGGACAGCTGGGCGGCACGTTCCAGTGCCCGCACCGCGTTCGTCGGCGCGCCGCGTTTGATCGCCCGCTCGGCGTGCCGCTCGAGCTCGGCCGCCAGCGCGGCGTCCGGCCGCAACGCCGCGGCGGCCCGGTGCCACACGGACCGCTCCGGCTGGTCGGGCAGGACGTGTGCAAGTGCGGCGTGGCAGGCCCGCCGCCGGTCGGGTCGGAGTCGCTGGAGGATCGCGGACCGGATGAGCGGGTGCCGGAAGCGGACGGCGGCGCCGTCCACCACGATCAACCCGGCCGACACCGCCGGGTCGAGTGAGGGCGTGTCGTCCCGGCCGCACAGCATCTCGGCGGCGGCGACGATCTCGGCGACGTCGTCGGAGTCGCTGAGCGCCGCCACCTCCAGGATCGTCGTCGTCACGGCGTCGAACTCGTCGACGCGCGCCAGGAACGAGCTCTCCAGGCGTGCGGTCAGCGGCAGGCGGTCGGTGTCGACGCCGGAGTACATCCCGATCGCACGGGGCAACTCCAGCAACGCGAGTGGGTTGCCACGCGCGGCGTCCAGTAGCAACGACCTCGCGCTCGCGTCGAGTGTGCCGGCGACGCGGTCCAGCAGGGCCGCCGCGGATTCCGAGTCGAGCGGGGCGAGACTCATGGCCGGGACCGCCGCGTCGAGGAGTGCCCCGGCCTCGTTCTCGCGGTGCGTGGCGAGCAGCACGATGCGGTCGGACGCGACCCTGCGCGCGAGGAAGGCCAGCGCCTGCTGACTGGCCGGGTCCATCCACTGGGCGTCGTCGGCCAGCAGCAGTACCGGTCGCTCGACCGCGACCTCCGCCAGCAACTCCAGCGCCGCCATCGCCACCGTGGACAGGTCCGGCGCCGCACCCGACGCCCGACCGAAGGCGACATCCAGGGCTCGCCGATACTGTGCGGTGAGCCGGTTGCGGTGGCCGAGGACCGGACGCGTGACCTGGTGCAGCGCGGCATACGGCAGGCCGAACTCGGTGACCGAACCGACGGTGCGCAACACCCGCAGCTTGTCGCCGGCCGTTACGGCGGCCCAGTCCAGCAGCGCCGACTTACCGACACCGGGCGTGCCGCGGATGACCAGCGCGGCGCCACCCTCGGCGGCACCGTCCAGCAACGCGCCGATGGCCGTCTGCTCCGGCGCCCGACCGACCAGAAAACGTTGTGCGTCCACGCTTACCCCCGCCGTACCCCGCTGTGTCGGGTACGTATGACACGAAGGCTATTGGAAGAAGGCGGCCAGGCCGATGGGCCGTTCGGGCTTGGTCAACACCTACCGGTGTGTGGGTGGCAAACGCGGCCGGCGGTTGGTTCAGCCGCCACCCGTGCGCAAGGTGTGGTGGGGTAGCTCACCGTATTGGGCTTGGTAAGCGGCGGCGAAGCGGCCCATGTGTACGAAACCCCACCGGTGTGCGATCTCGGTGACGGTCCGGCCGTTGGTGTCCGGGCGGCGCAGGTCGTCGTGCGCTCTGGCGAGCCGTAGCCGCCGCAGGTAGGTCATCGGGGACATGCCGGCGTACCGGCGGAATCCTTCTTGCAGCGCGCGCACGCTCACCCCCACCGTCCGCGCGAGGTCCTGCACGGTGACGGCTCGGCCCGGGTCGGCCTCCATGAGGTCGATCGCCCGCTTCACGTGCCGCGGCCGGCTCGGCGTCACCGAGCCGGCCAGCTCGGCGCGGTACTGATGGTCGGTGGCCAGCAGCACACCGGTGAGCACGCAACTCCACAGCCGGCTGGCGACCAACGGCTGACAGACGAGGCCGTCGCGGTTTTCCAACTCGGCGTGGATGAACCGCAGCAACCGCACCAGGCTGCGGCCGGGGCCGGTCCTGAAGTCGTTTCCGAGCGGGATGCGCAGTGGCCCCCGAATCGGGTGTCCGAGCAGCTGAGCCAGCGCGGCTTCGAGCGCCGACGCGTCGATCTTCGTGGCGAGCTGGTGGCTGCCGCCGCTGATCAACGGCTGGTCGACCGCCCCCGTGGGGCGGAACAGCGTCGCCCATCCAGGGCCGGCGGCGGTCTCCGTGCCGTGCTGCCGGGCCTGCACGTGGCCGACGAGCGGCAGGTTGAGCTGATAGGCGTCCAGGTATCCCAGGCCGGTCGACACATCCACGCCGTACGCCAGGTCACCGACCGTCAAAGGGCCGAGCTGGATCACCGTCAGATCGAACGAAAACGCGTCCACCGGTCCGCGGGGCCGCACGGTCAGCGGGCAGTAGGCCCAGTCGAACATCGCGTTCGTTTCATCGGCACTGGACGCGTGGTACGACACCGGGGCCGGCCACGGATCCCCATTCCTTTCTGTACGCGGCGGCATGCCAAGAAGTATGCGGCGTCGAGAGGCCCGGCACACGGTCTGGCCGAGTGGATCGCTTGCCGTGGCGGGTGATCACCTCACTATCACGGTGAATGCCGCCTGGTGTACGGCACCGGCCACCTTGAACTGTAGGAAGACGCGGTGCCGGCCGCGCTGCGGAAACTGGGTGTGGAAGGTCAGGACGCCGTCGGCCGGTGCTGCCCGCGTGTTCGCCGGCGTCGTGGGGTGTAGATGGGTGAGGCGCTGGGTGGTGGAGTCGAACACGGAGGCGTGGGCGTACACACCGAGGTACGGCTCGAGCGCCGTGACCGGCGCACCGCGGGCGTCGCGCACCTGGAAGCGCATGATGTCGGGCCGGCCCGCGGCCGCGTCCGCCGTGCCTTCGAGCCGGCTTACCGTGAACCGGCCGGCGCGCACCCGGGACGCCGGCGCCGGGAGGGGCACGTAGCGGGTGTCGCCGGCGATGACGAACGGCGTGCCGAGCACGGTGGGGTGCTGGCCGCCGGCGCCGCCCTTGGGGACGAATTCGGCGTACAGCCGGTAGACGCCGCCGTCCGGCACCTTGACCGCGGCGGTCCATGTGTCACCGGCGAGCGTCGGGTGCAGGTGCTGGTAGAAGCTGAGGTCATCGCGCAGCACGTACAGATGCAGCGGTTCACTCCCGACCGCGTCGAACGCCGTGGCCGGCGCGCCGCCGGGACCGATGATGCGGAACGCCAGCGGTATCGCGTCACCGCGCCGGTCGGGCAGCGCGACCGGCGACAGCAGGTACCCGTCGTGGTTGTCGGAGAGGCCGTCCGCGACGTCGCCGTGCGCGGCGTGGCCGGCCGCTGGCCGGGGCGGGGCGTCCCGGCCAGCGTCGAAGGGGTTGACGTAGGCCACCGCCGCCACGAACAAACCGACCATGACGAGCGGGACCCAGGGGATCCGGCGGGTCACGTCGTGGGCAGGTTCGGCCGGACGACGAACAGGCCGCGCTGGATGCTGAAGATCGCCACGTTGCCGCTGGGGTAGAACGGATAGACGTGCCAGGCGCCGGCGAACCCGGCGGCGTTGCTGGACGGGTCGACGTCGAAGTAGCCGGCCTCGGTCATCGTCGACGGGTTGGCGATGTTGGTGAGCCGCAGGATCCGCAGCCCGGCCCGATAGTTGGCCTGGTAGCTGTAGTTACCCTTGACGAACTGGTTGTGGTCGGTGGCCGCGGTCGGCCCGAGGTACGAGCCCACGAGCACCGGGCTGGTCAGGCTCGCCATGTCGAACACGTATGTCTTGCTGCGGTGGCCCAACCGCGTCTCGTCGAGTTCGTCGTCGAGCACGAAGTAGCGGTGGTTTTCGGTGAACCAGCCCTGATGCGTGTAGCCCCGCCCGGCGTAGGTTTGCCGGGCCAGCCGCACCGGCGCGGACTTGTTGGTCACGTCCCAGACGGTCAGCGTGTCCTCGTTGCTGGCCATGAGGATCTCGCGCCCCTGGTACGCGGTGTGCGGACCGCGGTACACCACAGCCTGCGCGTCGTGGGTGTAGCCGTCGCCGCTCACACAGCCCGCGAAACTCGGACTGGTCGGGTTGGCCAGGTTGAACACTCGCGACCCGCCGCTGCATGTGTTCGAGCCGTTGACGTACGCGTACCCGGTGGCGTTGTTGATGTGAATGGTGTGTCCATTGTTGAACGACGTGTTGCGGGCGTCCGCGGTGAACGTCTGCGGGGTCGTGACCGAGCGCAGCCGGGCCAGGTTGAAGATCTGCATGCCGTGCGCCCCGTTGTTGTCCGAGACGATGTAGGCGTGGTTGTTGTGGACGCTCAGCTCGCGCCAGCTCGACGTGCCCGTGGCACTGGGCAGGTTACCCAGGTACCGGGGGTTGACCGGGTCGCTGATGTCGACGAACGACGTTCCCGTGGTACGACCGACGATCGCGTACTCCTTGCCCGTAGAGGTGTCGGTCCACCCCCAGCCCGCCGAGCCGCTGCCGCCACCGATCGCGGACAGCGGAAGGTTGCCCAGCAGGTCCACATTGGAGCACGGATAGCCACCTGCCATCCCGCCGACGCAGGACGCCTGCGCGGCCGCCGCCTGCGGAATGGACAACGGGTCGACCTGTTCCGGGCGGTCGTGGTCGTGATCGTGGCCGCCGTCCGCGGCGAGCCACGGCATCGTCTTCAGGTCGCGCGGTCCGGTCCGATCCGGGTCGACGGCTGAAGCACTCGCGGTGAGCGACCCGCTGAGGGCCACCACGGCGCAGAGCGGTAGCAGGAAATACAAAGGCCGACGCCGCATGGCGCACCTCCCGTGGCAGGGCACGGGGATCACCCACGCCCGCCCGAAGCGATCACGCCAGGCATCGTCGACGGTCCGACGCTACGACCCGAGCACGATCGAGGCTGGTAACTGTATCGATCGACGGTACGGGGTTGCGGCGTGTCACTCAAGAGTGGCCGCGTGCGCGGCGGCGCGTGCGGTGGCCGTAGGGCCATCCCCCGAACGCCGGCGCTATCTGGTAGACAGTGGGGCATCGTGTCCGATACTCCAGCCGCGGCCGTGCCGCCACCCACCCCCGCGGACAGGTCCGCACCCCGGCCGCGCCGGGTGCTGCTGGCAGCCCTCGCGGTGGCGGCGTTGCTGTGCGGTGCGGGCCTCGCGAGCGCGGTGACCTTCCTGGTCATGCGCGACGACGCGGGGCCGGGGCCGGCACGCGAGCACGAGGTGCGGGTGTTTCTCGACGTGGACGCCACCGCCGAGCAGAAGGCGGCGGTCGAGTCGGCGCTCTCCTCCCGATACCCGGGCGGCACGATTCGCGTGGAGACCCGCGAGCAGGCGTACCAGCGGTTCAAGGAGCTGTACAAGGACGAACCGGATCTGGTCGAGAAGGTGCGACCCGACAGCTTCCCGGAGTCGTTGCTGGTGACCACCACCGCCAAGGTGTTCGACTGCGCGGGGTTGGCCGCGGTGGCGGAGATGGACGGTGTCGGCTCCGCCACGGTCTGGCAGCTCGCCGCGGGAGAGCGCCCCAGAGCCATGATCCTGGACTGTCCGTAGCATGTCGACGATGCCACCCGAGTCGCCGCCGGGCGCGGTCCCTACCGCCATGCCGCCGGGCCGGTCCGCGCCGTGGCCGCGCTGGGTCGTGTACTCGCTGGTCGTCCTGGCCGCGCTGGTGGGTGGTGCGGTCGCCGGTGCGACGGTGACGCTGCTGGTCGTGGAGGACCGGCCGGAGGACCTCCACGTCGTGACGGTGTTCCTCGACGGCGGGGCCACGGCGGAGCAGCGCACGGCGGTGGAGTCGGCGCTGTCCCGTATGTACCCGCCGGACCGGATCCGCCGGCAGAGCCGTGAGCAGACGTTGGAAACCCTCCGCGAGGACTACCTGAAGGACTTCGGCGCCGAAGTGAAGGCCGAGCTGGGCGAGTCGTTCCGGGTCGAGCTCCCCGGATCGTCGATCGACTGCCCAGCGCTGGCTCCGGTCGGGAAGATGCCCGGCGTGCAGCTGGTCGCCGTGGGCCAGCCGGCCGATGACGACCGCCCGTACGCGCTCCTCCTGGAGTGCCCGTAGTCGTGCGGCCGGTCGCGGCCGCCGCCGTTCACAGCAGCTTGTCCTGGGTGAACGGCGGCCGGCAACGCCACCACCTCGCGATTGGCTGCTGCGGCTGGGGTGCCGAACGCGGAGGCTGGTCATCGTGGAAGTCGAAGAAGCGCAGAAACTCTGGTCGGGAAAGCCCGGATGGCTCAATACCGCAAGCTACGGCCTTCCGCCTCGGCCCGCGTACGAGGCCCTCCAGAACGCGCTGGAGCAATGGCGTGAAGGTAGCACCGGTTGGGAAACCTGGAGCGCCACGACGGATGAGGCGAGGGCGAGGTTCGCGGCTCTCATCGGAGCCGACGCCGCCGATGTGGCCATCGGCGCTCAGGTCTCGCAGATGCTCGCACCCGTGGCCTGTTCGCTTCCGCGTGGCGCGTCGGTGCTGGTGCCCGAGCAGGAGTTCACATCGGCGGTCTTTCCCTGGGCCGTGCACGAGGCGCGTGGCGTTTCAGTCCGCAGCGCGCCGTTGGACGACTTCGCCGGACACATCAGCGAGGAAACCGATGTCGTTTGTTTCTCGCTCGTACAGTCCGGGGACGGTCGGATAGCCGACTACCGCTCGATAGTGACCGCGGCCCGACACGTTGGCGCCATGGTTGTCGTCGACGCGACCCAAGCCGCCGGGTGGTACCCGTTCGACGGGCGGTTGGCCGACGTGGTGGTGGTGAGCGCCTACAAGTGGCTCATGGCGCCGCGCGGGACCGGATTCGTCTACATCGCGCCGCGTCTGCGCGACTCGTTCACCCCTGTAGCGGCTGGCTGGTTCGCCGGCGAGGATGTCGAAAAGTCCTTCTACGGTTTGCCGCTGCGCCTCGCCAAGGAGGCGCGCGCGTTCGACCTGTCCCCGGCCTGGCATCCCTGGGTAGCGACGGCACCCGCCCTCAAGGTGATCCAAGACGTCGGGGTTGACACCGTCTACCGGCACAACACCGCACTGGCCAACCGGTTCCTCGCCGGACTTGGACACCCACCACGGGAAAGCGCTATTGTCACGCTCAGTTCAGCGGGTGCCGGTGAGGCCCTTACCCGGGCTGGGATTCGCACCGCCGGACGCAATGGTGCGGTTCGCGTCTCATTTCACCTGTACAACACCGAGTCCGACGTTGACATGGCGCTGGATGCCCTCCGCGGCTAGACAGCGGCGCCAGGCGTTCCATACCGCAGCGATATGTGTCCTTGGGGGCAGACCATGATCACGCGGCTGAACCACTCCGCCAACTGCGTCCACGGGACCGCCACGGGTGACCTTCTGGAGATCACGCGGCTCGGCGCGGCGTGCGAGGCGATCGCCACCGCGATAGCCGTCTGGGGAAGCGCCATGGATCCTCTCGCCGCCTCGGAGGTCAGCGAGCTGCCGCCGGAGACCGCCGAAACGGCCATCGACGACCTGCTCGCCGCCGACGTGCTCCGGCGCGGCGACAACGGGCTTGTCTTCCGGCATGACCTGCTGCGTCAAGCGGTCGAGCGAGGCATCGGCTGGCGGGCGCGGCGCACGGCGCACGGCAAAGCCGCGGACCTGCGCCGCCGGCGTGGCGAGCCGGTCGACACATGGGCCGCTCAC
The DNA here is from genome assembly GCF_052068095.1 of Phytohabitans sp. LJ34. Classification (NCBI taxonomy): domain Bacteria; kingdom Bacillati; phylum Actinomycetota; class Actinomycetes; order Micromonosporales; family Micromonosporaceae; genus Phytohabitans; species Phytohabitans sp. LJ34. Next base: position 87,260 of record NZ_JBQHDG010000032.1, on the reverse strand, counting down.
GTGCAGGGGTCCGCCTCGGTCGGCGATCTGCGGGCGGCACGATGGCTGACCCGAGCGGCGGCGGCCGTTCGACCCCGGTCGGCCGAGCTGGCGGCGGACTGGTACCTGGCCGCGTTGCGCCTGATACCCGAGTCGTCGGCCAATCGGGTGCGCTGGGGACGACTGCTGCTCGGGCGAGCGGAGGCGTTGATGGCGGCCGGGTGCTTCATCGAGGGCCGCGACGCCGCGCAGAAGGCCCTGCAACTGCTTCCACGCCATGGTTGGCGCGTCATGCGCACCGCGCTGATGCTCGCCGCGTTCGCCGAACGCTGTCTGGGCCGATTCGACGAGGCCATCGCACTGCTCGCCCGAGCCCGTGACCTCGCCCGGCCGGGCGAGGTCGCCTTGGCACTGGCCGACATCCACATTCTGATGGGCGAGTTCTCGACCGCGGCACGATACGCCGAGCAAGCCGAGGCCCACGAGCAGGCCGTGGATGGCGCGCGTTTGGGGGCCAAGGCCGGCACCCTGGCCGTGGCGCGCTACCTCAGCGGCGACATCGCCGGCGCGCGGCGCATGACCGAAGACATGGGAAAGCTGATCGACGCGGCCGCCGACCACGAGCTTGTACCTCTGCTGCCCGGCCTGAGCTGGCTCGGCTGGACCGAGTTGTTCCTCGGCTACCACCGGGAGGCCGAACGCCGTCAGGGCCGCGCGGTGGCGCTGGCCCGCCGCACCCGGCACAACCACTCGCTCATCATGCTTCTCGTCGGACGCGGCACCGCGCTGCGGCACCTCGCCCGACTCGACGAGGCCGGCGAATGCTACGACGAGGCGTACACCGCCGCGGTGGCCTCCGGGAGCGATGTCCTCACCGTCCTGACCTTGACGATGCAGGCCCGCCTGGAGCAGTCGCGCGGCGACGTCGACGCGGCCTTGGGTTTGGCCAAAACGGCCGCCGACATCGGCAGGAGATCGACCGGATGGTTCGCCGCGCACGCGGCCGCGCTCCACGCACAGATACGGCTCGACTCCGGCGACGCCGAGGGCTGCGTCGACGACATCCTGCGGGCGTGCGGTGGGCGCGACCTCGTCCGGATCGACCCGGCCAGCCGGCCACACTGGTACGAGGTCCTGTGCCGGGCGTCGCTGGCCTCCGGCGATCTGCACGGCGCCCGCGAATGGGCCAACCGCGTCCGGGGTGCGGCCGCCACACTCAAGCTGCCCGCCGCCTACGGCTACAGCCTCCTTGCCGGCTCCCACATCGCCGCGGCCCAGGGACACCTTCGGCAATCGGCAGACCTCGCCCGGGACGCGGCACAGCATTTCGACGGCACCGGCGACTGGCTGGATTCGGTCCGTACGAAGCTCTTCGCCGGCATCGCCACGCGCTCCGAGTCTCTGCTGAGGCAGGTGCTCCGGCAGGCGGAGCAGTTCGGCGCCGAGCCGCTACGGGAAACCGCGCGCAAGGAGCTCGAGCGTCTGGCTCAGCGCCCGGACAACGGCCCGCTGGCGGTGCTGACCCGTCGCGAGCGGCAGGTCGCCGAGCTGGTCGCCGCCGGCAGCACCAATCGGCAGATCGCTGGTGAACTTCACCTCAGCGTCAAGACCGTCGAACGTCACCTCGCGCGGATCTTCACCCGCCTGGACATCTCGTCGCGGGCCAAACTAGCTGCCATGATCGCCACCGAAGCCAACAGCTGACGGCGAGTCGCTCCAGCGGGTGAACGGGCGGCCCACCTTGATGGGCCGCCCGATCAGTGGTGAGTGTGCGACGACGCCGTCCCGCATGGGCGGCCGCGCGCTACCCGCAGCGCCAGCGGACCGCGCGCTCCACGCCCCGCTGGTCGGTCACCGCGCCGGCGACGGTGTGCCCGCCGTCGCTGACGTCGATGGCGACGCCGTTCACCGGAGCGCCCTCGACCAGGCCGGGCAGGGCCATGTCTCCGGCGTCGGTGACGACCAGCGGAGCGTGGGCGGTGCTGCTGCCGGCCAGCCAGCCGTCGGCGTTCACGCCGACGCTGAAGAACAGCTGCGGGTACGCCCCGGCCGCACCGCCCGGCAGGTGCCACCGCACCGTCACGACCTCCCCCGCCGCGGTGTCGGCCGAGCCGGTCACCCAGCCGTTTCGGATACCGACCGCTCTGGTCGTCGGGCCGAGACCGGGCGGGGCCTGGAGCAGCAGCGCTTTCGCGCCGGGCCGCCAGACGATGCCGCGCCCGATGCCGTCCTTGCCCCACATGGTGCCGACGACCGTGCCATCCTCGTCGATGTCGTGCGCCGACGCGGACGCCGCGCCGGCCGGCAGTGGCAGCTTCTCCGGACCCGGACGGGTGGCGTCGGCCGACCAGCGCACGGCCACGCCGGCCGCGGTGTTGCCGGCGACGTCGCCGCGATCGTTGATCGCCCTGGCCTCGCCGGTCACCCCGCCGGGCAGCGGCCGCACCCGCCCGTTGCGGTAGATCCACGGGGACAGCGCCTCGGACGTGTCCGGGTCGGCGCTGCTGCCGACCGCGACGCCGGCCGAGTTGACATCCTCGAGCTGTTGCCGGGTGCCCGGAATCGGGACCGCCGTACGCACACCGTTGTCCCAGATCACCGGGTACCGGGCGGCCGGATCCTCCGCTTGGTCGGTCCAGCCGTATCCGAGGATGTACCGGCCGGTGGGGTCGGCGCCGGTCACGAAACTCCAGACCCATTCCTTGTGCTCGTCCAGCTGACTGATCGTGCATCCGGTCGCCGGCGACGGTCCAGCCGCCGCGGCTCCCGGCACCGCCGCCAAAGCCAGCACCACGACCGGCACCGACCACAAGAGTCGCCTAACGCGCATGACATCCTCCCCGTATCGATGGTTGCTTCCCTGCGTTTGCACAGGTCAACACGCCTACGGGTTGTTTGGAAGCCACCCGTTCGGTAAACAACGCCGGGCTGCGGCCGCACCCTCGACCTCCGCCGCCACGCCCGCGTGACCGCGTTCACGGCTCGAATGCGGCGATTTGCTCACAAGGGCTGATCGACTGGCCGCAGGCTTGGCGGGTGAGCGTCTTCCAGATCGAGCCCGCCACAGAGCTCAGCCCCCTCGAACCGATGCTCGACCGATACGTACGGATGGTCGTCGAGCGGATGGCGGCCGACTACGGCGTGGATTTCGGCGACCCGGAGCAAGCCGTAAGGCACCACAACGCCCGGTTCCGCGACGAATCAGCGAGCTTCCTCAAACCACCGGGCCTGCTGCTGGCCGCCTACCTCGACGGCGAGCCGGTCGGTGTCGGCGGATTCAAAGCCGCCGGGCCTCGGCGCGGTGAGATCAAGCGCATGTACGTCGAGCCCCGAGCCCGCGGTCTGGGCATCGGCCGGGCCATCCTCGAACGGCTGCTCGACGCCGCGCGGCTGGGAGATTTTGACGTGGTACGGCTGGAGACCGCGTCGTTCATGGCAGAGGCACTCAGCTTGTACCGGTCGGTTGGTTTCACCGACGCACAGCCGTTCGAAGAATCCGAGACGGCCACGACCGGGATGAAGGGCATCGTCTTCCTCGAGCTCGACCTGAAGGCGTAACTACGGGTCGGGCAGCCGGAACGGTCTTTACGAGAGCGTGGGACGATGCCGGCCGAGGGCCGCGCCCAGCAGGGCCGGTGGCAGCGTCGACATGAACGGGATGGTCAGGGCGAACGCGGCGCCCGCGGCGGCCGCGCCGAAGGGACCCGGTGTGGCGCCGAGGACGGCGGCGACCGACGCGACAGCGGCCATCCCCGCGCTCAGCGCCACCACGCCGCGCGTCGGCCGTGTGGCGAGCCATCCGGCGCGGTGGGCCGCCACGGCTAGCAGGGCGGCGCCGAGGTAGGCCAGAACGACGTAGGCGACCTGCATGAGGTCGAGCCAGACCAGCAGCAGCGTGAGCAGGTCCGGTTCGCCGTCCAGCCCGCGCAGGTAAACGTGGGCCTGCCACGCCCGGTCTTCGACGGCCGCCTGTGCCGGCGCGAAACCGGACAGCACGACCGCGGCCCGGGCCAGCAGGTTGACCAGGTAGCAGGTGGTGCCCACCACGACCGCGGTGACCGCCAGAGCGGCCGGACCGCGGCCCGGCCCTTCCCACACGCGTACGCAGACGAACACCGCGCCGACGAGCAGGACGGTGCCGGCCGCGGCGAGCGCCCCGGCGTTGGCCACCATCGCGACGGGCTCCCGGGCGGTGGGTGCGCCGGTTAGCGCGGCCAGCGAAAATATCAACCCGGCCGGAGCGACAAGCAGGCCGGCGAGCGTGCCGGCATGGCGCACCACGACCGCGACCGCGGCGAGGTAGGCCAGGTCGAGGATCAGAAACACCGGCAACGGCACCAGCTCGGCCACGGCGTAGGCGACCGTGAGCAGCAGGCCCACCGGCCACACCGCCCACGCGAGGTACCGGCTCACGTTTCGTTGACCCGCGGGCTGCACGAGGTTTCCCTCTCGGTCTTGTGGCGGCGCAACGGGATCGCGCACGCCAAGGCCAATGAGACGTACAAAGTGGAGAAGAGCGTGGCCGCCCAGGCGCCCTTCGGCGTGTCCGCGCCGAGAAGCATGGCCGGCACCAACGCGAAGCCGACGACGCCGCACACGATGCGCCACCAGCCCGCGCGGCGGCCGGACAGTGAGTAGCCGGCCAGCATCGCCAGCAACACCATGCCGATGGACGCGCTTCCCTGTCCGGTGCGGATGAGGTGCGGGATCGCGCCGGGGATCGACAGCACGCCGACCGGGAAGAGCAGTGGGGCGAGTGCCAGCCAGCGAGCCGGTCTCCGGTCGTCCGTGCGCCGAAGGTGTTCGGCCCACCCCAGCAGGGCGCCGACCAGCGCGCCGGGCAGCAGGAGGCACAGGAACGTGCCGACCCAGGTGTAGCTGGACTCGGTCCCGGCGAGATGCGTCATCCAACCGCGCAGGCTCGCGGCCCAGGTGAGGCCGAGCAACGCGCCCACGGTGACGGGCAGCGCCAGCTCGCGCCGGCCGGTGTGTGCCACGGCCGTCATCGCGCGGCGCGGGTCGGCGCGTCGGGCAGTGTCGCCCGCCCGCTCGGCGATTCGGCCAGCGTCCAGCCGAGGATGGCGAACAGCAGCATCCACCCCGCGATCACCACCTGGCCGGGCCCGAACCCGGCGACGATGCCGGGCGTCAGCGGGGCGAAGACGTAGATTCCAAGGGCGAGTGGAAGGTACCGGCGCCATCCGGTCCAGGTCTTGGCGCGCAGCACCGCGATCCCGGTGAGGATCAGGAAGAGGCCGGCCGCGATCGATGCCAGGCCGTATCCGGCCCCGACGGTATCGGTCGAGTCTTTGGCGGCGAGCGAGACGATCTCCATCGCCGCCAGACCCACCATCGCCAGCACGCTGCCGGCGATCCCGATCCGGCCGAGCCATGAGCGTCCCACGGCGCCGGAAGTCCCGAGGGCGATCAGCAGGACCGCCAGGCCCAGATCCCGTATGGTGAGCACCACCTGCGCGATGGTGAAACCCGTCGCGGTGAAGGGATAGCTGTACACGCTGTCGTCCACCGCGGGCGGGTAGCCGATCCACACCAGGCCGGCGAAGACACCCGCCACACCCGCGCACATACCGATGAGGCCCAGTCCCCCGTCTCTGCTCATGATGTCGTCCCGGGGAACGGGTCGGTGTCGTCGCGACAGGTGGTGCCCTCCGGCGGCAGGGTGCCGTCGGTGAGATAGGCGAGCGTGGGCGCGATCAGGCACGGGTTGCCGGAGGTGAGGCTGGCGTGCCCGTCGGCCTGGTGGGTGAGCAGCCGGGCGTTGCCGAGGTCGGCGACGAGCTGCCGGGCGCCGGCGTACGGCGTCGCGGGATCGTGGGTGTTGGAGACGACGAGGATCGGCGCCGCCCAGTCCGGGTTGCGGATCCGGCCGCGAAACGCGTCGCGGTCTTCGACCGGCCACAAGGCGAGGTCGAGGTTGACCAACCCGTTCACCCACCAGAAGTGGGGAAACATCCGGTACGCGTGGGCGGCGTCTTGCACATAACCGCCTACCGGCGAACGCGGAAACCGCTGATCGACGGCGAGCACCGCGAAGCGCTGGTCGATGGCGCCGTCCTCGTGTTCGCGCAGCAAGTCCACCATCGGTGTCGCCTGGCCGGCGGCCACCGCGGTGAGTGCGGCGGCGAAGGCGCGCCACCGCCGCGGCGTGTACATCGCGTGTAGCGCGGCCTCGCGCACGCCGTCGCCGGACAGCTTCGGCCGCGCCGGGTCGCCGGTGGGCAGCGGCGTGCGGTCCAGGTCGGCCAGCAGGGTGTCGAGGGCGTCCTCCGGATCCGCGCCGCCGAACCCGCAACGGGGGCCGGCGGCCGCGCAGCGGGCGAAGAACCGATCGAGCTCGTCCTCGAACGCCGCGGACTGCTCCCGCCCGCTGGCGATCGGGTCGTCGACGAGGCCCTGCACGTTGTCGGCGCTGGCCAGCACCATGGCACGTATCCGGCCGGGAAACATGCTCGCGTAGGTGGCGCCGATGTCGGTGCCGTAGGAGATGCCGAGCGCGGTCAGCTTCGCGTCACCCACCGCCCGCCGCAGCAGATCGACGTCGCGCGCGACGTTGGCGGTGCTCATGTGCGGCAGGATCGCCCGGTTGTGCTTCAGGCACGAGCGCCCGTACGCCCGCGCCGCGTCGGCGTACGCGCGCTGGTCGATCGTGTCGGGGCGGGCGAAGAACGACGGTGGCGTGGCGCGGCAGTCGACTGCGGGACGGCTCGCGCCGGTGCCCCGCTGGTCGAACCCGATCACGTCGAAGCGGGACAGCAGCGCCAGCAGCTGCGGCGGTGAGTTGCGCAGTACGTCCACACCGGACTGTGCCGGCCCGCCGGGCAGCTCGAACAGCGAGCCGATGCGCCGGGCCGGATCGGCGGCCGGTTTGCGGATCAGCGCGATCGTGATGGTCGGCCCGCGCGGCTCGTCGTAGTCCAGCGGCACGACGGCGTCGGCGCACTGGAAGCCACCACCGCAGTCGGTCCACCGCAACGCGGGCACCGTAGCGGCCGCGGACGCGCCGGCGGCGGGTATGCCCAGCGACAGCCCGGCCAGCAAGGCGACACAGCCGGCGACCGCGCGCCACTTTTCTCGTCTCATCACGTTCACTTTCCGACCCGGGCGGCGGCCCAGGTGAGCAGTTCGGGCAGGGCGGCGGACATCGCTCCGCTGTGGTCGGCGCCGGGGTAGAACCGGAACGTCACGTGGCTGCCGGCGGCGGCCAACTTGTCCGCGGTGGTCTTCGAGGCGGGCGGGTAGACGACCGTGTCGGCGGTGCCCTGCGCGATGAACACCGGCTCGCGGTGCCGGACGATCGGGATGTCTGCCTCGCGTTCCATCAGCCGGGTCAGCCGCTCCCGCTCGGCGGCGTCCACGGCGTACACCTCCGCGGCCGTCCGGCCGGCGAGCAGCTGACTCAGCGCGGTGAAGCAGATCTCGGTCCGCGCTCGGGCGAAGACCTCCGCGCCCGCGGGCGTGAGGTGGCTGGCGGGGTCGAAGGTGCGCGGGTGGGTGGCGCCCAGCATCTCCAAGGCCAGCAGCACGTTCGGGATCGCGGGCGCCGCCGGCTCGAACGGGCGGGCGACCTCGATGAGCGTGCGCCACTGCGAGGGCGGTGCGGTCGCGATCGCGCCGCGGTAGTCCAGCTCGGGCGCGTAGCGGTGGGCCATGGCGCCGGTGAACAGCACCGCCTGCCCGCCTTGCGACTGACCAACCGCGAGCCAGGTGCGGCTCAGCGACCGCTCCACCGTCCGCGCGGCACGCACCATGTCGACCACACCGTATGCCTCCGACCGGCCGTGCAGGTACGGGTGCGGGCCGGGCGTGCCGAGGCCCTCGTACTCGGTGGCGACCACCGCGTACCCGGCGGCCAGCCACGCCGACAGATAGGTGACGTCCCGCGCCGAGCGGCCGCCGACGGACTGGGCGCACGGGTCCGCGACACCTACGGTCCCGTGCGCCCAGCTTATGACCGGCCACCCCCGCTTCGGGGCCGTGCCCTCGGGCACGAACACGGCACCCGCCACGACCACGGGACGGCCGGCGAACCCCGTGGAGGTGTACCGGATCCGGTGCGCGGCGGCCGTACCCGGAAGCCACAGCGACGCCGGCAACGGCTCGGCGAAGACCGGACGGCCGGGCCGGTGGTGATGCCCGCCACCGGCCTGCGCGGCGGGCGTGACGGGCGCGGCGGCGAGCACCGCGGCGGCCAACGCCGCGGCTATCCATTTGACGATGGGCTTGACGACGGCAGAGGTTCTCATCGAGCGGCCGCCCCGTTGAGCGTGGCTAGGACGTCGTCGGCGCTGGGCATGGCGTCGATCTCCGCACGCAGGGTCTGCGCGGCCGTGGCGAAGCCTGGCTCGTCGAGCAGCCGGCGCGCCGCGGCGCGTACCGCCTCCGGTGTGACCGTCCCCGGCGGAAGCACGATGGCGGCACCGGCCGCCGCGGCCGCGGCCGCGTTGAGGAACTGGTCGGCGCCCTGCGGCAGGATCAGCTGCGGTAGGCCGTGCGCGAACGCGCCGAACATCGTGCCGGCGCCGCCGTGCGAGACGACAAGGCGGCAGTGTGGCAGCAGCAGCGCCTGCGGGACGTACCGCTCGACCAGCACAGTGGACGGTTGCGGGCCGAGCCGGTCCGGATCGCCGTCTTGGCCGACCGTGACGACCACCTGAAGGTCCAGGTCGCGTAGTCCCGCCAAGCTGGCGCGGAACACGTCCGGCGCGTCGTGGAAGACGGTGCCCAGGGTCAGGTACGCGACGGGCCGGGTGGCAAGTGCCTCAGGCAGCTGGTCTGTGGTCCGCACGTCGCCGGCGTACGGCCGCAGCGGGATACTGTCCACATAGGCCGGATCGCCGTCCGGGCGCAGAGCCGGTGGGCAGATGTCCAGGTACGGCGCGGCGAAGACGGCGGCGGTGAGATCCGGCACGTTCCACGGGTCGTATACGTCATCCATGGCCGGTGCGAGCATGGCTCGCAGTGGCGCGGGTGTCGTGAGGCTGAGCCCGTGGGTGACGTGCCGGGCGCCGGACCGGCGGGCGGCGATCGGCGCGGCGAACTCGCCCGGCTCGTGGATGATCAGGTCGGGCCGCCATGCCTCGGCCCGTGGCACGAGGTCGACGGCCCGCTTGGCTGCTGAGGCGCCGAAGAGTACCGCGATGTCGAGTGTCGCCTGCTGCTCCGGCGGCACCGCTTCGAGGCCGGACAGCACCGCGTTTCGCTCAGCCCAGGACTCGGCGAAGGTCGGCCCCACTCCCCAAGTGTCGAAGCCGCGCTCGGCAAGGTGGGCGGCCAGGTCTGGCCCGGTCGCGATCACGACCTCGTGGCCGGCTCGCACCGCGGCCCGGGCGAGGGGAAGCATCGGGTAGAGGTGCCCGTACCCGGGGCAACCGCTGAACAGGATTCGCATAGCCCAGTTGTACGGCCGTGACGTGGAGCCCGGCATCGGCAACGACTACCCACTTGTCGGCGCCGGCTACCCAACTTTCGCGAGCGACCTCGCCACGGCAGCCGCCTCCCGCCGGGACGAGACACCGAGCTTGTCCAAAGTGGAGGCCACATGCCGGTCGACGGTGCGTACCGAGAGCACCAGCTTCGTGGCGATCTCGGCGTTGGTCAACCCTTCGGCGACCAACGCCAGCACGTCGGCCTGACGCCGGGTCAGCCCGGCGGGGTGGGAGCGGGTGGTGGCCACGGGGCCGCGCGGGATCGTACTCACGCCCCGGTCGCGCAGCCCGCGCCGGACCAGGCCGGCCGCCGCGACGGCTCCGAGCTCGTCCAGGATCCGCACCGCTTCGACGGCGGACTCGACCGCGCCGGAGTCGACCAGCGCCAACGCCCGCTCGTACGGATCGTCCTCCACATCGGAGGCTTCAGGTACCGCGGGCACCGGCACGCCCGCGCGCCGGGCGTAGCGCCACAGCTCGGCGGTGACCGGCTCGGCGCCGGGACGGGCCGCGTGCGGTCGCCACTCGTCGAGCACCGCGGTGGCGACGTCCGGCCGCCCGGACAGCCAGGCCCACTCCGCCAGGCCGCTGCCCGCGTACGCCAGCCCGATCAGGGAGCGCTGGGCCAGTGCACGCCGCCAGGCCGCCTCCAGCAGCGGTCCGGCCTCGGGCGCGCCGCGCCGGGCAAGCAGCCGGGCATGCAGCGGCTCGGCATACGAGCGCAGTATGCCCGGGTCCTCATCCGGTTCGGCCAACGCGGCCAGCCCGGCCTCCGCGCCGGACCAGTCGCCGCGACGCAGCCGCAGCAGGCAGGCGTGGACCTCCAGGTTGTACGCGTGCGACAAGAACCCCCGGTCCCGGGCGAACGCCAACCCGTCGGCCAGGCAGCGCTCCAGGTCCGCGAGGCGGCCGTACCGGTACAGCAGCTCGCCGAGGTTGGCGTAGGCCCGCGCGGCGTGCTCGTGGTGGCCGTGGGTGAGCGCGAGGTCGAGGCTTTGGCGCACCAGGCCGATGCGACCGTCCGGATCGAGGTCAGGCCGGGTCAGGCTCTGGTAGTTGAGGCAGAGCTCGACCAGGTCCACCCGGCCCGCCCGCTCGGCCAACTCCTGCGCTCGGGCGAGCGTGCGGTCGGCGCGGGGATCGCCGACAAGTGCCAGCGTCGCCCCGTGGTTGGTCACCGCGTAAGCCGTCGCGGATGCCGATCCGGCCCCGTCCAGCATCTCGACCGAGGCCCGCGCGGTCCGCTCCGCCTGGTCGGTGTCGCCTACGAGGTAATAGAGCCGGGACAGCCGTACCAGTGCCTCGCCGTGCGCCACCGCGTCGTCCAAGCCCGCGTACCGGGCCACCGCCCGCTCGCCCGCCTCGACCGCGGCCGCGAACCGGTGCGCGTTGCGCAGCTCCCAGGCGTACCCGTCGAGGACGGCGGCACCTTGCTCAGGCGGCAGCTGGTCGGCGTGCGCGGCGGCGGCCTCGAAAAGCGCCAACGCCTGGCGGTGGGACCCGGCGGCCGTCGCCTCCCGTCCGGCCGTTGGGGCATACTCCAGCACCGTATCGGCGTCGCCCGCGCGCGCGGCGTGGTGCACCAGCCGGGCCGGATCCGGCCGATCCCGGCGCCGCAGCGCGGCGATCACCGCCCGATGTAGCACCCGGCGGCGAAGCGCGGGCAGGCTGGCTTCGATCGCCTGCCGCGCCAACTCGTGCCGGAACGCCACGCCGGCCGCCCGTACCCGCAAAATGCCCTGCTCCTCAGCGGGCACGAGCGCGTCCACGTCGCCGCCCAGCAGATCATCCAGCAACCCGAAGTCGACCCAGCCAGGCACCACGGCGAGCTGGGCCAGCGCCGCCTGGCATGCCGGATCCAGCCGCCGGACGCGGGCGAGCACCGCCTCGGCCACCGTGGCCGGCACCTGCCCCGGCGCGACGGCGAGCGCCTCGGTGACGAAGAACGGATTGCCACCGGTGAGCTCGTGCAGCGACGCCGCCCACCAACCGCTGCCCGCGGCGAGCTCGCCGACCGCCGTCACCGACAGCGGCCGCAGGACCACCTGCCGGATCGCCCCGGCGCTGAGCCAGCGCTCCAGCCGATGCCCGGCCGGTGCGCCTCCATCCCGAACGGTGACCACCACGACCGCCGGCAGATCCCCCACCCGCCGCGCCAGATGGCCGAGGACGTCCAGCGTCGCGTCGTCGGCCCAATGCACGTCCTCGATCACCAGCACCGTCGGCCTCGGGCCGGACAGCTCCGCGATGGCCGCCTCGAACACACCGCCACCATCCGCGGCCAGGGCCGCCGCCAGAAGGCCCGTGGTGCCAGCCACCGCTTCCCGCAGCGCCCCGTGCGCCCTGGCCGTGACCAGGTCGTCACACCCGCCATACAGCACCCGCACGCCAGCGGGCAGCCCCTCCCGGAACACCCTCAGCAGACTCGACTTACCGATCCCGGCCTCACCCCGAACCAGCACCACCCGGCCCCGTCCGGCGACGGCGTCACCCACCGCCTCCAACAACGCCGCGAGCGCCCCCGCCCGTTCCAGCAGCACGTCCCGCACACCCGCCTCCCCCAAGGCCGGCTCACCCGAATAGTCGGTTACCTGAGCTGATCGAATACAGCCGCACGCACCGCGGTCGGACGGACCGCATTGGCGCCCGACCGGTGCGACGACGACAACCCAATGATCATCGAGGGGCCTGGGGAACATGAGGGGGAGAACCCTCAATCAGTCCCGGGCGCGGGCGACCATCGCCGCGAGCTTCGCGCGCGCGGTGATGTCGAGCTTGCTGAAGATCCGGGCCAGGTGACGCTCCACGGTCTTGACACTCAGGAACAGGTCGTGGCCGATCTGCCGGTTGGTGTAACCCTCCGCCACAAGGTCGGCGACCTGCCGCTCGCGTCGGGTCAGGACCGCCAGCGTTCGCTCCATGCTCGTCACGGTGTGCGGCCTGGGCTCGGCGACCGGATCGACCGGCCACGAAACCGCGTTCACCGCGCATCCACCCAGGCGGCGAGCACCTCGGGCTCGTTCAGGTAGACCTCGTGGTCGTCCGCGCCGGGCACGGCGACGTACGGGGTGCCGGTGATCTCGGCCAGCATCTTGGCGATCTCCAGGTGCATCGGGTCGGCCCGTTCGCCGACCGCGACGGTGACCTTGCCGGCGGGCAGTTCGCCGACCGCGAACGTGCGGCGGGTGATCAGCGGCCCGTCGTCACGGACGATGGCTTCGGCGTTGACGATGCTGCGCCGGACCTGGGGCGAGTCCGGGTCGGCCGCGCCGTTGCTGATGATCGCGAGCATGACCAGGTACGCACCGGTCCAGTCGCCGGGATGCGCGGCCAGGTGGGCGTCCACCGGCGCCATGATCGCGGCGTGGGTGGCCAGGCCGTCGGGCAGCACCGCGACCGCGGGTGGCTCCCATGCGATCGCCTCGCCGACCAGGTGCGGATGGCGGGCCGCGAGGGCCAGCGCGACCAGGCCGCCGGAGCTGAAGCCGAGCACGGTCGCCGGCCCGGCCGCCAACTCCGTCAGCAGCTCGGCCGCGTCGTCGGCGTGCTGGTCGGCACCGGACCCCGGCCAGTCCTGCCGGGTGCTCCCGCCGGTGCCGCGCCGGTCGTACCAGATCACCCGCCGCCCTCGCGCGGCGATCGCCTCGGCCTGCGGCGCCAGCATGCCGGCGTCCTCAGCACCCCCGTGGATCAGCAGCACCGGCCGGCCGGAGTCGACCCCGGCGGTGTGGAAGGCGAGTGTCACTTTGTCCCCCAATTAGTTTTACCTAGCTCTTATCGAATATGAGGTACAGTAAGCCAATGACCAGGCCGCCGGCAAGCCGCCGCTACGACGCCTCCAGCCGACGCGCCCAGGCGCAGGCCACCCGGGAGCGGATCGTGCGCGTGGCCACTCGCCTGTTCCTCGCCCACGGCTACGCCGCCACCTCGATGGGCCAGATCGCGGCCGAGGCGGGGGTCTCCACCCCGACCGTGTTCGCCGCCTACCGGGGAAAGGTCAACCTGCTCAAGCAGGCCATCGACACCGCGATCGTGGGCGACACCGCGGCTGTCGCCCTCAACGACCGGCCCGCGATGCGGGACGTCCACGACGCGCCAACCTCGACCGAGGCACTGCGCAGGTACGCGGCCGTCATCGTCGACGTCGCCGCCCGCGCGTATCCCATCTACGCCGTCGCTCACGCCGCCGCCGACGCCGACCCCCAGATCGCCGCCCTTGTCGCCGACCTGGACCAGCAACGGCTCACCGGCGCGACGCACATAGCCACCACCGTCGCCGACCGGCTCGGGAACACCGATCCAAGACACGTCGCCTACCTGCGGGACACCATCTGGACCCTCAACTCACCCCTGCTGTACGGGCTGCTGGTCCACCAGCGCGGCTGGACCGTCCACGCCTACCGCGACTGGATCGCGACCGCCCTCATCGCACTGACCACGCCCACCCCGACCGTCAAGGTGTGAGGCCGAGCTTGCCGACCGTGCCGCGCCGCTCGACGTCGGCCAGTACCCTCGGCCCGTTCTCCAGGCTGACGAGGGTGGCGGCCGGCGGCGGCTGCGTGGCGAAGACCTGCATGAGCTCGGTGAGGATCTCGGCCATGAGGTCGTGTTGGTGCATGAAGATGTGCCGCATGTTCAGCCCGAGCAGCTGCACGGGGTGGTCCCACAGCACCTCCCGGTTGCTGGTCGCGGTCTCGCCCGCGACGATGCCGACGACGACAAGCCGTCCGGTGTGCCGTTTCGTGACGGTCAGGCTGCGCCGGAAGACGTCACCGCCGACGCCGTCGAACACCACGTCGACGCCGGCCCCGCCGGTGAGCCGCAGCGCCTCGTCGGCGAAGTCCTCGTACCCCAGGACATCTGCCACGCCGAGGTCGCGCAGCCGATCCTGTTTCTCCACAGTGGACGTGGTGGCGAGGACGCGGGCGCCGAAGTGGCGGGCGAGGTGGACGGCGGCCTGCCCGACCCCGCCCGCGGCGGCGTGGATGAGCACAGTCTCGCCTTCGGTGAGCCGGCCGACGGTCCGCAGCGCGGCGTACGCGGTGGCCCAGTTGGACAGCAGCCCGATCGCCTGCGCGTCGGTCCAGCCCGCCGGCACCGGCACGAAGCCGGCGGCCGGCAGCGTGGCGTACTCGGCGAAGGTGCCGCCGCCACCACCGCCGTAGACCCGTTGGCCGATCGCCACGCCGGTGACGCCCGGGCCGGTGGCGACGATCTCGCCGACCAGCTCGTTGCCCGCGATGTAGGGCGGGGTGCGGCCGAACGGGTACGTGCCCCGGGATTCCTGGGTGTCGGCGAAGTTGATCCCGGCCACGGTGACCCGGACGAGCACCTCACCGGGGCCCGGCGTGGGGATCGGCATCTCGACAAGGCGGGCCGAACCGGGTCCGTCCAGGGAGGACACTTGCAGGGCGCGCATCAGCTGAAAGCCTTTCGGTAGCGGGCGGCGAACCTGCCGCGAAACATGGCGAGCAGGATCCTGAACGGCAGCGGCGCCTCCCGCTGGAGGTGTGCGCGCTCCTCGCCGGTGGCGTGGTGCTCGACCCACGGGATGAGCCAGCTCGCGTGCCGCAGGGTGACGCCCTTGGACATCTGCCGCTCGGCCCGCTGCCAGGTGGCGGCGGACACGTAGGTGCGGATGATCGGGAAGACCTCCCGTTCCTCCTCGGGGATGTGCTCATGGAGTAGTTGGCTCAGCTCGCCGGCGGTGGCGGCGAGGCTGGCGGCGTGCCGGGCCGGGTCCGCGCCGAAGTCGGTGATCGTGGTCCGCAGCCGCTCCAGTAGTGGGTCGAGGGCCTTGTGGTCGTCGACGAACGGGGTCAGGTCGACGGCGTGGCCGGCGGCGGCTCGGATGACCGGCCACAGCACCTCGTCCTCGCGGCGATGGTGATGGTGGATCTCCTGCACCATGTGGGTGCCGTGCGTGGCGAGCGCCGACGCTCGCGCCGCGGTGATCGCCGACGGGTCCCGCGCCAGTCCGGCGGCGACGTCCGCCAACCGCTGGACGTCGCGGAGCATGGCGCGGTGCACCATGGTGAAACCCATGAGGTTCGGCTCCGGCTCGCCGGACCGGCTCGGGTTGACGGTCTCGTTGTCCATGGTGCACAGCCTGACCCGACCGGCTTGCCAGCCACTGACAGCGCGGCTGTCAGCGCCCGGTCAGACGGCTTTCTTGCAGAATCCGGACGCCTGATTCGGTACCCTGCACAGGCCATGATCAGTTCGGAGACCATCGCGTTCCGGGTGCTCGGGCCGCTGGAGGTGCACGGATCCGACCGCCCGCTGGCCATGCCCGGACTGCGGCAACGCGCCCTGCTCGCCCGGCTGCTCGTCGAAAACGGGCGCACGGTGCCGGTACACCGGTTGGTCGGCGACCTGTGGGACGGTGATCCACCGGCCCAGGCGATCGCGACGATCCAAACGTTCGTGTCCCGGTTGCGGCGGGCGATCGAGCCAGACCGCGCGCCCCGCGCGGCACCGACCCGGCTGGTGACCGTCGCGCCGGGTTACGCCCTTCGGGCCGCGCCGCACGAGGTCGACGCGTGGCACTTCACCGAGCTGGTCCGGTCGGCGGCCACCGCCGGCGAGCCGGCCCCGGCGTTGGCCGTCCTCGACGAGGCCCTCGCGCTGTGGCGCGGGCCGGCCTACGCGGAGTTCGCCACCGAGCGATGGGCCCAACCCGAGGTCGAACGACTCACCGAGCTGCACCGGGTCGCGGCCGAGCGGCGCGCGGACGCCCTGATCCGGCTGGGTCGGGCACGTGAGCTCATCGCCGACCTGGAGGCGCAGGCGGTACGGTTCCCGCTGCGCGAGGAGGGGTGGCGGCTGCTCGCCTTGGCGCGCTACGCCTGCGGCCGGCAGGGTGACGCGCTGGCGGCGCTGCGTCAGGCGCGACAGACACTGCGCGAACATCTCGGCGTCGATCCCGGGCCCGCGTTGCGGCAGCTGGAGTCCGACATCCTGGCGCAGGCCACACACCTCACCCTGGCCCGGCCGATGCCGCCGCCCACTCCCCCGTCCCCACCCGCCGAGGTGGATCTGTTCGTCGGCCGGGACGTCGAGCTCGACCGGGTCCTGGCGGTCGCGGACCGTCCGGCGCTTCAGCTGGTACTTGTCACCGGTGAGACCGGCGCCGGCAAGAGCCGCCTCGCGCGCGAGGTCGCGGACCGGTTGCGCGGGCGCGGGTGGACGGTCGGGCAGGGCCGGTGCGCCGAGACCGATGGGATGCCGCCGGGCTGGGCGTGGATCGGCGCCGTCCGTTCGCTGGCGGAGGTGCGTCCGCCCGATCCGGCGGTCGCGACGCAGCTGGGATGGCTGCTCGCCGACGAGTCGCCGGCCGGCGGCGACCCGCTGGACGGCCGCCACCGCATACACCGCGCGCTTGGCGAGTACCTGCTCGCGTGCGGGCCGCTCCTGCTCGTGCTGGACGACGTGCACCGGCTCGACGAGGAGACCCTCGCGCTCATCGCCGGTGTCCTGCACACGCTGCGGGACAGCCGGTCGACGCTGCTGTTCACCGTCCGCGACGGCGAGTCCTCGACGCTGCTGGACGAGCTGCTCGCACTTGTCGCCGCGCACCACCCGGAGCGCGTCGAGCTCCGCGGCCTGCCTGACTGGGCGGTCAGCGAGATCGTCGCGGCCACCTGTTCATCCGATGTAGACAGCCAGACGCTCGCGGCCATCGCCGAGCGTACAAGCGGCAACCCGTTCTTCGTCCGCGAGACCGCCCGGCTGCTGGAGTCGGACGGGCCGGCCGCAGCGCTCTCGGTGGTGCCGGCCGGCGTGCGAGACGTGGTCCGGCGCCGGGTGTCGATGCTCCCCGCGACCGCGCGGACCGTCCTCGTGGCGGCCGCCGTGCTCGACCACCACATCGGCCTCGACGCGCTCGCCGAGGTGTCCGGCGCCGACGAGGAGTCCGTCCTGAACGCCGTCGAGGCGGCGCTCATGGTGGGTCTGCTCGTCGAGACCGGCCCGACCGCGGTGGCCTTCCCCCACGCGCTGGTACGTGAGGCGCTCTACGAAAGCGTGCCGCAGCTGCGCAGAGGCCGGCTGCACGCGCGCGCCGCCACGGCACTGGAACACTCCACCCCGCACGACGTGGCGACGCTGGCACACCACTTCGAGGCGGCCAACAGCCCGCAGCTCGCCGCATCCGCCAGCCGGTACGCCGCCTTGGCCGCCGAGGAGGCACAACGACGGTACGCCTACCGCGACGCCGACCGGCTGTGGCAGAAGGCGCTCGCCGCCCGCGACCGGGCCGGCGGCACACCAACCGAGCGGCTGCGGCTCCTGCTCGGCCGGGTCCACGCGCTGGCCCACGCCGGTGAACTGGTGGCCGCGCGAGCCCTGCGTGACGAGACGCTGCGCGAGGCGGCGGCGGTCGACGACCCGCTGCTGACCGCGCGAGTCCTCGCGTCGTTCGACGTGCCGACGCTGTGGACCAACCGTCCATACGGGACGGTCAACGCCGCGGTGATCGCGTTGACGACACGGACACTCGCCCGGCTGCCGGACGGCGACAGCGAGCCACGCGGCCGGCTACTGGTCAACCTCGCCCTGGAACTCGAAGGCGAGGACGACCCGCGCGGCCGCGCCGCCGCCACCGAGGCCGAGGCGATGGCGCGCCGGCTCGGCGACCCGCACCTGCTGATGATGGCGCTCAACGCGACGTTCCTCCAGTCGTACTCCGTCCTCGACCTGGACCAGCGGGTCCGCGCCGGTGACGAACTGCTCCACGTCGCGGCCGAACACCGCCTCTTCCACGCGGAGATCCTCGGCCGGATGGCCCTCGCCGGCGCACACACCGCCCGCGCCGACCTGGCCGCCGCCGCCGAGCACGTCGAAGCGGTCGGACGGCTCGCGACGACCTACGAGCAGCCGCTCACCCTCGGCATCGCCGGCTGCCACCGCGCGCTGCTGCACGCCGCCGCCGGCCGCCACGACGAAGCCGAGGCCGCCTACCTCGACGCCACCCGCCGCCTGGACCCCCTCGGCCGCTGGGGTGACGAACCGGACCTCATGGTGGTCGCCCGAGCCATGCTGGCCATCGACGCCGGCAGGGCGGCCGACGTGCCCCGGATCTGCCTCGGCCAAACCCCGAACAGCCAGCCCGAACTGCGCACCATGCCGGAACTGCGCGCGCTCGCCCTCGCACTGGCCGGCGACACAGACGCCTCGCGCGCCACGATCGAGGCGACATCGATCCGGCGCGACTACGTCTACGACCTGAGGTGGACCCTCCGCGCACTACACGCCTTGGCCACCCACGACCTCGCCCGCGCCCGCGCCGCGTACCAGGCCCTCCTGCCACTGGAAGACCTCATCGCCGGCGGCACCACCGCGAACGTCGCACTCGGGCCGATCGCCCACGTGCTGGCGGACCTCGCCGGCTTCCTCGCGCTGCCGGCTGACGCCCACTACGAACGAGCCGCGCGGATAGCCGGAAAGGCCGACGCACCCCTGTGGCACGAGCGAGCCCGAGCCCACCGTCCACTACTGGCCTGACCAGACCGCCGCGGCCCGACACGTCGGCGGCCGCGGGCCCGTGGGAGCAGCCGCACCAGGCCCCCACCGCCTGGTGTACGAACCGGGCGGCGTGGCCGGTGCCGACCCGCCGCAGCCGGGAACGACTCGAACGCGGCACCAGCCACCACGGCAGCTACGGGGTCGGCGACGCCGGGGGTTTCGGCAGCTTCTGACCGTCTCCGAGCCACCAACGACTAACTAACCCGTATCAGGGTAGTAAGGGGTTACCTGGCGTTGATGGCTCCGCGAGCCGGAGGATGCGAATGCAGACGATCCACAAGATCCGCCACCGACGGTGCGACGTCGACGGTCTGGAGGTGTTCTACCGGGAGGTCGGACACCCAAGCCGGCCGACGGTGCTGCTGCTGCACGGGTTTCCCAACTCGTCGCACGGGTTTCGCGAGGTCATGCCGCCGCTGGCCGACGTAGCGCACGTGGTCGCGCCCGACCTGCCAGGCTTCGGCCTGTCCTCGTCGCCAACCGTCGACGAGTACGACTACACCTTCGAAAACCTCTCGTGGACGATCGCGCACCTGCTCGACCGGCTCGGGATCGAGCGCTTCTTCGTCTACCTGCACGACTTCGGCGCACCGGTGGGTTACCACCTGGCCACCCGCGACCCAGCTCGGGTCCGCGGCTTGATCGTCCAGAGCGGCAACGCGCACGAGGACGGTCTGGGCGAGCAGTGGGACAGCGCCAAGGCGTACTGGGCCGACCCCAGCGACGACACGCGCGCCGAGCTGCCGGACTGGTTGAACTTCGCCGGCACGCGCGACCAGTACCTCGCCGGTCTGCCCGAGTACCTGCGCGAACTGCCCTCCCCCGAGTCGTGGCACCTCGACTGGGCGCGCATGACCCGACCGGGCAACCTCGACGCGCAGTTCGCGCTGTTCACCGACTACGCCAACCACGTCGCCCGCTTCGACGAGCTCGCCGAGTACCACAAGGCTCACCAGCCGCCGGCGCTCGTGCTGTGGGGACGGCACGACCCGTACTTCGACGTCGACGAGGTCCTCGCCTACCACCGCGCCCTCGAGCGCGTCGAGGCGCACATCTACGACGGCGCGCACCTGCTGTTGGAGACACACGCCGCCGAGTGCGCCGCGCTGATGCGGGCGTTCGTGCTGGACAACGATGGACACCCGGCGTAAGCCCCGAGCTCGCGGGCCGTGGCAGGACGGGCATTTCATCGGTGGCCACCCGGCGCTGGATCTGACCAACACGGTGTTCAACCGGACGCACCCGGTGCCGGACAACGAGCTGCTCAAGGCCCCGACCGACGTGCTCACCTGGTGTGCGTCCGTCGGGCTGTTCGAAGACGCGCCTGCCCTGAGCGACGCCGTCGCGGAAGGTCTGGTGACCGAGGTTCGTTCGATCCGCGAGCACGCGTGGGCGGTCTTCGACGCCGTGTCGCGCGGAGATGTCGTCCCTGGCGCCGCTCTTGGCGTACTGCTGGAACGGAGCGGGGCGGGCCTACGTGCTGGCCGGCTCCAGGGTGCCGACGCGCGCCTGGGTCACCTAGCCGCCGATTGGGCCGCACCCGGCGCGATCCCGGAGGCGTTGTCGCTGCTGTCGGTGCAAGCGCTGTTCACCCTGGCCGCCGAGCGGGTCCGGGCGTGCGGGCGGTGCGGCTGGCTGTTTCTGGACTCCTCGCGTGGCGGGCGCCGCCGGTGGTGCAGCATGAGCACCTGCGGAAACCGGGAGAAGGCCAGCCGCCACCGCCACGCGGCCTGACCCGCTCCCCCGCCACGCCCGGCGGTCACGAGCTGCTCGGCTCGGCCAGGCCGGCGACGAAGGGACGCATGAGCGAGAGGCATTCGGGGCTGTGGGTTTCGAGGAGCATATGCCCGGCGTCCAGGAGGTGGCTCTCCGCGGCCGGCAGCTCCCGGTGGTAGGCGACCACCTCCTCGATGGCGTAGTACGGATCGTGGACGCCCCACACGATCAGGGTCGGAGGCTGCTCGGTCCGGTGGAAGCGCGCGATCTCGCCGAAGCGCGCCACGTGCGTCCGGTAGTCGGTGAACAGCTCCCAGTGGGCGTCGAGCCCGTGGCCGCGCGAGATCGCACGCCAGTCGAGTTCCCACGACTCCGGCGGCACGAGCTCCGCCAGCCGCTCCGGCAGGCCCTGGAGGTACGTGTTCTTGGTGCCTTCGTAGTGCAGCCACGATTCGATGCGGCTCTTGTTCTCTTCGGTCGGGTCGGCCCAGTAGGCGCGGCAGACGTCCCACGCGCTGCCGAGCCCTTCGTCGTGGCCGTTGCCGTTCTGGACGATCAAGCCGCGGACCGTCGACGGCGAGCGCGTCGCGAGGTGGTACGCGACCGCCGACCCGTAGTCGTGCACGTACAGGATCTTGTCGGTGACCCCGAGCCGCGCCAGCCACTCCTCGACCACGTCGGCGATCCAGGAGAACGTGTACTGCCCATCCGGGTCGGGCATCGACGACAGACCGAAGCCGGGAAGGTCGGGAGCCAGGACGCGGACACCCGTGTCGGCCAGCGGCCCGATGACGAAGCGAAACATCTGCGACGAGCTGGGAGACCCGTGCAGCAACACGAGCGTGACCGGGCTGTCGGGCTCCCCTGCCTCCCGGTAGAAGACGCGAACCCCGTCCACGTCGGCGTAGCGGTGCAAGACTCGGGCGGTGACCATGCCTCACTCCTGACTCTTCGGGGCGCCATCGACGCCGGGTAACCCCTTACTACCCCGATACCGGTTAGTTAGGCGCGCCGTTGAGTCGGTGGATGAGGGCCGGCTTCATGACGGTCTCAGTCATCGCTCTCGTCCCGATGGTCGTTTTCTTCATCTTCATCCAACGTCACATCGTCAGCGGGCTGCTCTGTCCGGCAGCATCAAGGGCTGACCCGTCACTGACCCCAAGGAGTACAGCGGTGACCACCGCCCCCATCCACGCCGTCGTCAACCTCGACCTGCCCGGACCCACGATCAGCCGCCACGTGTACGGGCACTTCGCCGAACACCTCGGACGGTGCGTCTACGGCGGCTTCTGGGTGGGCGAAGACTCCGACCAACCGAACATCGGCGGCATCCGGGCCGATGTCGTCGAGGCGCTGCGGGAGATCCGGATTCCCAACCTGCGCTGGCCCGGCGGGTGCTTCGCGGACGAGTACCACTGGAGGGACGGCATCGGCCCGCGCGAGGCACGTCCCCGGATGGTGAACACGCACTGGGGCAACGTGGAGGAGACCAACCACTTCGGCACGCACGAGTTCATGGCGCTGTGCGAGCTGCTCGGCGCCGACCCGTACGTCAACGGCAACGTCGGCTCCGGCACCGTCCAGGAGATGAGCCAGTGGGTGGAGTACCTGACCCGTGACGGTGACTCGCCGATGGTCGCGCTGCGCAAGGCGAACGGACGCGAGGCACCGTGGCGGGTGCCGTTCTGGGGCCTGGGCAACGAGGCCTGGGGCTGCGGCGGAAACATGCGCGCCGAGGCGTACGCCGACCTGGCCCGGCAATACGCCACCTTCGTGCGCGACCACGGTGGCAACAAGGTCTACCGCATCGCGGCCGGCGCCAACACCGACGACTACGCCTGGACCGAGGCGCTGATGAAGGCGGTCTCCTGCCTCGGCTGCTCCCGCCAGCCGAACGGCCCGTTCCAGGCGCTGTCGCTGCACTACTACACCAACTACGGCGAAGGCGTGCCGACCGGTCGGGCCACCGAGTTCAGCACCGACGACTACTACCTCACGATGCTCCGCGCCGGCCGGATCGAGGAGCTGGTGCGCCGGCACTCCGCCGTCATGGACTCCTACGACCCGCACCGCCGGATCGGGCTCGTCGTCGACGAGTGGGGCACCTGGTGGGAGGTCGAGGAAGGCACGAACCCCGGCTTTCTCTTCCAGCAGAACACCCTCCGCGACGCGCTGGTGGCCACCGTCCACTTCGACGCGTTCCACCGCCACGCCGAGCGCGTCGTCATGGCCAACATCGCCCAGACCGTCAACGTGCTCCAGGCGATGCTGCTCACCGACGAACGGACCGGCACGCTGATCCGCACGCCCACGTACCACGTGTTCGCGATGAACACCGCGCACCACGACGCCCGCGGCCTCGCCGTCCACCTGCCCGGCGGCGTACCCACGGTCGAGGTCGGAGCCGAGAAGCTGAGCACCGTCTCCGCATCAGCGTCCACAAAGGACGGCGCTGCCCTGGTCTCGCTGACCAACCTGCACGCCGAGCGGCCCGAGACCGTGACGCTGGATCTGCGCGGTCGCGAGGTGACGGACTACGAGGCGCGGGTGCTCACCGGGGAGTCGCTCAACGCACACAACTCCGCGGCCCGGACCGACGCCGTCACCCCGCGGCCGCACACCGCGCTCAAGGCGAGCGCCCAGGGCTTGGAGGTGACCCTGCCACCCCACTCGTACGTGACCGTCCGCCTCCTGCTCGCGAGCTGAGAAGCGACCGCGATGTGCGTCGTGGTCCGGGCCCGATGCCACTCACCTTGAAACAGGGCTTGGTCGCCCTGAGTGAGACCCCTTGGAATAGATCATCTAGGAGCCCGGAGACGGCGGTCGGGTCGGGGTGGATCCGCCGGCCGGGACGTACGACCAGACCTCGCTGTGCACTCCGATCGGAGCGGTCGGGGGCTCGCCGGCGCGCTCGGCGGCCGAGCGGTGCCCGTGCGCGAACGCGGGCGAGGTGACCCAGGCCTGGAACGCCTCCTCGTCTCGCCAGCGGGTGACGACAAGCCAGGTTGTCCGCTCGTCGGCCGGCCGGAGCAGCTCGAAGCCTTCGAACCCGTCCTGGTCGTCGACGGCCCCGGCACGCGCGGCGAACCGGCGCGCCAGCTCGTCGCCGCTGTCGGCCGGCACGGTGATGGCGTTGATCTTGACGACGGTCATGCGTTCATTCTCGCAAGTCGTCGGCGCTGGGCGAACCCCAACGATCGGTGTGCACGGCGGCGTGCAGGGGCCGGCGTCGACGCCAGCCGTGCTGTTCGAGGTCCGGTACCGCTTCCAGGTGGGTGACCGGCCCCACGCAGAGCCAGGCGACCGGGCGGATACCGGCCGGAACGTCCAGCAGCTGCCGCAGGAACTCCTCGCGGTAGAACGACACCCAACCGACGCCGAGCTGTTCGGCGGTGGCCGCCAGCCACAGGTTCTGGATGGCCAGGCACACCGAGTACAGACCGGCATCGGCGATGGCGTGCCGGCCCAACACGGCGGGAGCGCCGCGGTCGGCGTCGTAGGTCACCACGATCGACAACGTGGACTCCAGCACACCGTCGATCTTGATGCGGGCGAACCGTTCAGCGGCTTCGGCGTCGAGCGTGCGGGCGAACACGTCCCGCTCCTGACGGACATGGCGGTGGAACGCCTCGCGGACCGCCAGGTCGCGCACCACGATGAAGTCCCACGGCTGGGACAACCCCACACTCGGCGCGGCGTGGGCCGCGGCGAGCACACGGTCGAGGACCTCGTCGGCGACCGGGGCACCGGTGAACTGGCCACGGACGTCGCGGCGACGATGGATGACGTCGTACAGCTGGCTGGTCATGGGCAGGCTCCGCCTCGAATCTGAGAACAAGCTGTGGTGGCGTGGTCGGCGGAGCCCTCGCTGTCTAGCGTTGACCGGCCGCCGCTGGAAGGAGACCGGGTGCTCGTATTCGTCGCGATCATATTCGGGATAGCCGGTCTGATCCATTTGTACCTGTGGCACCGGCTGGTGCGCGGCACCACCCGCCCCGGCCGGTGGCGGCGGGTGGGAGGGGCGGCGATCGCCGGCGCGCTGGTGCTCCTCATCGCCACGCTGATCCTCGGTGACCGGCTGCCGTCCGGTCTGCGCTGGCTGACCCTGCCCGGTTACGTGTGGCTGGCGCTGATGTTCTACCTGCTGCTCACGCTGCTGCTGCTCGAGCTGCCGGTGCTGGCGGCGCGGTTCGTGACTCGACGGCCGGCCCGGACGGAGCAGCCCGCGGCCGTCCCGGTGCTGGCGGGTGCGGGCGGGTCGGGCGGCGCCATCGACTCGCCGCCGGCAGCCGACGCCGAGCCGGAGCCCGGCCACGATCCGGACCGGCGGCTGCTGCTGCGAAGAGGGGCGGCCATCACGGCCGGGGCGGTCGCCGTGAGCTTCACCGGCTTCGGGGTGAGCCGGGCCTACCGGACGCCGACCGTCAAACGGCACGACATCCCGTTGACCCGCTTGGACCGCCGAGCCGACGGGCTGCGCTTGGCGGTCCTGGCGGACCTCCACGTCGGACCGTTGCTCGGCACCGGCCAGGTGGAGCGCATGGTGGAGATCGTCAACGACCTCGACGCCGACCTGGTCGCGGTGGTCGGCGACGTGGTCACGTCCGAGCCGGGCCGGGTGCGGGAGTCCCTGCTGCCGCTGACCCGGATGCGCGGCCGGCACGGGGTGTACTACGTCACCGGCAACCACGAGTACTACGTCGGCCCGGAGAACTGGACCGAGGCGGCCGCCGAGCTGGACCTGCGCGTGCTGCGCAACGAACGGGTCGAGATCAGTCACCGTGGCGGTGTGCTCGACCTCGCCGGCGTCAACGACATCACCGGCGCGCAGTACGCGGACCCACCGGACTACGCGGCGACGCTCGCCGACCGGGACACGTCCCGCCCGGTGGTGCTGATGGCGCACCAGCCGGTTGCCGTGCACGACGCCGCTCCGTACGGCGTCGACCTGCAACTTTCCGGCCACACCCACGGCGGCCAGATGTTTCCCTTCAACTACCTCGTCGGGCTCCAGCAGCCCGTGGTGTCCGGACTGGGCGAGGTGGACGGGACGCCGGTGTACGTCACCAACGGCGCCGGATTCTGGGGCCCACCGGTCCGGGTCGGCGCCGATCCCGACATCACCCTGCTAACCCTCCGGGCCACCGAAAGGTAGCCGGACGCCGCGGCGGCAGCGCGCCAGACAGCTTTCCCGTCAGGGGATTTGCCCACGTCCGCGCCAGCTGTAGGCCGTTTGCTCCCGCGGGCCGCCGGCTCCGCGGAGAGCGCGCGAAGGTATTGCCGGTTGCTCATAGACGGGACTATGGTCTGCCTAGCAGATCACTGAGTCCATCAGGTGGACCCGCTGGAGCGGACGCACAGCGAGTCGACGAGCATGCCGGCCGCGCGGTGCCATCGCGGCGACACACCTTGTCTCACGACGGAGGGCCACCAGCGATGATCGACCGACGTCAACTGCTTCAGGGAACCGCCGCGTTCGCCGTGACTGCGACGCTGGTCACGGAAACACTCGGGGTGCCGCCGGCCGCGGCCGGCGCGTCAGGTCATGGCGCGGGCGGCCTCGGCGAGGCGCGGCCGCTGGACGGGCGCCCGTTTCCCGCCTACGACTACTCCCGAGCCAACAAGCTGCCGAGGGAGATGAGCGGGTACTGGACGAAGTCGTTCGACGTCGGAGGACAGGCTCGCACCGCGAAGGTCTACATCTCCCCCGAGACGCCGATCCGCTCGTACTACACGGTGGTCGCGGTGCCCGACGGGGTGGACACGGCTGAGTTCCTCCGGAGGTCGTCGTGGGTCGACGTCGCGGACCGGCGGGAGGAAGGCCTGTTCATCCTCGAACCGGGTGCGGGCGGCTGGGGTGACCACGAGGCGGAGACGGCCTACGTCGAGGCGGCGATGGCGTTCTACCAAAGCAATCGCTACTTCTCGATCTTCGGGCTGCACTATCTCGTCGGCTACGGCGCGGGTGCTCCGGCGCTGGAGGCGTGGGCGGTCGCGCATCCGCTGCGGGTCATCAGCCAGGTGTACGTCGACTCCCCCGGCCTGAGCGCCGAGTACCTGGACTCGTACGCGGCGCGGGAGTTCGACGGGGACACCGAGGGCACCTACACCGACGTCGTGTTCCCGGAGGGTTTCGACCTCATCAGGTACGACGAGACAGTGCTGCCGACGTGGTTCGTCCACCCCGAGCCGCGTTCGGTCGGCGCGAGCCTGTCCTACTGGAAGCGCGCCAACGACACCGTCGACGCCGGCACCTCCGACCGGACCCTCGGCACGGTCTACCGGCAGCGGCACCGGTCGGGCCGGTGGATGACGTCGTACGCCGGGCCGATCGCGCGGGTCGCCGTCCAAAAGGGACCGGTCAGCCACCGGAACAAGCCGAGCACGAGCCAGATCGTGGACTTCCTGACGTCGTACACCCGCTACGAGAACTTCTTCGCCTACGGCAACCAGCTCTTCGAACGCGCTGACTACGCCAAGCTGGGTGTGCGGGTGCGGACGATGACCGTCGAAGGGTTCGTCCGGGAGTACCTGGTCCACGTGCCCCGCTCCGCCCGCCGTTTGTGGCGGGACAAGGCACCCGTCGTGTTCGTGTGGCCCGGCAACAGCCAGACCGACAAGGTGTTCTTCGACGCCGCCCAGTGGTGGAAGGTCGCCGAACGTGAGGGGTTCGTCCTCGTCGTCATCTGCGAGCAGTACAGCAACACGTCCATCTCGGTCAGCCACCGCGACTCGCTCGCCTTCTTCCGGCAGCTGCGCGACGTCATGGTGCGCGAGTACCCCGTCGACCCGACGCGGTTCTACTCCACCGGGCAGTCCGCGGGCAGCGCGGTCACCCAAAACCTGGCGATCGCGTTCCCGGAGTACTTCGCCGCGGTCGCGTCCACGTCGTTCACCGCCGCCCCCAGCACGGCCGGCACGATCACCATGGATGGCGTGCAGCACCCGGCCAGCGGGCAGGCGATACCCAACTACCAGATCTACGGCTACGGCGACCTCGGGTTCCTCGCGGGTGGGCTCTGGGACGACGTGGACAACAGCCTCGACGCGTGGGCGCGGTACCACTTGGCGGTCAACGGCCTTGAGCTGTCCGATGTGGACGACCCGGACGGTGAGCGCGGCGGCTGGCACGACCGCTTCCAGACCTGGACGTGGCGCGATCGTGACACCGCCATCCCGGTGCTGAAGCTGACGAAGAACGTCTACCGCTCGCACAACACGATGCCGGAGGAGTCGCCGCTGATGTGGGACTTCCTCAAGCACTACCGGCGCGAGGTCGACCGCCACGGAAACGTGATCCGCTACTACAGCGAGTCCGGCTTCCGCCGTCCCTGGGACAGCGAGCGGCTCTGACCCATGTCCGACTACCGGCTGGCCATCGCGACCGTCTGCCTCTCGGGAACGCTCGAGGACAAGCTCTCGGCCGCCGCGGCGGCGCGCTTTCAGAGCATCGAACTGTTCGACAGCGACCTCATCGCGTCATCGTGGTCACCACGCCGGGTGCGCCAGGAGTGTGCCCGGCGTGGACTGTCGATCGACCTGTATCAGCCGTTCCGCGACGTCGAGGCGGTCCCTCCGGACGTCTTCGCCGCCAACCTCCGGCGCGCGGAACGCACGTTCGACGTACTCGAAGAGCTTGGTGCCAGCACCCTGCTGGTCTGCTCGTCGGTGTCGGCGGACGCGGTGGACGACGACGACCTCGCCGCCGAGCAGTTGCATACCTTGGCCAGCCGGGCCGAGGAGCGCGGACTGCGGATCGCCTACGAGGCCTTGGCCTGGGGCCGGTTCGTCAACACCTACGCGCACGCGTGGCGCATCGTCCGGCGTGCCGGCCACCCGGCGCTCGGCCTGTGCCTGGACAGCTTTCACGTGCTCTCGCGCGGCGACGATCCGGCCGGCATCCGGGTCGTGCCCGGAGCGAAGGTGTTCCACGTGCAGCTGGCGGACGCACCGCGGCTGAGCATGGACGTGGTGGAGTGGAGCCGGCACCATCGCTTGTTTCCCGGGCTCGGCTCGTTCGACCTCACCACCTTCGTCAGCCATGTGCTGGCCACCGGATACGACGGCCCGCTGTCGCTGGAGGTGTTCAACGACGTCTACCGGCAGGCGGACCCCCGGTACGCCGCGATCGACGGCATGCGCTCGCTGCTCGCTTTGCAGGAGGCGGCCGGTGCGTCCGCCGCGCCCGCGGTACGGGAACGGCTTCGGCTGGGCGGTTTGCCACCGGCGCCGGCGCTCGCCGGGCACGTGTTCACCGAGCTCGCCGTCGACGCCGTCTCCGGTCCGGCCACGGCGCGCGCCCTGACCGCGCTCGGGTTCGCGCACACCGGGCAGCACCGTTCCAAGCCGGTGCAGCTGTGGGAGCAGGGCAAGGCCCGGGTGCTGGTGAACTTCGCACCACAGCGGACGGTCACGCCGGGCACGGCGTCGATCTGCGCGCTCGCGGTGGAGAGCGAGGATCCGGCCGGATCGACGCGGCGGGCGGAGCGGTTGCTCGCCCCGGTGCTGCCACGCCTGCGCCAACCGGAGGAGGCGGAGCTCACGTCCGTCGCCGCACCGGACGGGACGGCGGTCTTCCTGGTCCGCACCGGCGCCGACGGTGACAGCTGGCTGGAGGACTTCGTCCCCACCGGCGCGACGGCGCCCGCCCGCGGCGGCGTCACCGACACCGACCACGTCTCGCTGACCGACGCCGTCGACGACTTCGACGAGACCACGCTGTTCTACCGCGCGGTGCTCGGCCTGCGCGCGGGCCAGACGACCGACATCGCCGCGCCTTTCGGCCTGATCCGCGGCCGGGACGCCACCAACTCGGACGGGCGGGTCAGGATCACGCTCCACACCGCGCCGCTGCGCCGCGGCGACTGGGCGCCGGCGATCCCGAACCCGCAGCACGTCGCGTTTCGCACCGACGACGCGATCGCCAGCGCGAAGGCGATGCGCGCACTCGGCGCGTCGATCCTGAAGATCCCGGACAACTACTACGCCGACCTCGACGCCCGTCTCGACCTGCCGCCGGACCTGCTGGCCGCGCTACGGGAGCACTCGATCCTCTACGACCGCGACGAGCACGGCGCATACCTGCACTTCTACACCGAGATGCTCGGCTCGCGCGTGTTCTTCGCGGTCGTGCAACGCGTCGGCGGCTACGCCGGCTACGGCGACCCGAGCGCACCGGTCCGGATGGCCGCCCATCGGGAGCGCCGGCTGATCGCGCTGCGGGACACGCCCGCGTCGCGCCGGGACGAGCGGCACGAGTATTCGCTGGCCCACCTGACCGCGCTGAGCCTGTCGCCGCCGCAGCTCGTCGACGCCGCCGCGGACGCCGGCTACCGGTACGTGGGGCTGCGGCTGACCCGGGTGACGGCGCAGGAGCCGCACTACCCGCTGGCCACCGACCCGGCTTTGATGCGCACCACCAAGGTCCGCCTCGCCGCGACCGGCGTCGAGGTCCTCGACATCGAGCTCGCCCGGATCAGCCCGGACGAGGACCCGAAGGACTTCCTGCGGTTTCTGGAGGCGGGCGCGGAGCTCGGGGCGCGGCACGTCATCACCCAACTACCCGATCCCGACCGGGTGCGCAAAGTCGACAGGTTCGCGCGGCTGTGCGAGATGGCGCGGCCGCTCGGCCTCACGGTCGACCTGGAGTTTCCATCGTGGACGGAGACACCGGACCTGCGCGAGGCGATACGTGTGCTGCGCGGAGCCGACCAGCCCAACGCCGGAATCCTCGTCGACCTGCTGCACTTCGCGCGCTCCGGGTCGAGCGTCGCGGACCTTCGCCAGCTGCCGGCCGAGTGGTTCCATTTCATCCATGTGTGCGACGCGCCGCCCGGGGTGCCCGCGACGAACGAGGGGCTCATCCACACCGCTCGGTTCGAGCGGCTCTTCCCCGGTGAAGGCGGCATCGACGTACACGGCATCCTCGATGCCCTGCCACCCGGTCTGCCGTACGCGCTGGAGATACCGAAAGCGACGCAGGTGGCACAGGTCGGTGGGAAGGAGCATGCCCGCATGGCGATCGCGGCCGCGCGTGAACACCTCGACCGGGCACCGGAGGCGGCCGGGTCAGCGTCCTGAGCTGAGCAGCTCGGCCGAGTGGGCACGCATCGCCTCGGCGTCCGCGGCCTGGCCGGTGAAGAGCTCGAACGCCACGGCGGCCTGGTAGGCGTTCATACCGCCGCCGTGCAGCGTCGACGCGCCGACGGCTCGGGCGGCACGCAGCAGCGCGGTGTCGAACGGCCGGTAGACGATGTCGGCAACCCACAGGTCCTTGCGGAGGTCAGCCTCCGGGACGGGCGATCCCGGGTGGTGTGCCATCCCAACCGGCGTGGTGTTGACGACGCCGTCGGCCGCCGCGAGCGCGGCGGTCAGCTCGCCCGGCTGGCCCGCGGCGACGCGATGTGCGCCGAACTCGGCCGCGAGGGCTTCGGCCAGTCGGGTCGCTTTGGCGAGGTCGAGGTCGACAAGCGTCAGCGTGCCGACGCCGAGCGTCAGCAGGGCGTGCGCGACCGCGCATCCGGCTCCGCCGGCGCCGAGCTGCACGACGCGCTCTCGTGGGGCGCCGGAGAAGTCCTGGGCGAAGCTGCGCGCGAACCCCGGGGCGTCGGTGTTGTAGCCACGGCTGGCATCGGCGTCGAAGACGACGGTGTTGACCGCACCGAGTACCCGGGCGTCGTCCGACAGCTCGTCGAGGTGCGGCACGACGTCCTGCTTGAACGGGTGCGTGACGTTCAGCCCGCGGTATCCGAGCGTGCGGGCCCAGTGCAGCAGGTCGGGCAGGTCACCGGCCGCCAGGCGGCGTTCCGCCGAGTCGATGGTCGTGTAGTGCAGCCGGACTCCCTGGCGGTCGGCCTCCGCCTGGTGTAGCAGGGGTGCGTGTGATCGCTGGATGCCTTCGCCGATCAGTCCGATCAGGACCATGACACCTCCCGGTCGGCGCCGCCTGGGATGGACGTGGAGGGCCGGTCGCGCCGGCCCTCCGGCGGAAAGTCAGGCGGACGCGCGGACGTTCTTGTACAGCTCCAGGTCCGCACCCTTGAAGTAGGTGTTGAAGTACGCCTCGGACTTGCTGATGAACGCCTGGCGGTCGACCTGGTCGATCTCCACCACGGTCCGTCCCGAGTCCGCGCGCCACCCGTCGAGCACCTTCTGGGTCTCGTCGTCGACACACTTGCGGTTTTCGGCGCGGATGTCGCGGACCGCCTTGAACAGTCCGTCCTTCTGGGCCTGGCTCATCTTCTCCAGGGTCTTGTCGGACATGACGACGTAGTGGGTGCCGACCTGGTGGTTGGTCAGGCTGGCGACCTTGAGGATCTCGTCGAACTTCTGCGCGTGGGTGGCGACGACCGGGTTCTCCTGTCCTTGCGCGACGCCCTGTTGGAGAGCCAGGTAGAGCTCCTCGACGGCGATGGCGACGGCGTTCGCGCCGAGCGCCTTGGCGTTGGCCAGAAACTGCGGCGTGTTCGGGAACCTGATCTTCAGACCGGCGAGGTCTTCGGGCTTGCGGATCGGCTTGGTCGCGGTGAACGTGCGCATCCCGAAGTACCACGAGTCCACAATGGTCGTCTTGGTGGCGGCGTTGAACTCCTTGAAGAACTCCTGTCCATTCTGGTCGATCCACTTGAAGAAGTGGTCGACGTCGTTGAACACGTAGGCCGCGTCGAGCACGCCGATCTTCGGGAACGCGGTCGACATCGCGGACCCGCCCTGTAGGTCGATGTCGATGTCGCCGGTCTGGACACTGGCGAAGCGTTCGGCGTCGGGGCCTAGCTGGCTGTTTGGAAACAGGTCGAGGGTGAGGTTGAGGTTCTGCCCTTCGACTCTTTCCTTGAGGAGCTTCATTCCACAGTAGAAGTTGGGCTGTGTCTCGGGTTGGGAGCTCCCGATCTTCAAGGTGAGACGAGGGTTCTCACCTTCAGCGGCGGGCGCGTTGTTCTCCGTGGAGCAGCCGGCGACGAGAACCAGCGGCATGGTGAGGGCGAGCACGGCGACGAGCCGCCGCCGGCTGACCGGTCGTGGATACATGGGCTCCCTCTCCTATCAGGTCAGGGATGGGGTGCGGGGCTGGAGGGTCAGAATCCGAGCAGTCGGGGCAGCCACAACGCGACGGAGGGAAACGCGGTGACCAGGACGAGCACGGCCAGCAACGGGATCAGGAAGGGGACGACCCCGCGAAATACCTCTTCGACCGGTCGACCCGTTACCGAGGCGGTGACGAAGAGGACGCTGCCGACAGGAGGCGTCAGCAGACCGATCATCAGGTTGATGATGATGACGACCCCGAAGTAGATGGGGTCGACGCCGAGGTCGACGGCGATCGGCAGCAGCACCGGCACGGTGACGAGGATGGCGGCGGTCGCGTCGACGACCGTACCGATGACGAGCATGACGACGTTGACCATGAGCATGAAGACCCACGGCTCGTCCGACAACGACGTCACAAGGCCGGCAACGTCTCGGGACACGTGCGCGCGGGTGAGGATCAGACCGAGCAGCGCCGCTGAGCCCAGGATCAGCCCGATCCCGCCGGTGATGGCGGCCGTCTCGCGCAGGGACTGGAGCAGCACCCGGAGCGTCAGCGTGCGGTAGAGCAGGCCGAGCACGAACATCAGGAGCACGGCCACCGACGCCGCCTCGGTCGGCGTGAAGGTGCCCGACAGGATGCCACCGAGCAGGATGACCGGGACGAGGGCTGGGCCGATGGTGCCGATCGCCGCGTCGCGCAACCGCTTGCGGTCGAACGGCACGGAGACGAGATCTGGGCGGCGTGCGGTATAGAAGAAGACGTACACGCAGAGCCCGACCGCCATGAGCAACGCCGGGACGACCGACGCGGCGAAGAGCGCACCGGTGGAGACCGCCGCCGTCGCGGCGTAGATGACGGCGGGGATGCTCGGTGGCATGACCGGGCTGATGAGCGCCGACGACGCCGACAGGCCGGCGGCGAAGCGGTACGGGTAGCCGGCCTTGACCATGTGCGGGACCTCGATCTTGCCAAGTCCCGCGACGTCGGCGAGCGCCGACCCGCTCATCCACGAGAAGCCCACCGCGGTGCCGATGTTGACGTACGCGAGGTTGCCGCGAACCCGGGCGAGCGCGGCGAGGCAGAACTCGTAGAGCCGGTCGGCGATGCCAAGCCGGTTGGCCATGACGCCGACGAGGATGAACAGCGGGACGGCCAGCAGCGGGAAGCTGTTGAGGCCGTCGAAGGTGGTCTTCAGCGCGAACCCGCTGGAGTTTCCGTCGGCGATCGCCCACCACAGGCACGGGCCGATGAAGGCGAGCCCGACCGGCACGCGGATGAGCAGCAGCAGGGTGATGAGGGCGCCGACCATCCAGAGTTCGAGAATCATCGAACCTCCGCCGCGTCGAAAACCGGATCCGGGTGGCCGGCCTGGAAGATGCGCACGATCGCCCGCACAGCGCCGGAGAGGAAGCCGACCAACGGAAACGCGTACAGGATCCAGATCGGGATTTCGAGAGCCGCCGTGCGCCGGTTGGGATACGCCTGGATCAACGCGATCGCCTCCCACACCAGCAGCGCGCAGATCACCGCGGTGCACGCCGCCGACACGGCCTTGACGACCGTCCGGGCCCGACCCTTGGCCACGTAGTCGATGACCTGGATGGTGATGTGGCCGTTGTTGCCGATGAGATAGCCGACCATGACGAACGTCAGGATGATCAGCGAGTAGTTGGCTATCTCGCCCACCTCCGGCCAGTTGAGGGCCGGCACGTACCTGCTGATCACCTGCCAGAGCACGCTGAGGAAGATGGCCACGACCGCGGCGCAGGCGATCGCCAACTCCACCGACGCCCAGGCGCGCAGCAGCCGCGGCTCGGGCCGCCGAGGGACCTGCTCGGCGGCGTCGGCCGCCGAGAGGTCTGTGGCGACAACTTGCTCGCCGGTCATCAGCGACCACTCCCCTTCAAGGTAGACCACTAGCCGGACCGAATGGGCCATCTAGCGGACTGCGTGCTAACGTACGGGTGCCAGCCGCTTCTGGCAAGCTTTCGAGTCCGGACCGTTACGGATGTGTGAAACGCGCGGCCGGGTAGGAGAATCGCGGTGACGCGTGGTTCGATGGTTCGCTCGGCACCATCCACCGGTCGGCGAGGAGAGTGGGAGAGCGTGGAGGCGCGCACCAGGCGAGGTGCCCCGGCGGCGGAGGCCGCCGACGCGCAGGGCGTGCGGAGTGTGCAACGCGCGTTGGACATCCTCGGCCTGCTCACCGAGGATCGACCGGCCATCTCGATCCGCGAGATCGTGGAGGCGACCGGCCTGGCGAAGACCACCGTGCTGCGGATGCTGTCCACATTGGAGCAGAGCGGCCTGCTCTGGGCGACCGCCAACGGATACATGGCCGGGCCCGGGCTTTGGCGGTGGGCACACCTGGTGCAGCGCTCGTGGGAGCTGCCGCCGGACACGCAGCGCAGCATGCGCGAGCTTGCCGCCCGCCAGCGCGAGACCGTCAACGTCTACGTCGTCCGCGACGTCTACCGGGTGTGCATCGCCCAGCAGGAGGGCCCCCAGCCCCTGCGGCACGTCGTCCACGTCGGCGACGAGCTGCCGATGTGGGCAGGCGCCTCGGCGAAGATCCTCCTGCGCGATGCGAGCCCCGCCCTGCTGGACCGGATCGCCCGCAGCTCGCCCTACGGTCCGAAGCACGTCAAGCGGCTGCGCGAGTGGATCGACGGCGCCGCGGTGAAGGGCTACGCCGAAAGCCACGGCGAGCGCGAGGAGGGCCTGTCCGCCGTCGCCGCCCCGATCATCGGCGGATCCGGGCGGGTCATCGCCGCACTGGGGCTCAGCGGCCCGACGGTCCGTTTCACCGAGACCCGGGTGGCCGAGTTCGCCGCCGACCTCATGCGGATGGCCCGCCAGATGTCCGAGCGCGGGTTCACCCACCCCTTTGGCGCCGCCAGCTAGCGCGGCGTTCAAGTCCGAAAAGCACAAGGTTTGTCACCTCCGGCCGTGCGGACCGGTGAAGATGCTGGCGACGGTAGTTGTTATACGAACTGGTACGTTAGTTAGCCAGCCGTTGGCGGGAAAGTCAAGGGCCGTGGCAAGCTCGGTCACGCCGCGCCGGCTGGACATCGGAGGACGTGATGGCAGAAACTCGGGCGCCGGCCGCTGAGGGACGCGTGCGGGACAGCGTGCGGACGCGCGAGGAGATCCTCGACGTCGCCACATCGCAGTTCGCCGCGCACGGCTACCACGGCTCCCGGGTCGACGAGATCGCCGCCCTGACGCGCACGACCAAGCGGATGATCTACTACCACTTCGGCGGCAAGAAGCAGCTCTACATCGCCGTCCTCGAACGGGCCTACGCCCGGATCCGGGCGGCCGAGCGCGAGGTCAGCGTGGACAACCTCGACGCGGTCACGGCGCTGCGCCGGGTCGCCGAGGTCACCTTCGACCACCACGGCGCCCATCCTGAGTTCATCCGGCTGGTCAGCATCGAAAACATCCACAACGCCGAGCACGTCAAGGAACTGGTCAAGCTGGTCGACCTCAGCGGCCCGGTAATCTCCATGCTGGAGGGCATCCTGCGCCGCGGCCGGTCGGAGGGCCTTTTCCGCGCGGACGTCGACGCGGTCGACGTACACATGATGATCAGCGCGTTCTGCGTATTCCACGTCGCCAACCGGCACACGTTCGGCGCCATCTTCGGCCGCGACCTGCTCGACCCGTCGCGCCGCGACTACTACCGGACGATGTGCGGTGACATGGTCGCGCGCTACCTCGCCGCCTAGAGCTTCGGCGTCAGGTGGCGGGCCGTCCCGCGGAGCTGGCAGTGGACGGCCGGGGATTTCGGCTCGCCCTGGCGAGCCGCCGGCCGGGAGCGGTGCCCGCGGGAGCATACGGTCCGCAGCTGACGCGAAGGCGGGAAAATCTGCCTCGAAGTAACGACACGACGGACGGCGACCCCGACCCCGAAGGTCTCTAGTCGCCGGCGAGGTCCACCGGCGTGCCGATCCGGGACGACGCGTAGATCGCCTCGATGATTTGAAGAGACCGGACCGCGTCCACCCCGGTCACCGCCGGCTCGCGGTCGTGGGTGACGGCGTCGACGAAGTCGCTGATCTGCCTGGCGTGGTATGGCGCCAGGTGGTCGTGGACCTCGGCGAGCGGCAGGTCCGGCGTGCCGGCCTGGAGCCGGCCGGTCTGCGACGTCTCCTCGCCCGGGACGGTCGAGATGTCGGTGAAGCCGACGCCTTCCGGAAACTCCGTCACGCCGGCGGTGCGTCCGCGTGCGTCGCTGATCCAGACCTGCCCGCCCAGTCCGGGCCGGAACGTCGTGCCGGCCTGGATGGTGGCCAGCGCACCGGAGGTGAACTCGACGACCGCCGCCGCGGTGTCCTCCACCTCGATGAGGTCGCGGTGCACGAGTGTGGCGCAGCGGCCGGTGACCCGCCGGACCGGGCCCATGAACCATTGCAGAAGGTCGATGTGATGGATCGCCTGCGTCATGAGGACGCCGCCGCCCTCGGTGGCCAGGCGCCCACGCCACGGTTCGGCGTAGTAGTCGGCGTCGCGGTTGAGCCGGACCACGACGCCGCCGCAGATGGGCGTGGCTAGCCGGCCGTCGTCGATGGCTCGGCGGATCTGTGCCGCGGCCGGCCAGAAGCGGCGCTGGAACAGCACGCCGAACCGGACCCGGGCCGCGCGGGTCGCGGCGATCATCCGCTGGGCCTGCGCGACGGTGAGGGCGACAGGTTTCTCGCAGAGAACGTGCGTGCGGTGCCGGGCCGCCGCCAGGACGCCCTCCTCGTGGGCGGCGTGCGGGGTGCAGACGGTGACCGCGTCCAGGCCCGTGGCGAGCATCTGGTCCGCGTCCTGGTAGGCGTGCGGGACGCCGTGGGTGGCGGCGAATGCACGTGCGCGTCCGATGTCGACGTCGACGACCGCGACCACCTTGACGCCGGCGATGTCGCGCAGGGCGGTTACGTGACTTCGCGCGATCTTCCCGCAACCGATGACGCCGATCCTCATGCCGGCGGGCCGCCCGGCAATCCTTCGAGACCGCGCAGGGCCAGCTCGTACACGTCCGCGCCGAACCCGGCCAGGAATCCGCCGGCCGCGCGGGCGGTCACCAGCCCGTCGTGGTAGGTCGCCTCCCGGCTGAAGATGTTAGTGAGGTGGACCTCGATGACCGGTTGCTCGAGTATCCGGAGCGCGTCGTGCAGGGCGACCGACCGGGTGGACAGCCCGGCGGGGTTGACGATGACCGCGGCCGCCTCGTCGTACGCCTGGTGCAGCCAGTCGATCAGCTGGCCCTCGGCGTTCGACTGCGCGAAGAACAGGTCGAAGTCGAGTTCGGCGGCCAGCGTCCGGCACCGTTTTTCGATCTCGGCCAGGGTGACCGTCCCGTACACCCGTGGCTCGCGGCGGCCGAGCATGTCGAGGTTGGGACCGTTGAGGATGAACACGCGGCGGGCCACTAGTAGACCTCGATCTTGCCGGTCGACCTGGGGCTGGCCGGGTCGTTGAAGAAGTACTCGCCGGCGTGGGCGAACGTGTACTGGAACGACTCACCGGGCGCGAGGCGGACGTCGAAGAGGCCCTCGAAGAACTGGGTGACACCGCGTTCGCCGGTGTTGCCTTGATGGTTGGTGAACGTGACCGTGGTGCCGGCGGGGACCCGCAGGTGGGTGGGGGCCATGCCGGCGACCGCGAACGACTCGGTGGTCCCGATCTGCCCGGTGGCGGCGTTGTAGGTGCGTCCGACGACCACGGTGTTGGCGACCGCGGCGCCGTCGACCGGGCCGCCGGAGACCGGCCGGCGGATCACCGGGGGCGGCGGGGTGGGCGCCGGGCCGAGGTCGCCGTCGAGCTCGAAGGCCCAGAGGAAGTCGCCACGCGGGGCCGAGTTGCCGTACGGGATGTTCGTCCCGCCGGCGTACACGGCCAGGTACTCCTTGCCGCCGGCCCGGTACATGATCGGGCTGGAGCTGATCGCGGCCCCGGTCTGAAAGCGCCACAGCTCGCGGCCCGTGCGGGCGTCCATCGCGAGCAGGTTGCCGTCCGGCTGGCCGATGAACATCAGGTCGGTCTCGGTGGTGAGGATGCCGTTGCCGTGCGCCAGCGAGTAGGGCATGCGCCGCTTCCACCTGACCCGGTTGGTGCTGACGTCGACGGCGACGACGCCGCCGGTCTGGTACTCCCCCGGCGGTCGCAGGCCGTTGCTGCTCTCGGTCAGCGAGTGCGCCGCGGCGACGTACCCGAAGCCGGTGTAGACCAGGCCGGTGCGGTGGCTGAAGGACAGGTGCGACCAGTCCGCGCCGCCGCCGTGGCCGGGGATGGACAGGATCGGCACGTCCCAGTGCGGGTCGTAGAGCGCGCCCTGTACGTAGTTGGGCACGGCCCGGTTGGGGTCGCCGGGCACGGAGGTCCCCAGCGGCTGGTCCACGACGCGTTGCTCGGTCCAGCCGCCCTGCACCGGAAACGGCTGGGTCGGCCAGGTCTTCTGGCGCGGCTCCTGCGGCACCGGCCGCTCGACGACGCCCAGCGGAGCGGTGCCGTCGACCCGGTCGAGGATGAAGTACATGCCGGACTTGCTGCCGTAGACGACCACCTTGCGCCGCCGGCCGCGGATCGTGACGTCGGCGAGCACCGGCGCCATCACGTTGTCCATGTCCCAGATGTCGTGGTGTACCGACTGGAAGTGCCACCGGTAGGCGCCGGTGCGCATGTCCAGCGCCACGAGCGAGTTGGCGAACAGGTTCTGCCCGCCGCGCGCGGAGCCGTCCTGCGAGGAGTTGTAGCCGCGGGCGTTGCCGAACGTCCAGTACGTCAGCCCGAGCTCGGGGTCGACGGCCGGGTGGATCCACGGCGTGGCGCCGCCCTCCGTCCAGGAGTCGCCCTCCCACGTGTCGTTGCCGAACTCGCCCGGCCCGGGTGTGCCCCAGAAATGCCACAGCAAGGCGCCGTCGCGGGCGTCGAGCGCCACGGCGGCACCGCGCGGGCCGTCGTTGGTGCCGCAGAACAGCATGCCGTCGCAGTAGACGACGGCGACCTTCTCGATGTTGCCGAAGCCGTCGACCTGACGCTCCCACAGGACCTGGCCGGTTTCCTGGTCCAGTGCGATGACGTAGTTTTCGTTCGACTTGGTGAACACCTTGCCGTCGCCGACCGCCACACCTCGGCGGACCAGCGTGCCGCGCGTCTGCTCGAAGCGCCATTTCGTCTGGCCGGTGGCGCCGTCGACGGCGACGACGTTGCCGAGCGCGGACTCGATGTAGATGGTCCCGTCGACCGCGACCGCGGTGCTCTCGTTGTTGCCGGTGGTGATCCCGCCCTCGATGCGGTTGAGCCACGCGCCTCGCAGCCGGCGCACGTTGCCGGGGTTGACGCGCCGAAGCGAGGTGTAGTTCTGGTTCCCCAGGTTGCCGCCGACCTTGGGGAAGTCCTTGTCGCCGGGGGTGTCGAAGCGGCGCAGGTCCGCGGCGCCGGGTCCGCGCCCGCCCGCGGTGGCGGGTGTCGCGGCGGCGGCGGGGGCGGCGGTCGTGGCGACGGCCGCCGCCGCGGCGCCTTTGAGCAGGTTTCTCCGGTCGATGTATGCCATGGGGTCACCTCGATGCGTGGGGGGAAGAAAGCGCTCAGTCGAAGACGCCCTGGTAGATATCCTTGATGTTCCAGTGGCCCGGGGTCGGGACGGGCTCGTTGACCATCGGCACGTCGAGGACCGCCGGGCGGCGGGCCGCGACGGCGGCACGCAGCGCCTCGCCGAGGGCGCCGGCACTGTCCACTGTGTAGCCGTCCGCGCCGCAGGCCCGGCCGTACGCGGCGAAGTCCGGGCTGTACGGCAGGCCGTCCGGGCCGAGGAAGTCGCAGCCGTAGCTGCGGCCGAAGTTCGCCGCCTGCAAGTCGGAAATGGTGCCGTGCGAGCGGTTGTTCATCACGACGAAGATCACCGGCGCGCCCTGCTCGACGGCCATCGGCACGGCGGGCAGCTGGGCGCCCATACCGCCGTCGCCGATCAGGGCGACCACGGTGCGGTCGGGCTGGGCGATCTGTACGCCGACCGCCGCGGCCGGGCCGAAGCCCATCGTCGAGGCGCCGCCCGGGGTGATGAAGCGACCCTGCTCGGGTAGCTCGTAGCACTGGGCGACGCCGTTCTTGTTCCATCCCACGTCGGTGACGAGGATGGCGTCGGGCGGGAGGATGGCCCGCAGGTCGGTGAGGATCCGTTCGGGCCGCAGCGGAAACTGGGTGCTGGTGCCGCGTTCCCGGCTCTCGGTGAAGAGGGTGCGGCGGGTCGCGGTAACGGTCTCGCGCAGTCCGGGCCGCGGGCGCGGCGTGGCCTGTCGGTCGCGGACCGCCGCGTCGATCGCCCGCACGGCGTCGGCCACGTCGGCGACCGCGCCGACGGTGACCGGGAAGTTGCGGCCGATCTCGGCCGGGTCGATGTCGATCTGGATGAGCCGTCCGGGTGGAAACTGCCACGTGTACCGGCGGTCCCAGGAGCTTGCGTCGGTCTCGGCGAAGCGGGTGGCCAGCGCCAGCACGACGTCGGCCTCGCGGGTGTACCGGTTGGTCAGCTCCAGCCCCCAGAACCCGGGCATGCCCAGCAGCAGCGGATGGCAGTCCGGCAGCGTGCCCTTGGCCATCAGCGAGTGCGCGACCGGGATGTCGAGGTGCTCGACCAGCGAGCGCAGTGCGTCGAGGCCGGGGCCGCGGCGCAAGCCGCCACCGAGGTACACGAGTGGTCGTTCCGCGGCGACGAGCAGGTCGGCGATCCGTCCCGCCACGTCGGCGGGGAGGGCGGGCCGCTCCGGGGTCGCGAGCGGGAAACCGGCGGCGGTGTCCCGCGGCACCGGACGCGAGAAGTGGTCCATCGGCACGCTCAGCAGCACCGCGCCGGGCCGCCCGGAGGTCGCGGTCCAGAACGCCCGCTCGGTGAACCGCGCCAGGTCGGCGACCCGGTGCACCTGCCAGGCCCGCTTCACGAACGGCCGGTAGATCGCGGCCTGGTCACCGTCGGCGTGCAGGTTCACCTCCTGGTGCGGGTGCCGTCCCCGGTAGTACGACGGGATGTCGCCGGTGATCGCCACCAGCGGCACCGAGTCGAGCGCGGCGGTCATGACGCCGGTGACCGCGTTGGTCATGCCGGGGCCGACGTGCAGCAGCACGACGCCCGGTTTGCCGGTGGCGCGGGCGTACCCGTCGGCGGCGTGCGCGGCGGCCTGCTCGTGGCGGGCGATGACGAAGCGGATCGTGCTGCGGCTCATCGCGTCCAGCAGGGCGATGTTGGTGTGGCCGCAGGTGCCGAAGACGTACTCCACGCCGTACGACTCCAACTGGGCGACCATCGCCTCGGCCGCGGTGACCGTGTCGTCGGGGCTCATCGACTGCCTTCCTGGTCGCCGAACAGAGATATGCCGCGCAGCATGAGCGTCTTGACGACGGTGTAGTCGTCGATCATCCAGCGGGGTGACTCGCGGCCGAAGCCGGAGTCCTTGACGCCGCCGAACGGCACGTGGTCGAGCCGGAAGTTCGACGAGCCGTTGACCACCAGGCCGCCGACCTCCAGCTCGCGCCAGGCCGTCACGATCCGCCGGACGTCGTTGGTGAACAGGCCCGCCTGAAGGCCGTACCGGCTGTCGTTGCAGGTGGCCACGACGTCGTCGAAGTCGTCGTAGGGCAGCACGCTGACCGCCGCGCCGAACACCTCGTCCCGGATCAGGCGGGCATCCGCAGGTGGGGACGCGACGACCGTCGGTGCGACGGTGGCGCCGTCGCGGTGACCGCCGGTCGTGACCGTGGCGCCCGCGGCGGCGGCCGCGCCCACCCATTCGACGATGCGTGCGGCCGCGTCGTCGTCGACCATGGAGCCGACGTCGGTGGCCGGATCGAGCGGATCTCCCACGGTCAGCTTCTCCACCTCGCCGGTGAAGGATTCGAGGAACTGCTCGTAGCGGTCGCGGTGCACGTAGACCCGCTGCACGGAGATGCAGCTCTGGCCGGAGTTGCTGTAGCCGGTGGCGGCGCAGATCCGTGCGGCCAGGCCGACGTCGGCGTCCTCGCACACGATCGTGGCGGCGTTGCCGCCGAGCTCCAGGACGAGCCGCTTCGCGCCGGCCGCGCGGGCCACCGCCGCCCCGGTCGCCACGCTGCCGGTGAAGCTGATCACGCCGACCTCCGGCGCGGCGCACAACGCCGCCCCCAGCCGGCCGTCACCGTGCAGCACCTGGACCGCCTCCGGCGGCATCCCCGCCTCGAGAAGCAGCGCGACGAGCGCGGCCGAGGCGGCCGGGGCCTGCGGCGGTGGCTTGACGATCGTCGTGTTGCCGGCCGCGAACGACGCCGCCAGCTTGTGCGCCAGCAGGTTGGCCGGTGCGTTGAACGGCGTGATCGCCAACGCCACCCCCACCGGTGCGTGGTGCGTGAACGCGGTGTTTCCCACTCCCCTGGCCCAGCCTGCGACCGGCAGCACCTCGCCGCCGATCCGGCGGGCTTCGGCGGCGGAGACCGCGAACGTGTCGGCCACCCGGTCGATCTCGCCCCGCCCGTCCTTGAGCGGCTTGCCGAGCTCCAGTGCCAAAAGGCGGGCCAGTCCCTCCCGCCCTTCGACGGCGGCGACGGCCGCCCGCTCCAGCACCTCGGCGCGCGCCGCCGGCGACATCCGGGCGACCGCCTTGGCGCCACGTCGCGCGTACGCCAAGGCCGCCCGCACATCGCTGTCGTCCGCCTGCCGGGCTGTGCTCACCACCCGGCGCACCCACGGACCAACCCGGTCGAGCCGCGTCCCGCCGGTCCGCCAGTCGCCCGCCACGAGGCAGCCGACCTCGACGAGCTCGGCCGAGTTGTCGGGCATCACCGCTCCCTTGCCTGAACCACTAAGCGGCCCATCTGGACCGTTGTACGGACTAGGTGTAACGTACGGGCGGCGAGGTCGCCTGGCAATAGCTGGTTCCGAAGCCGTTACGGCGACATGAAGCCACGCCCGCCGACGACCGAGGGGCACCGCATGGAAGACCGACCGTTGCACGGCGTACGCGTCCTCGACCTGACCAACGTGCTGGCGGGCCCGTACTGTAGCTATCAGCTGATGCTCCTCGGCGCCGAGGTCATCAAGATCGAAAAGCCCGGCCACGGCGATCTCGCCCGCCGGCTCGGCCCTGAGCCGGCGCTCAACAGTGCCGGCATCGGCGCGTCCTTCCTCGCGCAAAACGCCGGCAAGAAGTCGGTCGAGCTCGACCTCAAGGACACGCAGGACCGGGTCGCCTTCGAACGGCTGGTAGCCGGCGCCGACGTCCTGCTGGAGAACTTCCGCGCGGGTGTCCTGGAACGCCTGGGGTACGGCTGGGAGGCGTTGCACCGCACCAACCCGCGGCTGATCTACTGCGCGATCTCCGGCTTCGGCCAGGCCGGGCCGATGAGCCAGGCGCCGGCGTACGACCAGATCATCCAGGGGCTCTCCGGCATGATGAGCATCACCGGCACGCCCGAGACGGCACCCCTGCGGGTCGGTTTCCCGGTCTGCGACTCGGTTGGCGGCCTGGTCGCCGCGATGTCGATCTGCGCCGCCCTCGCCGGCCGGGCGCACACCGGCAAGGGCGCCTTCCTCGATGTGTCCATGTTGGAGGCATCCCTGTC
This sequence comes from Phytohabitans sp. LJ34, assembly GCF_052068095.1. NCBI lineage: Bacteria > Bacillati > Actinomycetota > Actinomycetes > Micromonosporales > Micromonosporaceae > Phytohabitans > Phytohabitans sp. LJ34. The sequence goes on along the minus strand of NZ_JBQHDG010000032.1, from coordinate 42,989 downwards.
GGCCATGGGGTGGGCGGCCTCGAACTACCTCGTCAGCGACGTGCGCCCGGAACCCATGGGCGACCAGAACGCCACCGCCGCGCCATCGGGCACCTTCGACGCGGCCGACGGACCGCTCAACATCGCCGCGAACCGGCAGGAGCAGTTCGAGACCCTGTGCCGGCTCATCGACCGGCACGACCTCGTCACCGACGAACGCTTCGCCGACCGCGAGGCCCGCAAGGCGAACCGGACCGCGCTCAACCACGAGATAAACGCGGCCCTACGACGCCGTTCGGCGCTGGAATGGGAGCAGCTGCTCTCCACGGCGGGCGTGCCGGCCGCGCGGATCCTCACCGTTCCACAGGCGGTCGAGCTGGAGCAGCTGCGCGTGCGCGGCTACTTCACCGACCTTCCGTTTCCCGGCGACCCCAACCGCACCTTGCGGGTCAGCGGCAACGGCGTACACCTCAACCGCGCCCCGCTGCGACCGAGCGCGCCGCCGCCGCTGTTGGGTGAACACAACGCCGAGGTCGAGCCCGTCGGGGTGGAGCTGCCATGAGCGAGGAGCCTGTGCGGCCGACTGTCCGGGACGTGGCCGACTGGTGGTCCACCGCGGTCTCCCGCGTCGAACCCGACGTGATAGAGCTGCGTGGCCGCCCGGTACAGGAGCTCATCGGAAACATGAGCTTCGTCGGCGTGATCTGGCTGCTGCTGCGTGGCCAACCACCGACTCCGGCCCAGGAACGGCTCCTGGAGGCCGCGCTCGTGTCCTCTGTGGACCACGGACCGCACGCGCCGTCGATCGCGGTCGCGCGCATCGCCGCGACGTGCGGCATCGGTTTGAACAACGCCATCGCCAGCGCCGTGAACACCCTCGGCGACGTACACGGCGGCGCGGGCGAGCAGTGCATGCGGATGCTCGCCGAGGTCGACGCCCGCGCCGAGGCCGGCGAACCGCTCGACCGCGCCGCGTCGTCGGTCGTCGCCGAGTGGCGGGCGCGTTCGCGGTACCTGCCCGGCTACGGGCACAGGTTTCACACCGTCGACCCCCGCCGCGACCCGCTGCTGCACCGCGTCGAGGAGGCGGTCGCGGACGGCACCGTGACGGGCGCCTACCTGCGCGCCGCGACCGCCGTCGAACGCGTCCTCGCGACCGGACGCGACCGGCCCATACCCATCAATGTGGACGGTTGTACCGCCGTCGTCTACGGCGAGCTCGGATTCGCTCCGCCGCTCGCCCGCGGCCTGTTCGTCTTGAGCCGCAGTGTCGGGATCCTCGCCCACGCCTGGGAGGAGACCGGCCAAGGCCGCCGCAACAAAGGACCGATCCCACCCTCCATCACGCCGACCTACCTGAAAGACACCTGAGGAGCACACATGCCCCTGAGACGCAGCACCATCCTCAGTACCGCCTTCGGCGCCGCGATGGCCGCGACCGTCATGCTGCTGACCACATCCATCCCCAGCGCCGCGGAGAAGCGCCCGCCAAGCGGCGCGCAAAACCTCGGAAACCCCGACTACGGCGTGTGCCGGGGCACCGATCCCGAGTGTTATCACGACTGGGACAACTTCGACCCGGCCACCGACGGATACCGCGTGCTTGTCTACAGCCGCACCGCCGGTCCACGCCACGCCCACCTCGGCCCGGCGCTTCCCGCCGGACTCAACCCGCCGCTCACACCCGCCCACGCCGCGCAGAACGCGCTCGTGAAGCTCGGCGCGGACAACGACTTCGCCGTCGACTGGACCGAGGACGTCACCCAACTCTCGTCGCCGTCACGGCTGTTCCGCTACAACGCGGTCATCTTCATGAGCACCACCCGCGACACCCTCGACGACCCGGCACAGACCGCGCTGCGCCAGTACATCCGCGGTGGCGGCGGTTTCGTCGGCATCCACAACGCCTTCGGCACCGAGTACAACTGGGAGTGGTACGAGGGCCTGCTCGGCGGCGCCAACTACTACGACCACGGGCGTAACCAACCCGGCACCGTAGTGACGATGAGCCGCCGGGACGTGTCGACCGCCGGGCTGCCGGCCCGCTGGCAGTTCACCGACGAGTGGTACAACCTCGTGCCCTTCCCCAGCCGGGTCCGGATCCTCGCCAACGTCGACGAAGCGTCGCTGCCCGAAGGGCCGACCGGCGGCAGCGGCCACCCCGGCCACGGTCGCAACCACCCCGTCTCGTGGTGCCAGTACTACGACGGCGGCCGCTCCTGGGTCACCACCCTCGGACACGCCGTCGAGGCATGGACGGAAACCCCCACGACCGGCGACGAGTACTTCCTGCGCCACGTACTCGGCGGCATCGAGTCCGCCATGGGGCGCGAGCCGTTCTGCCGATGAACGTCGAGCGTCGCGCTCACGACGCTGCCGCCTTCGGGGCCGGCGGTGCCGCCTTCGGGGCCGGCGCCGCCGCGCCGAAGGGTACTACCGGCGCCGACTGCCGGCCGGGCGCCGAGTGGTGCCAGAGCCCCCGGCGGGACAGCTCGGGCAGCACGCCTTCGCCGAACCGGTAAGCCTCTTCAAGGTGCGGGTAGCCGGAGAGCACGAACTCGGTGATACCCGCCTCGACGTACTGCTCGACGAGGTCGGCGACCTGCTGGTGGCTGCCGACGAGGGCGGTGCCGGCGCCGCCCCGGACCAGCCCTACGCCGGCCCACAAGTTGGGGTGGATCTCCAGGCCATCCTTGGTGCCGCCGTTGAGGGCGAGCATCCGCCGCTGGCCCTCGGACTCACTGCGGCGCAGCCCGGCCTGTACCCGGCGGATCTGTTCCTCGGAGATGCCGGCCAGCAGCCGGCCGGCCTCCGCCCAGGCCTCCTCCGAGGTGTCCCGGGCGATCGTGTGCACCCGCAGGCCGAAGCCGAGGGTCCGGCCCTGCCGCTCGGCCAGTTCGCGCACCTGGCGCACCTTCTCGGCGACGGCATCGGGCGGCTCGCCCCAGGTCAGGTAGACGTCGACGTGCCGTGCTGCCACGTCCAGCGCCGCGGGCGACGACCCTCCGAAGTAGACCCGCGGCGTCGGGTCGGGCAGCTGGGCCAGGACCGCGTCGGCGAGCCGGAAGTGCCGGCCCTCGAACTCGACGGGCTTGCCGGACCAGAGCGCGCGGACGATCTCGAGGAACTCCCCGGTGCGCTCGTAGCGGGCGTCCTTGTCGAGGAAGTCGCCGTACATCCGCTGTTCGTGACTCTCGCCGCCGGTGACCACGTTGAGCAGCAGCCGGCCGCCGGAGAGGTTCTGGAACGTACCGGCCATCTGCGCGGCGAGGAGCGGTGAGGTGAGGCCCGGCCGGAACGCGACGAGAAACTTCAGCCGCTCGGAGACGCTGCTCAGCATCGCGGTGGTGATCCAGGCGTCCTCGCACCACGCGCCGGTCGGGGTGAGGGCGGCCTCGAAGCCGAGCTGCTCGGCCGACCGGGCGATCTGCCCGAGGTAGGCGACGGAGGCGGGGCGCCCGCCAGTACCGGCGGGGGTGCCGTGACCGCCGCCGACGATGTGCCGGCCGTCGCCGCCGTTGGTGGGTAGGAACCAGTGGAACTTCAGGTCTGTCATGGCTCACACCTGTCCGTGGGTTGGGACTTCCACGCCGCGGGGTCGTGGAGGTTCTTGGTACGGTCTTGCGTCAGAGCCCAGCGGCGGCCGGCACGCCCAGGCGGTCGAGCAGGTGCCGGCGCAGCGCGCCGAAGCCGGGGTCGTCCGGCGCGCGCGGGTGGGCCAGTGGCACCGGCGCGTCGTCGACGACCCGGCCGCCATCCAGTACGAGCGTGCGGTCGGCGAGCAGCAGCGCCTCCTCGACGTCGTGGGTGACCAGCAGCGCGGCAAAGCCATGCTCTGCGCGCAGCCGCCCGAAGAGGGCCTGCATCCGCAGCCGAGTCAGCGCGTCCAGCGCGCCGAACGGTTCGTCGAGCAGCAGCAGATCGGGCTCACGGACCAAGGCGCGGGCCACGGCGACGCGCTGGGCCTGGCCGCCGGACAGCTCGGCCGGCCAGGACCTCTCCCGGCCGGCCAGGCCGACCTCGGCCAGCGCCGCGGCCGTGCGGCGCCGCGCGTCGGGGCCGGTGACGCCGAGCGCCACGTTGTCGGCCACCCGCTTCCAGGGCAGCAGCCGATGCTCCTGGAAGACCACCGCCAGGCTGCCGCGCACCTGCCAGTCGCCGGTCGCGTCCGAGTCGAGGCCGGCGAGTATCCGCAGCAAGGTGGTCTTGCCCGAGCCGCTGCCGCCGAGCAGGGCGACCACCTCGCCGGGGCCGATCGTCAGGTCGACGCCGTCGAGGACGGCCGCGTCCCCGAAGGCGCGCCGCACGCCGGTGGCGGTGACTAGGTCGCCCGCAGGCCGCGCCGCCATGTCAACGCCCTCCTCTCCGCGACCCGCAGGATCAGGTCGGACAGCAGGCCGAGCAGGGCGTAGACGAACAGGCCGACGAGGACCACGTCGGTCTGGCTGAACTCGCGGGCCTCCATCATCAGAAAGCCGATGCCGCTCTGCGTGGCGACCGTCTCGCCGACCACCAGGCTCAGCCACGCGGCGCCGCTCGCCAGACGCAGCCCGAGGAACACCGACGGCAGCGCCCCGGGCAGCACGACGTGGCGGAGGCGGGCCAGCGCGCCCAGCCCGCAGGTGCGTGCGGCCTCGACCAGCCGCTCGTCGATGTCCCGGATGCCGGCGTACAGGTTGAAGTACATCGGGAAGAACACGCCCAGGCTGACCAGAGTGATCTTCAGCGACTCGCCGATGCCGACCCAGATGATCAGCAGCGGTACCAGCGCGAGATGCGGCAGCATCCGGGCCATCTGCACCGCTGGGTCGACCAGGTCGTCGCCGATCCGCAGGAGGCCGGCGACCGAGCCGAGGAGCAGCGCGAGGCTGGCGCCGATGGCGAGGCCGGCGCCCGCGCGGGTCAGCGAGTCGAGCAGGTGCGTGGCGAGCGTGCCGTCCGCGGCCAGCCGCCACCCGGTGCGCAGTACCTGGCTGGGTGGGGAGAGCTTCTCTTCGGGCAGCACGCCGGTACGCGAGGAGATCTCCCAGAGCGCGACAAGCGTGAGGGGCGTGACGAGGCGGCGCCACCGCAATCGGCTGGCCCTCGGGGCCTGTTGCGGCGCCTTCCGCGCGGTGGCCGGCGGCCGCGTGGCGAGGGCGGTCGCGGGGTCCCCGCGTAAACGTGGAGCGAAGCGAAGCGTTTTCGTGGGGTGCATCATGTGAAGACCTGCGTGAACTGGGTGTCGATGCGGGCCTTGATGTCGATCGGCTCGGGGATCAGCTCCAGCGCGGCGAAGCCGTCCGCGATCGCTTGCAGCTCGTCGCCGATCGCCGGCGTGACCGGGGCGAGCGGCTTGGCGCTGCGGGCCAGCGAGCGCTTGGCCACGTCCTCGGGGATCTTCAGCTCCGGCGCGAGCACGCGAGCCCGCTCGTCGGGGTTGGCGATGCCCCACTCGGTGGTGGTGTCGAGCTTGGTGAGCAGGTCGCGCACCTCGTCGGCCTTCTTCTCGACGGCGTCGGGCGCGGCCAGGATGTACTCCCGGTTGCTGGCCAGCCCGGTCGCGTCCGCGAGCACTTTGACACCGGGCTGCTCGGCCAGGGCGAAGTACGGATCCCAGATGACCCACGCGTCCACCTGCCCGGAGTCGAACGCGGGCCGCCCCTCGGCCGGTTTGAGGTACCTGACGGTGATGTCCCCCAGGGTCATGTTGTTGGCCTCGAGCAGCTTGACCAGCAGCCAGTGCACGTTGGAGCCCTTGTTCAGCGCGACCGTCCTGCCCTTGAGGTCGGCGAAGGTCTTGAACCCGCTGCTCTCCTTGACCAGCACGGCCTCACCTTGCGGCACCTCGTCCGACGTCGCCACGATCTTGAACGGGATCTTGCCGGCGGCGGCGAAGATGGGTGGTGCCTCGCCGGTCTCGCCGATGTCGATCGACCCGGCTTTGAGCGCCTCGGTGAGGGCCGGCCCGCTCTCGAACAGCGACCAGGTCACCCCCGGTGCTTGGTTGCGGGCCTTGAGCAGGCTCAGGCTGCCGTAGCGCTGGTAACCCACCCGCAGCGGGCCGTCGCCGCTCCCGCCTGCCTCGTCGTCGCCGCACGCGGTGAGCCCCGCGGCGGCGAGCAGGAGTGCTCCGAACATGACGAGCGCGCGGCGGCGCCACACTGACCTGTACATGCACCGAAGTCTACTGAACCTATGGGAGAAGTGGGTAGTCGCAGAACACAGGAAGACGGTGACCAGCGCCAGTCAGCCGTTGCCCGCCTCACGCGCCGCGAGGAGCTCGTCCAGGTGTGCCTCACTCCAGGACCGTGCTGCGTCGACCAGTTCCTTCACAGTCCACATTTCAGGACGGCGACCACGGCAGTAGAGCTGCCTCTGCGGCTATATAGGCGAGGGAAGCCAGCACAGGCAGAAGGGGTGGCCGGCCGGGTCGGCGTAGACCCGGAAACCCGAGGGAACCGTGGGATCGTCTGCCGCCTTCAACACTCGCCCGCCCAGCTCGAGCACCCTCGCGTGCGCAGCCTCGAGATCCTCGAGATAGAAGTCAAGGTGGATCTGCTGTGACGAAGCGTCGTCCGGCCAGCTGGGCGGAACGTGATGCGGCGCCAACTGGATCCCGAGCTGCCAGTCGCCGTCGACCCAGATGTTGTGCCATCTGTCGCCCTTATGGACAGTGCCGTCCAAAAGCCCGGCCCAAAACCCACTCTCCGCATCGAGATCCGCCGCCTCGAAAACGATCATCCGACGCTTGAACCGCACAACCTCACACCTCTTGGCTCGTCGTGCTCGCCCACCCTCATTCCGTTCAAGGATGGTAGGGCCGGTCTACAGCTGACGCGAGCGTGGGCAAATATGTCTCCAGCCATTCACGTGCCGACCGCGTTAGGGCAGGTGGCCTAGACAGCCGGCGAAACCGAAGTTCTGCTCCTGGCTGAGGATTTTGCCGTCGACGAGGATGCGGCAGGATATCCCGACCGGGAGGCCCCGGGTGATCGGCGTGTGCGCGTTGAGCGAGAAGTTTTGCAACTGCTCGCCGTGGTCGGCCAGCGGCAGGTCGACCTTCCACGGAAGCTTCACGTCCGTGAGGGTTTTGACGTCCCGGTCCGGCACCGAGTAGACGATCTGCCCGGCCTTGCCCTTGCCGTTGACCTCCAGGCGCAGCATCGGGGTGACGCCGGTGTCGGTCTTGCCGAGGTCGCCGACGCGTTGTAGGACGCGGTCGGCGAGGGCGACGAGCGTGCCCTTGGGGTCTTTCTCCTTGGTCTCGTCGATGCCGCTCAGGACCAGCGTGACCACCAGGGCGCCGCGGCGGACCTTGAGCTCGTAGTCCTTGAGTTTGTCGTCGTTGCCGCTGTCGACCCAGAAGTCGAGCCAGCTCTCGTCCGCGCCGGTGACAAGGTTTTCGACCAGCACCGTGTCGCGCTTGTGGGAGATTACTTGGGATTTGCGGCCGGCGAGCGAGCTTTGGTACCAGACCTTGGCGGACTCGGCGGTGGGCTGGAGCGTCAGCCCGAGCATGTCGGCCGGCGGGGCGCTGCACGAGACGCTGTTGGTACTTTCCTTTTGGCTGGTCAGCGGTTCGAGGTCGAGCAGCTGGCGGTGGTCGAACTGTTCGTAGTCCGCGCGGGTCAGCAGGCCGCACATCTTCGCGGTGAGCTGGCCGTTTTCCGGCTGGGGCCAGCCGCCGGCCGGTGGCTCGACGGATCCTCCGCCGGTCTCCTCGTCGCCGCCGGCACAGCTCGCCGCGGCCAGCAGGACGACGACGGCGGCGGCCATCGCGATGGACGTTCGACGCGTTCTCATTTCTCTCTCCCCGTGGATATCAGTCAGGGGAACCGCACGTGCACGTTGCACGACGGCCCCTCCGAAGCGATGGCCCTGCGCCCGTCCACATGAATGGCGCACTGGATCTTGGTGTTGGGTGCCTTGCTGGATACCGAGACCGCGAGATAGAGCAGGTCCGTCCGCGATCCGGTCCGGATCGGCTGCACCCAGGGCAGGCCGGTCGGCGCCGACGTGGTGCGCTGGGCCTTCCCCTCCGCGTCGACGTAGACGATTTCCATCCAGGTGACGGTGCTCGGAGCGCTGACGGTGTAGATGACGTCGTGTGGAGGCGCGGCAGAGGCCGGGGCTCCCGCGACCGGCACGGACGGAGGGGTGATCGGCCCGGCGCCGCGTACGCCGAGGAGGCCGGCCACCGCCGCGAAGACCAGCGCGACCGCCGCGGCCAGCGCCACCGCCCACCGGGGGACGTCGCGGCGCCCGGCCGACCGCCAAAAGCCCGCACGTCCCGCGGGCGCCGGCGTGGGCGACGCCGCCGGCCCGGCCGATCCGGTTGGCGCGGGCGAAACGGCGGCGGGCGCGGGCGAAACGGCGGCGGGCGCGGGGCGCGGGGCCGGGCGGCGCGACGGCAGTTGGAAGGAGGCGGCGGCCGCGAGCAACAACAATGTGAGTACGGCCGTACCGGTCATGAACCGCGCGTGCCACGTCACGCCGGCCGGTGCGCCGGACACCATGACGACCACGGCGACCACGGCCGCGACCGCTTCGAAGATCCAGGTCAGCATCCGGATCACCGGCGAACCGATCGACCCGAGCGCCGCAACCGCGATCGCCGCGCCGGCCGCGACCATCATCAGGAGCACCGCGGCGACCAGGACCAGCCCGGTCCTGGTGCTCGCCCCGGGGTCCTGCTGGAGATCGACCTGGTGGCGGGCGTACTGCGGGCCGGCGAACAGGGTCGCGACCGCGGCCGCCAGCCACAGGGCCGCCGCCCCGGACAGCAGCAGGGAGCCGACGAGATCCCGCGGCCGTCTCATCGCGCCACCCGGCGGCGACGGGCCAGCAGCAGGCCGGCGACGATCATCCAGATCAGTACCGGCGCGGCTGTCGCCGCCCAGAACACAGGTCTGCCGAGCGGCGATTTCGGTGCGGGGATCGGTGACCACCGCGGCCGCTCGGTCGACCAGCCACCGAGCCACATCGGGCCGCCACCGGCCTCGGCGACGGGCCCCGCCATCGCGGCTTTGACGGCCGCGTCCATGGCCGGCCGTTTTCCGGTGAAGTCGGCGCCGGAGAGCCGTCGTTGCGGGATGTCCGACAGGTCGACGCCGCCGTACACGTACAGCCGGGTGACCTGCATGAAGCCCTCGCGGGTGGTCCGCTCGACCCGGAACTCGCCGTCCTTGTACGACTTCACGAAGCGGTTCCAGGTGTCCTTCGGCGTCCACCTCTCGCGCAGCGGCCACGCGCTCACGTCGCCGGAGTCGATCAAGTGGCCGTACGCGGTGGGCTTCTTCGCGCTGCGCTCCCGGTACCACTCGGCGGCGACCCTGCTCGCGTACACCCGGCGCAGGTCGGCGTACTCGGGTGCCTCGTTGACCGCTTTCTGTAGCTCGGGCAGGACCACCACGCGGTAGACGCCTTCGTTGTGGCTGGTGTCCGCGGTCGAGTGGTTCGGGCACCCTTCTGAGCCGCTGCCCTTGGTTTTGAGGTATTCGGTCTCCATCTTGACCTCCAGCGGCGCGTCCAGGATGAACAACTCGTTGCCCTGCTCACGGACCACCGCCGGGCGCGGCACGATCCACTGCCGCATCGAGAAGCACGGGGTCTCGCCGTGGAGCTCCGGCCAGAACTGTTTGCCGGTCGCGGAGTCCGGATGGATCAGCTTCGCGACCGTCTTCTTCATCTGGAAATCCGCGTCGAGCAGCGTCCGCCCGGCCTCGGTGCGGCCCAGCTTCGCGTCCATGATGCGGTGTGGCTCGTCCGGGTTGAGGTTGACGGTGAAGCTCGCCGGGGGCAGCGCCAGCCAGGTGAAGAACGAGTCCGCGGCCAGCTGCGCGGACTGCCGCCCGCCGAAGGACACCTTGGCGCCCGGCTCCGGCTCGACCTGGTACGCGTAGCGCAGGCCGGCGCCGAGCCCGCCGTCGTACGTGTCGGACACGTACCGCAGCTCCAATGTGGAGAAGTCGACGCCGCCGAGCCGCTCCGGCGTCATCCCGGCCTCGTCCCCGTCCGCGTAACCGGCGGCGGCGGCCTCCTCCGCGGCGACCTCGGCGAGCGTCTGTGCGGCCGCGGCGGTATCCGGCGACGCGGCGACCAGCCGTTCCGCGGCCCCGTTCGCGGCGACCTGCCCACCGGCGCTCAGCGAACCGGTCGGCCCGCCCTTCGGCCCGGTCGGATTCGCCGGCCCGGCGGCCGGCTGCCCACCTGGGTCGCCCGTAGCGACCGGCGGAGACGGCAGCGCGGTCGCCGCGGCCGTGTGTGCGGCGATCGCGGCCGGCGTCGGCACCGGCGTCGTCGTGAACGACTGGCCGGCCGGCATGAGCCGCATGTCCACGCCCACCGGCGTAAGCGGGACCACGCGCGGCTCCACGACCGGCAGCGGCTTTTCGCCCCGTCCCGCCCGCTCGGTGTTCTCCTCCTCGATTTCCTTGATCAAATTTCGCAGCTCTTGCGCCGTGTCGTCGTCGAGCGCCCGGTTGAGGTAAAGGTGCAGCGTCTCGGCATCGATGTCCTTCGCGATCTCCAGCAGATCTCGGACCTGCCGCATATCGGAGATCCCGCCGGACTTGAACTCGGCGATCATCTTGAGGACCTCGCTGACCAGGTCCGGCCGCCGTTTGCTGCGCTGTCCGGGCAGCTTCTTGTACGGCTTGTCGTAGGCGATGCGAGGATCTGTCGGCGAGATGTTCAGCATCCGGAGGATCGCCAGCTCGAACGCTTTGCCGCGCATACGGTTGTCTTGGACCGTGACATAGGCTTTGAGGTAGGCCAGCCACCGGCCCTCGATCAGGTCGTTCGCCTTCTGCGCCCGCTCAGCTTCGTTCGCGTACTTCTTGTTGAGCTTTGCCAGCTCGCTCTTGAGGCTCCGGCGAGCCCTGCTCGTGAACCACGCGGTGAGCACGTGCTCCGGCTGGCCGACCTGGTATTGGTGGTGCGGGCCGAGCGCGCTCAGCGCACGATCGTCCAGCAGCCGCGGGTCCGATCCGTCGAATCCTGGCAGCTCATAAAGGAAATCCACCGACCAGTGATAGAAATTCTGGTCGAACCAGTCGGAGTGGGGAGCGCCGTCCATCTCGAACCCGATGGACGAGGGATCGGCCGGTGGCGCGGGCTCCGCGGAGACCGATCGCCCCGGTGCCACAAGCAACGCGCCGAGCAGCGCGAAGATCAGCGCTAAAGCGCGGAGCCGTAGTCTCGTGACCGGCATGCGGACACCTCATCCCCGTGGACTACAGCCTGTCAGGGTAGGCGCCGCTGTCAATGTCCGCACTATCTCGCGTACATCGAATACCAATCTCGTAGATGCCCCGGCTCCGCGACGGCACGCTCCAAGGCCAGCACCGGAATGATCTTTCCGCGATGCGGCCCGACCTGTTGCAAATAGACGAAGTCGACGTCGTCCTCCCAGAAACCGCCGAGCCCCCGCCGCAGCACCTCGCCGTAGTACCACGAGGCGCCGTCGCTGAAGTAGCGTTGCCGACCGTCGGTCAGCTCCGCGACCGACGTGACGGTCCGGCGCAGCACCTCCTCCAGCCGATCGAGCGAGCCGACGGAGAAGTCCCACTCCACACCCGGCCCGTACCTCGCCGCCCAGGCCGGAAACCCGGACTCCTGCCGGGCCAGCCACGCGGCCAGCGAAGACGTCTCGGCCCGGGGGCCGGCCGCCGCGGCCCAGGTGCGGTGCAACGCGGCGAGGCGCCCGTCGCGCTCGCCCGCCGCGGCGTCGATCTCGTCGATCGGCGAGACCGGCGGTAGGCCGAGCGCCGGGTCGGGCACCACGATCGGCCGCTTGGCCGACGCGTCCCAACCCCACTCGCCGTCCGCCGCGGCCAGCAGCGACTCACCCAGGTAGGCCGCCGCGCCCAGCCGCTCCTCGTCGTCGAGCGAGTCGAGCACATCTTGCAGCGCGGCAAGCGAGTCGCTCGACTGATCGGTGACGAAGCCGACGGCGTCCTGCATGAGCTGAATGCGGGCCTCGGTCAAATCGAGCCACTCCGTCAGCGCGTCCATCCGGCCAATCTAACGACACCCGGTGATCGCGGCTCGCGCCAGCGCGCCCAAAGATAAATTTCGGCGCGGTGGCGAAAATCCCACCCACCCTCCGGCGTCTCAGAGGGAAAGCGGGGAGGGAGCTGGATGAGCCAGTCCGTCGAGGAGGAGTTCACCGAGTTCGTGGCCGGACGCGGGCCGGCGCTGCTGCGCGCGGCCTTCGCGCTCAGCGGTGACGAGCACGGTGCCCACGATCTGCTCCAGACCGCACTCGCCAAGGCGTTCTCCCGGTGGCGGCAGATCCACGCCGCGCCCGAGCAGTACGTGCGCCGCATCATGTACAACGCCCATATTTCGGCCTGGCGGAAGGTACGGCGGCGCGAGGTACCCGTCGCCGCCGTGCCGGACCGGGCGGCCGGCGGCGAGGGCGCCGGCTCGACTGTGCTGCGGCTGACCCTGCGCGAGGCGTTGCAGTCGTTGCCACCCAAGCAGCGGGCCATCATCGTGCTCCGCTTCCTGGAGGACGTGAGCGTCGAGGAGACGGCCCGGATCGTCGGCTGCCGCGTGGGCACGGTGGGGAGCCAGACAAGTCGCGCGCTAGCCAAGCTGCGGTCGCTGGTACACGAAATCGACCAGGAGGTCACGCGATGAACGACACCGACAGCACGCTCCGTGACGCGATCCACGGCATGACCGAAGGCGTCCTGATGAAGCCCGACACCGCGTCCGCCGCGATCGCCTCCGGCCGCCGGATCCGCTCCCGCCGCAGGCTGCGTACCTCGCTGCTGGCCTCGGCCGCGGTCGTGTCGCTGGCCATCGGCGTCCCGTACGCGATCAGCCTCCCCGGCGACGAGCCGGTCGGCGTACCGCCCGCGCCACCCCCGACCCTCCCCGACGCGCCGGGCGAGCCGGGTGCCGCCCAGCGGCCCGACCTGGTCGGCGCGGATGCCGGGATACTCCACTTCGACGTGGACCTGTCCGGGGTACCGGGCCTGGACAAGACGAGCTGGCAGACCATGCCGGAGGGCGAATGGCTGCGCGTGTACACCAAGGGCGGCGCTGTCGGGGACACCCCGGCGTACACAGTGGAGATCCCCCGCCGCGGCGGCTCCGTGCGGACCGAGGCCGGCGCCGACGAGCGCCAGGTCTCCGTCCACGGGCGGCCCGCCACCCTGCGCGGTCTCAGCCCGACGTCCACAGAGGATCGACTCACCTGGCAGTTGGTGTGGCAGCCGGCGGACGGCCTCACCGTCTCGGTGTTGACGACCAGCCCGAGCGAGGAGGCGTTGACAGCTTTCGCCGAGGCCATCCGCCTCGACCGTGCCCAGCGCTGCGCGCAGCCGGTGCTGGCCACCCACATGCCGGCCGGCGCCAAACTGGAACGGTGCTCGATCGAGCTCGACGGCATCAGCGCCTGGGCACGCACGTCGTCGTTCACGCTCGTCGCGCCGGCGCCGTACGGGGAAATCCAGGTTTCGTTCGCTGAGCAGCCGCTCGGTCCCACCCCGAACCGCACCGTGGCGGGCAGGCCGGCGATGTGGTCGGACCAGAGCGACATGCTCATCGTCTTCGACTACTTCGGAGACCTCGACCTCGAGGTCTTCGGCCAGAGCGAGCAGACCGTCACCGACTTCGTCGAAGGCCTCGACCCCGCCGAAGACCTCCAAAATCCCCAGACCTGGCAAGGCCCGATGTAGCACCCGCGCCCGACGCTAGATGTACCGATGAGTTTCGTCTCCCCGGACGGTCTGTATGGCATTCACGCACCCGCACGCCGGGTGTCCGTCACGGGGAGAGGAAGGACCATGAGGAAGCTGATAGCGGTGCTGGTCGCCGGCCTGCTGGTGGCCGGACCGGCGACCAGTGCGTCAGCCGGGCCGGCCGTCGAGGAGCGCCGGACCTACACCGGCACGATCGAAGGCGCCGACTACCGGGTCGAGATGCCGCGGCGGTGGAACGGCACGCTGGTGCTGTTCAGCCACGGCTACTACCCGTTCCCCGGCTTCGGGGACGGCAGCCTGCTGGTGAGCAACGCCGAGGAGACCGCACAGTGGCTACTCGACCACGGGTACGCGCTGGCCGCCTCGGAATACCAGAACAACGGCCTCGGCTACCTCGTCGAGGAGGCGATGCGCGACCAGCTGTCGCTGCTGGACTGGTTCGAGGCGAACGTCGGCAGACCACACCGGACGGTGGTGACCGGGCAGTCGCTGGGTGTCGCGATCTCGACGCTGCTGGTGGAGCGGTACCCGCACCGGTTCGACGGAATGCTCGCCCTGTGTGGCGCCTATGATCCGTTGAACACGTTCAACACAGCCCTGGACGTCAACTTCGCGGTCAAGACGCTGCTCGCCGGCGGCGCGGACATCGACCTCGTCGACGCCGCCGATCCGGCGGCCAGCAGGGACGCGCTCGTCGCGGTCGTGGACCGGGAGCGGGCGACCGCGACGGGACGGGCCCGGCTCGCGCTCGCGGCGGCGCTCGGCAACGTCACCGGGTGGTACTTCTCGCTCCAGCCCAAGCCCACCGAGCCGACCGACTGGATCCAGCAGCAGAGCGAGTGGGTCAAGTGGGCGAAGGCGTTCGGCAACGGGCCGGTCGCGTTCGCCGACATCTCCCAGGTGGCCGGGGGCAATCCACTGTGGAACACCGGGGTGGACTACACCCGGCAGCTGGCCCGCTCCGGCCAGGAGGACGCGGTCGCGCGGGCGTACCGGGACGCCGGGCTGGACCTGCGCGCCGACCTCGCCCGCCTGGCCGGCGAGCCGCGCATCGCGGCAGACCCGGCGGCGGTGCGGTACATGTACCGCTACGGCGTCCCGACCGGGCGCACCGCGGTGCCGATCCTGTCGCTGCACACCACCGGTGACGGGGGCGCTCCCCCGGAGCAGGAGCGGTGGTACGCCGAGCAGATCCGCCGCGCCGGTGACCCCGGCCGGCTGCGCCAGCTGTACGTGGAGCGGGGCGGCCACTGCTCGTTCAACGCGGCCGAGGAGGTCACCGCCCTGCGTGCCCTGCTGACCAAAGTGGACACCGGCCGCTGGCCGGGCACCGATCCGGGCCGGCTGAACGGGGCGGCCAACCGGTTCGACCCGCACTACCACCAGGTGCTGGACCTGAGCACCTTCACCAAGGGCCTGCTGCCGCCGGCCTTCACCCGGTTCACGCCAGGGGTCACCCTCCGCCCCTCACGCTGAGACAGCGCCTCCGGGAGCCAGCACCGGCCACTCCGGCTCCCGGAAGGCGCGCCGGAAATCCTTTAGAGGAGGGTGCGGCAGAGGGTCTCGGCGAGCCAGGTTTGATAGTCCTCTGTGGACCAGCCACGCTGGGTGACAAGCTGGTCGTAGGTGGCGTGTGAGGCCAGCGTCCAGAGGATGTCGCGGGCCTGCTCGACCGAGAGCCCCGGGCGGAGCGCGCCGCGGTCGGCGAGCAGCTGGGCGAAGCGGCCCAGCCCCGCCAGCCGGAAGTCGTCCATCTCGCGCTGCACGCGGGCCAGCTCGGAGTCGGTGGCGGCGGCGGTGGCGAGCACCCGCATCAGCGGCCCCATCCGGTGGTGGATGCCGGGCTGGGTGGCCGCGTACCGCTCCAGCTGGCGGCGGGGGTCGGGCTCGTCGATCAGGGCGCGCACCGCCGGCCGCTCGTCGACGGGGACCTCGGCGCGGGCGGTGCCGCCGGCGACGGCCGCCTCGACGACGGCCTTGAAGAGGCCGGCCTTGCCGCCGAAGCCCCGGTAGATCGTCTCGACCACCACCCCGGCCGCCTTGGCGATCGCGGCGAGCGTCGTGCCGGTGTACCCGTGCTCCAGGAACGCCTCGCGGGCGGCGGCCAGCACGTCCTGGCGGGTCTGCGCCGCCTGTGCCTGGCGGCGGCTGGAGTCGTACCTGCGCCGGGGCTTGACATCCTCAGACATTCAGTGGAATCCTCATGACATCAAATCACGTTGGTTCCACTCATATTAGCGGAGGTAGTCATGTCCGGCACCATCGACGAGCTCAAGTCCCAGGCCCGCCGCGTGTGGGCGGAGATCATCCCGGCCAACGACGTGGCCGCGCTGCCCGAGGTCATGCACCCCGACTACGTCGACCACTCGGCGCGCCCCGACGAGCCGCCGGGCATCGAGGGGGCCGCCCAGACGATGCGCTGGCTGCACAGCGTCTTCTCCGACCTCAGCTTCGACATCCACCACGTGGTCGGCGACGGCGACACGGTGGCCGTGCACTGCACGCTGACCGGCCGCCACACGGGCGACCTGATGGGCATCCCGCCGACCGGCCGCGACGTGGCCACGCCGATGGTGCACATCCTGCGCTTCCGCGACGGCAAGGCGGCCGAGCACTGGGCGGTGCACAACGACATGGTGACCATGCGACAGCTCGGCGTGCTGCCCGGGCGACCGGTGCCCGCCGCCGGGTGACGGCGGTCCGGCATTCACGCGAGTGCGAAGTACCGCAGCCACAGGTACGGCACCGTCAGGGCTACGGTGACCACGGTGACGATCAGGCCGTACTTGGTGAACTGCCAGAAAGTGATGGGTTTGCCGGCGCGTTCGGCGATGCCCAGCACGACGACGTTCGCCGAGGCGCCCACCGCGGTGGCGTTGCCGCCGAGGTCGGCACCGAGTGCGAGAGCCCACCACAGCACCTGCGACTGGCTGGTGTTTCCTTCGGCGTTGACCATGTCGGCGACGACCGGGCTCATCGTGGCGACGTACGGGATGTTGTCGATGATCGCGGACAGCACCGCTGATCCCCACAGCAGCACCATGGAGGCGAAGAACAGCCGGCCTTCGGTGGCGTCGGTCGCGGCCCGGGAGATCTGTTCGATGACGCCGGTGTTGACCAGGGCGCCGATCATGACGAACAGGCCGGCGAAGAACACCAGCGTCGGCCACTCGACGTCCTTGGCGACATCACCGGCGTCCAATCTGG
This sequence comes from Phytohabitans sp. LJ34, assembly GCF_052068095.1. Taxonomy (NCBI): domain Bacteria; kingdom Bacillati; phylum Actinomycetota; class Actinomycetes; order Micromonosporales; family Micromonosporaceae; genus Phytohabitans; species Phytohabitans sp. LJ34. The sequence continues at coordinate 26,106 of NZ_JBQHDG010000032.1, read as the reverse complement.
ACAGTGCGAGCAGGACCAGGCCGCCGACGATCGCCACGACCGAGGGTTCCAGGTGCAGCACGGTGTGCAGGACGAACGCGGCGGTCACCGCGGCCAGTACCACCAGGCTGACCACGAGCAGCCGCACGTCGCGGATCGCGTCGCGTTCACGGAGGCTGGCGACCTGGGCGGCGCGCACCGGGTCGTAGGTGAACGCGGACCGGAAGAGGATGCGACACAGTCCGATGAACGCGACAAGTAGCAGCAGGACGATGGGCGCGAGGTGGAGCAGGAAGTCGTTGTAGGACAGGCCGGCCCGGCTGGCGATGATGATGTTCGGCGGGTCACCGACCAATGTGGATGTACCGCCGATGTTGGAGGCGAACACCTCGGCGATCAGAAACGGCGCGACCGGCACGTCGAGCCGTTCGCAGACCAGGAAGGTGACCGGGGCGATCAGCAGCACGGTGGTCACGTTGTCCAGAAACGCGGACGCGCCCGCCGTCACCACGACGAGCAGCACCATGACCCGAAACGGGCGGCCCTTGGCGCGTTTGGTCGCCCAGATGGCCAGGTACTCGAACGCGCCGGTGCGTTTGAGGACGGCCACGATGAGCATCATCCCGACGAGCAGGACGATGACGTTCCAGTCGATGCCGGCCTCTTCGGAGAAGAACGCGTGCTCGGCGTCGGTGGCGCCGATGACCAGCATGACCGCGGCGCCGCCGAGGGCGGCCGCGACTCGATGGATCTTCTCGGTGGCGATCAGGACATAGGCGACGGCGAAGACCGCGACCGCGGCCCAGGCGGTGCCACTCACGTGCCGAGCATCCGGTCCAGCAGCGCGTCCAAGGTGATCGCGCCCAGCAGCCGGCGGTCCTTGCCCGCGACGGCGACGAGAGGGCTGCGTGCGCGGGCCATCACCGCCGCGATCTCCAGCACCGTGGCGTCCGGGTCCACCACCGGCAGCTCACGGTGCTCGCGGGGCAGCAGCTCGGCCACGGTGCGGTCGCCGACGTTGCGGATGAACAGGTCGGCGGCGGCTTCGTCGATGACCCGGGCGAGCGCCGGATCGTCCTGGCAGTACGACGGGATCGCCATCCGCAGCACCTGCGTGCCCGGCAGGATCGTCTTCGGGCGGCCGGCGTCGTCGACCACGATCAGCCCCGGCAGATTCTGCCCCGCCAACAGCCGGGCCGCGTCCAGCGCCGGGGTGTCGACCGCCACCGTCGGAAACTCAGCGGCCAAGTCTCGGGCCCGCATGAGGAAGCACCTCCAGCCTCGCCGCCACGACAAATACGACGCCGACCAGGCTTCCCGGCACACCTGACGATTACCCTAACGCATCAACCGCCCCGGGGCTGGCGGGATTCGAGCCGAGAAGCGCAGCGACGAGGCCGAATGGCGCCGGCCATCCGGGGCGCCCAGCGAGCGAAGCGAGCGCAGCCAGCAGAGCCCCGGGGGCCCGGCACCTTCAGCGGGTGAGGCCGCGGAGCTTGTCCGGGTTGCCCTGCATGCGCACGCCGGTGATCCGCTCGCCGTCGAAGTCGAAGCAGATCGCTCCGGCCGGTTGCCCGTCGACGAGGCCGAGGATGCCCGGCCCGCCGTTGATCTCGGTGATCACGAGCCGCGTGCCGCGCACGTCCGGCTTGGCGAAGACCGCGAGCAGCCAGCGGGCGACGTTGTCCGCGCCTTCCAGCGGGCGGCGGGCCGCGGTCACCTTGCCACCGCCGTCCGACCAGCAGATCACCTCGGGCGCCAGGAGTTCCATCATCGCGTTCAGGTCGCCGCCGGCACAGGCCTGGCGAAACCGGTCCACCGCTTCTCGACGTACCTCCTGGTCGACGTCGAAGCGAGGCCGGCGGGCCGCGACGTGCGCCCGCGCCCGGGCCGCGGCCTGCCGCACCGCGACCTCGGACTTGTCGAGGATGGACGCAATCTCGGCGTGGTTGTAGCCGAAAACGTCGTGGAGCAGGAAGATCGCACGTTCGGCGGGGGTGAGCGTCTCCAGGACGACGAGCATCGCCATCGAGATCGACTCCGCCATCTCGGCCTCCTGACCCGCGTCGGGCGCGGTGAGCACCGGCTCGGGCAGCCATGGCCCGACGTACGTCTCGCGGCGGGCGCGGGCCGAGGTCAGCTGGTTGAGCGAGAGGTTGGTGACGATCTTGACCAGGTACGCCCGGGGGTTGGCGACCTGCTCGCCGTCGACGTCGCGGCACCGCAGCCAGGCCTCCTGGAGGATGTCCTCGGCATCGGCGACGCTCCCCGTCATCCGGTACGCGACGTCGAAGAGCAGCCGCCGATGCTGGGCGAAGACCTGGAGATCGATCATGGAAACAGGTTAGACGTGGGCGGACGCCTGCGCCCGCAGCCCGTCCAGCACGGTGGGGTATGCGGGCCGCCACCCGAGCTCGCGGCGGGCCTTCTCGCTCGAGACCCGCATGCTGACGCCGAGCATCAGGTGCATGTAGGAGGCGGGCGCCAGCATCCACGTGGGCACGGTGAACGGCTTGGGCGTACCGAAGATCTCGGCGATCGCCCGGATCAGCTGCCCGAAGCCCAGGTGGTCGTCGACGATGTTGTACGCCTCGCCGGGCCGTCCCCGATCGACCGCCGCGAGGACGGCGGCGGCCGCGTCCGCCAGGTGGGTCCACGGCGAGACGCGACCGTGGTCGTCGAACGCCGGCATCTGCCGCTTGCGCAGCATGTCCACCATCGCCTCGGTGCCACCCGGCCCGTAGAAGAAGCCGAAGCGCAGCGAGATCGCCTCCAGCCCCGACTCCAGGGCCAAGCGCTCCTTCTCCCGCATGCCCGCCAAGTGCCGGTTGATCTTCGGATCGGTCACCGGCACCCCGAACTCGTCGGCCTCGGTCAGCACCCGGTCGCCGAAGTCGCGGTAGCCGTAGCCGACGGCGACGTTCTCGCCGACGAAGCGGCGCACACCCGCGAGCTTGGCCGCCTCGATCAGGTTCGCGGTCCCGGCCACCCGCAGGTCGTCGGTGCCGAACATGCCCTTGTGCCGCATCGGCGGCTTGCGCAGCGCGGTCGCCGCGTGCACCACCACGTCGCCCTTGACCCCCTGGAACGCCCGCAGCAGTCCGTCCCGGTCGAGCAGGTCGGCGCGGATCTCGTTGCCCTCACCGCGGCCCAGGCCCAGCACGGTGTGCCCGGCGCCGGTGAGCGCGGCGCGGATGTGCCGGCCGAGGACACCACTGGCTCCGGCCACGATCACTGTCTGGTTCTTTGTCTCGGTCATGGCCATGGGACAAGGCGGCCGGCCGAACCGTGACATCCCCGGGCGTGACCCCGGTCACTCAATTCTCGACTCGGATTCACCGGCGGACACGCCTCTACCTGCTGCGCTTTGGCGAACTGCTCACGACAGACATTGGCGAAGCCCACTAGAATCCCGGCAGCGTGGCAATCTAGCTGATCCGGGTGGCCGCATGCGTTTCGAGGTGCTCGGCCCGTTACGGGTGTGGAGTGGTGACGGCGAGCTCGACCTTGGTCCGATACAGCAACGGGTGGTCCTCGCCGTGCTGCTCTCGAGAGCCAACCGGTCGGTCAGCCGCGATCAACTCATCGCGGCGGTGTGGGGCGACGCGCCGCCGACATACGCCGTAAACCTCGTGCAAAAGCATGTCGCCGGGCTACGCCGGGTGCTGGAGCCGGCACGGGCCCCGCGCACGCGGTCGCGCCGGCTCATGTGGACCGACGCCGGCTATCGCCTGGCCGTGCCCGCCGAAGATCTGGACCTCAGCCGGTTCGACGTCGGGGTCGCCGAGGCGCGCCGCGCGCGGGCCGCCGGTGACCTCACGGCCGCGACCGTGGCCTTGCGGGCGGCCCTGGACCAGTGGAGCGGCCCGTTCTGCGCGGGGCTGTCCAGCCCACTGCTGGACGCCGAGCGTGACCGGCATGAAGAGCGGCGCCTCGAGGTCGTCGAGGAACGCATCGAGCTCGACGTCGAGTTGGGCGCACATCGTGACCTCGTCGCGGAGCTGCGCGGCCTGCTCGCCGAGCACCCGCTGCGCGAGCGGCTGTGGAGCCTGCTGATGATCGCGCTGTACCGGTCCGGCCGCGCCGCGGACGCGCTGTCGGCGTTCCAGGAGGCGCGCCGTTATCTGATCGACGAGCTCGGTCTGGAGCCCACCGAGCAGCTGCGCCGGGTACACGAGCAGATCCTCAGCGGCGACCCCGCCATCGGCCAGCCGGCGCCGCTGGGCGGAGGCGTCGCCGTCGGCGGCGTGAGCACGGTGCCGCGGCAGCTGCCCGCGGGCGTCTTCGGGTTCGCCGGGCGGGCGGAAGAGCTGGCTCGCCTGGACGACCTCCTGGCCCAACCGTCAGGCGGCGCGCCGAGCGCGGTGGTGATCTCAGCGGTGTCGGGCTCCGCCGGCGTGGGCAAGACGGCGTTGGCCGTGCACTGGGCCCACCGGGTCGCCGACAAGTTCCCCGACGGCCAGCTCTACATCAACCTCCGCGGCTTCGACCCCGACCGGCGGGCGATATCGCCGACCATGGCCGTGCACGCGCTGCTCGTCGCCCTCGGCGTGCCACCCGACCGGATCCCACCCAGCCTCGACGCGCGGGCCGCCCTGTACCGCAGCATGCTGGCCGACAAGCGGATTCTCGTGCTCCTGGACAACGCCCGCGACGCCGACCAGGTCCGTCCGCTGCTGCCCGGCACCCGTTCGGCGCTGGCCCTGGTGACCAGCCGCAACCGGCTCACCTCCCTTGTCGCGGCCGAGGGCGCGCACCCGTTGAGCCTCGACGTGCTCTCGCCCGCGGACGCACACGACCTGCTCCGCGGGAGGCTCGGCCACAGCCGCGTCTCGGCCGAACCCGAGGCGGTCGATCAGATCGTCGCGGCGTGCGCCCGGCTGCCACTCGCGTTGAACATCGTCGCGGCCCGCGCCCAGCAGACCGGCTTTCGCCTGGCCGAGATCGCGGCCGAGCTCCGCCAGGCCGGACAGCGGCTGACCGTACTCGACGCCGGCGACCCGACCGGACGGGTCCGTTCGGTGTTCGCGCTGTCCTACGCCGCGCTCAGCGCACCCGCGGCGCGGTTGTTCCGGCTGGTCGGCCTGCACCCGCGGCCGGAGTTCTCGGCGGCGGCGGTAGCCAGCCTCACCGGCGAGTCGCCGGCCCGGGCCCGTGCGCTGCTGATCGAGCTCGACCTGGCCAGCCTCTTGACCGAGCACAGTCCGGGGCGGTACACGCTGCACGACCTGCTGCACGCCTACGCGGGGGAACTCGCCGACGATCAGACCGGCGAGCCGGATCGGCGCGCGGCGCTGCACAGGATGTTCGACTACTACCTGCACAGCGCCTACGCGGGCGAGCGGCTGCTGTACCCCAACCGCGACCCGATCACCCTCACCCCTCGGGGCCCCACCGTCGCCGTCGAGGAGTTCGCCGACGAAACCCAGGCGATGAGCTGGTTCGCGATCGAGTACCCGGTGCTGGTCGCCGGCGTCGACCTCGCCGCCAACGCGGGGTTCGACCAGCACGCCTGGCAGCTGGCTTGGGTCCTGGGTACGTTCCTGCAACGGCGCAGGCAGTGGTCGGAGCTCGCCGCGATCGGACGGGTCGCGCTGGAGGCCGCCGACCGGCTGGAGGACGCGACCGGCCAGTTTCACGCGCTGCGCGTTCTCGCCATCGCGTCGACGCGGCTGCGCCGGTACGACGAGGCCGAGGACTACGTGCGGCGAAGCATCGAGGTGTCGGCGCGGTGGAACGATCCGGCCAGCCAGGCCACCGGCCATCGGATCCTGAGTGATCTGCTCGTCGCCCAGGAGCGCCACCAGGAGGCGATCACCCACGCTGAGCGGGCGCTCGACCTGTACCTGGCGATGGATCACCTGGCCGGCCAAGCCCTCGCCCTCAACGCGATCGGCTGGTGCCACAGCCGAGCCGGCGACCATCGCCGCTGCATCACCTGCTGTGAACAGGCGCTGGTCCTGCACCAGCGGCTCGGCAACCGCCTGGCGGAATCGGCCACCTGGCACAGCCTGGGCTACGCACACCACCACCTGGGTCTCGACCGCGAGGCGATCGCCTGCTTCGAGCGGGCGTTACGCATAACCCGGGAGATGAGCGACTGGGACGGCGAGGTCAACATACTCAACGACCTCGGCGATGCCCTGCACGCCACCGGCGACACCGACGCGGCTCGCCGCGCCTGGCAGCGCGCGGTGGACGTGCTCGGCGCGACCGACCCCTCGGTCGCCGATCAGCTCCAGATCAAGATCGCGACGTTGGAGTTTCGGGAAGAACTAGCTCCTTCGGGCAGTGTGCACAGGCGTCCGCGCTGATCCGCGTGCTCCCCGTCGTGTCGACGGCGCCACGGTCGTGGCCATCGCGCGTGGCCGCACCGCCGGCGCCGGCCGAGATGGCAGCGGCGCAGAGCAACGCCATCGACAAGCGACGAAGTAGGACATTCATGATTCACTCCACGGGCGCGGGCCGACTCTGGAGTGTCGAGAGTAGCAATGCCATCGCCGGACGCCGATGTTTCAGCGTGCCCTCCTGCGGCCCGTCGCGCCCTGTGGATGACGCTGGCGCTCACACCACCAGGGACGGCCACGGCCACCGCCGCACCCGGTACGGCAGCCACCAGGCGAGTTCACCGACGATGCCAGCCAGTCCCTCCTCGAGGAACGCGGTCAGGATCGGCGCGGGAACGGCCTCGGCCGGCGCGCCGTCGAGCAGCGTGCCGACGGCCGCGATGTAGTCCGGGTCGTCGATGGTGAACCGGGCCAGCGAACCCGCCCTACGGTCGCGCACCTGGATGAAGCCCGGGCCCTGCCGGTAGACGCACTTGCACAGGTAGAACGTCTGGCGCCAGTCGCCGAGCGCCGCGTCGGCGTCCGGGTGCCCGACCATCGCCTTCGGCGGGTACAGGTGATTGAGCCGCCGCCACATGTCGGGGTCGTCGAAGTGGGCCACCCAGTCGACCGCGATGCCCCAGCTGGTCAGCTCGCGCAGCAGGATCATGGCCTGCACCAGGCCAGCCGGGTCGGTGTTCCGGGTCAGGTCCACCGGGTCGCTCAGCGCCGCCCGGCGCACGCCGCCGTGGTACAGCCCGGCGACCGTGGCCGCCGCGTCGGTCCAGCCGGCCGGGCCGGGCCTGCGCATGCCCATGACGATCCCGGGCATGTTCAGCAGGGCGTCGTCGTGGTCGCGCCACAGGGTCAGCACCTGCGGCTCGATGTTCGCCAGTGGTTTCACACCGCCACCTCCTCGAGCTCCGGTTCGGCGATGGCGATCCGGATCAGTTCCTGATTGCCCGCCACGGGTACGACATGCACGAACTGGCCGGCGTCGGTGAACAGCAGGCCCAGCCGGACCCACCGGTCGAGCAGGTCGGCGACGGCCGCTTCGGTCACGCGCGCCGGATCGGCGCCGTCCGCCGCCAGCTTCTGGGCCAGCACCGCCGGGCGGTGCGGCTGGTCGAGCAGCCGGAACGCGGCCACCTCGACCGGGTCCTCCAGCCGCAGGACCGACCAGTCGAACGACCGTCGCCGGCTGACCAGAACGATCTCAGTGCCCAGGTCTACATAGGACAGGCGACTGAGGTGGTACTCGCGTTGCCAGCGATCGACCGCCGCCCGCAGCCGGTCACCCAGCCGCTCGTCGATGCCCTGCGGCGCCGCCTCGAAGATGTAGGCCAGGCCGAGCAGCTCCTCCTCCGGCAGGTCGTAGTTCAGCCGGTACTGCCGGGCCGGGCGCAACTCGCCGAAGCCGAGCTCCGGCTTGTTGAAGTACGGGCTGAACCGCTCGATCGCGATCCGGTACACGCCGTCGAGCGGCGGCAGGTGGTGCAGCGCCGGGAACTGCTCGACGATCGGCTCGTAGTCCTCGGGCGTCTCGCCGGGGAACCCGTACAGGTAGTTCCAGGCCACGCTCAGCCCGGCGGTCGCCGCGTCGCGCAGCATCCGCACGTTCTGGCAGCCGGTGACGCCCTTGTCCATGATCTTCAGGACGCGGGTACTCAGGCTCTCGATGCCGGGCTGGACGTTGACCAGGCCCGCCTGGGCGAGTGTGGTCAGCTGCCCGAGCCGCATGTTCGACTTGATCTCGTACTGGAGCCGCAGGTCGTACCCGCTCTCGATGAGCATCGGCAGCAGGGACGTCACATAGTTCATGTCGAGGATGTTGTCGACGACGAACATGTCGAGGACGCGGTGCCGTCGCACCAGGTCGAAGATCTCGTCGCGGAACACGGATGGGCTCTTGCTGCGGAACTCCATGAACGAGCCGTTGAGCCCGCAGAACGTGCAGTGGTGCTTCTGCCCCCACCAGCAGCCGCGGGCGCCCTCGACGACGAGTTTCGGCTCGACCCAGTCGCGGGCGACCGACCTGTCGAGGCGGTCGAAGTAGCCGTCGTAGTTGGGGCCCACGATCGCCGCCGGCGGCAGCGGGCGGGCACTCATCGCGTTGACGGCCGACGTGCCGTCCGGGCGCCGCCAGCACAGCCCCGGGACGGCGCCGAGGGTCCCGTCACCGGCCAGCGCCCGCAGCATCTCGGGGAACGCGGCCTCGCCCTCACCACGCGCGACAAGGTCGACGAAGGGAAAGTTGCGGTGGATCGCGGCGCCCTGCTCGCCGTCGCAGTTCGCGCCGCCGAGGACGGTCGTGACGTGCGGCGCCGCCGCCTTCACCGCCCGCGCCGTCGCCAGCGCCGCGGCGTTCTGCTGATACGTCGAGGTGAATCCGACGACGTCCGGGGCGAACCCCAGGATCTGCTCGGTGAGGTGGGCGATGAACTCGGGTGAGCGCCGATGCAGGCGGACGGTCGCGTCCAGCCTCGGTCCGCGGAACGAGGCCTGCGCGGTGAACTCCTCGACGCGCCACTCCGGTACGCCGTGCAGGGCCGAGGTGAAGACCCAGTCGCCGACGCCGGCGAAGTACGTCTCCAGCGAGTAGTAGTGGTAGTCGCCGACGCCGAAGGCGTCCTCCCGCTCGGCGATCCAGTCGACGTACTCGAGGTTGCCGTGCAGCACCTCGATTTCGGCGTCGGGCAGCGCGCGGCTCGCGGCATTACGCAGGATGCCCAGTCCGAGCGACGGGACGTCGATCAACGCCCACGGCATGTTGACGAGGAGGATTCGCATGGCGGGCTCCTGCTCCGGTCGGGCCACGGCGGCTGCCGCTGGCGGTAAGGGGGTTGCGTGAGCCGGCGATATGGGGCGCCGGCTCACGCCGCCGGGTTGCTACTTGGCGCTGACGTGGATGTGGATGTGGACGTCGCGGCCCTGCTCGCGGCTGACACCGAGCGGGTCGTTGCGGACGACGGTCTTGTTCATGTGTGGCTCACCTCCTCCCCACCCTGGTAAGTCGGGCTGCGCGCCTGCCGACGCGCCGGTCAGGCGGCGGGTCAGAACTCGATCACGATCTGGATCATGATGTCGACGCCCCGGTTGCGCTCACCGCTGAGACCCAGCGGGTCACTCAGCACGACGGTCTTCGTCACAGCTCCACCTCCTCTCGCCACGTGTACCGTCCGGACAGCGGGATACCGCCGCCGGTCACTGGTGCGGTCGCTTCAGCCGCCCACCGCGGCCGGCGCCTGCTCCGGCTGGCCACCGGCGGCCAGCCCGAGGTGCCGCACCACGGCGGAGAGGATGCCGACCCGGCCGGAGACGTCGTAGGCGTCGTGACCGTGGCCGGTCCAGAGCACCTCGATGTCGTCGTGCCCGTGCCGCCGCACCTCGTCGGCGTACCTGCTGATCTGCGCCGGTGGACACTTCACGTCGTCCCGGCCGGCGACGATCAGCACCGGTGCCCGCACCGCCTTCGCGTAGGTGGCCGGCGACGCCCGCCGGTAGGCGTCGGGCATCTCGTCCGGGGTACCGCCGAACAGGCGCACGTCGAGGGCCCGGACGGCCGGTGTGGTGTCGCGGAAGGCGAGGGCGTAGTCGGCGATCGGGTTCACCGCCGCGACCCCGCACCACAGCTCGGGCCGGGTGCCCGCCGCGAGCAGCGCCAGGTAGCCGCCCCACGACTCCCCCGCGACGCAGACCCGCGCGGGGTCGACCGTCCCGCTGTCGACGAGGTACCGGTGCACGGCCTCGATGTCGGCCACCTGCGTGTGCCCGACGCCGGCGTCGAACGCCGTCCGCCACGCCGCGCCGTACCCGGGGCAGCCGCGGTAGTTGAGGCGCACGACCGTGAAGCCGATGTTCCGCAGTAGTTCGACCGCCGGATCGTAGGCGTCCATGGCGGCGCGGAACGGGCCACCGTGCAGCAGGAACACGGCCGGCCGGGGGCCCGCCGCGGCGGCCGGGGTCAGCAGCACGTGCACCGGTCCGCCGGGCCCGGGTACCCACAGGTCCGTGTCGGGCTCCCGATGCGTCCGGCCACCGGCCCCGCCCGCGCCAGCCGCGTGGGTCGGCGGATCGGTGCGGATCTCGGGTGCCCGGCCACCGCGTGTCCACACGTAACGCAAGATGCCGTCCGGCTGGGCCGCCGCGTCCAGGACGCTGCCTGTCTCGGTCGGTACGGTCCGGCGGCTGCCGTCCGCCGGGTCCAGCGCGATCAGTACGCTGCGCGCGTGCCGGTGCTGGCGCACCAGCAGGCGACCGCCGTCCGGAAACCAGCTGGCGGTTATCTCGGTGTCGAACCCGGGCCCGGGCACGGCGACGAGCCCGCCGGCGGACGTCCACACCGCCGGCCGGTACACCCCGTCCCTTTCGAACACGCACAGGAACGCCGCCGGTCCCGAAACCGGCCGGAACCCCAGGCCCCACACCCGGGCACCGGTACCGGAAAGAACCGCGGTGGTGCCGCCGTCCGGGCGCAGGATCCGTACGGCGTCGGGCGCGTCCGGCTCGGTGGAGACGGCGAGCAGGTCGCCGTCCGCCGACACGTCGGTCAGTTCGGCGTGCCCGGCGATCCGGGCCACCTGCCGGGGTTGGGCGCCGGGGGCACGCAGGTACACCAGCACGTGGTCGCCGTCGCCGAGACCGGCCGCGACGGTGCCGTCGAGCGCCATCGCCAGCCCGGCCGGCCGGCCGCTGGCGGTCCCCGGTAACGCGTCGGTGTCCGGACCGCCGGTGAACGGCTGGACCCGCCAGCGGCCGACGCCGTGCGCGTCGTCGTCGAACCACCAGACCCGCCCGCCGTCCGGTTCGATCGCGTACCGGGCCGTACCCTGCGGCCGGTCGGTGACCGGCCGGCGCCCGCCGGTGCGGCTGTCGATGGCGAACGCCTGGCAGGTGCCGTTCAGGTCGCCGAGGGTGACGGCACGGTGCGGGCACCGTTCGGCGACCGACGGCAGCTCCGGCACGACGAGGCGGATGCTCACTTCCACGGCTCAGCCCTTCAGGTCTGTCGTCGCAACGGTGGCGAGCTCGGGTTCCGGCGGCGGCGCGGGCGGCGGCGTGACGTGGTGGCGGTTGCGGGTGGCGTACCAGGCCAGCGCCGCGAGGCCGGCGCCGAACAGCGCCGCGACCAGCAACGGCGCCGTCACCGCGACGAGGAAGCCGGCCAGCAGCGGCGCGAACGCGGCGGCGCCTTCGCTGACCGTGCTGAGGACGGTTCCGATCCGGCCCTGCATGCCGTCCGGGATGATCATGATCGCGCGGGTGGTGAGCACCACGCTCAACGCCGGGCTGATCAACGCGACCGCACTGAGCACCAGCGCGAACTGCCACGTCGACTCGACCAGCGCGAGCGAGATCACCACGGCCACCAGCAGCCAGGACGCGCCCGCCACCAGCCGGTCGCCACTCACTACCGACATGATCCGCGGGGTCAGCAGCGAGCCGACGAGACCGACCGCGCCGGACACCATGAGGATCAGGCCGATCGACGCCGCCGACGCGCCGTTCATCCGGGCGACGAGGACGACGTGGAAGTACAGGGCGGCGAGCGCGAGGTTGATGCCGCCCGCCCAGATGACCACGAACCGCAGGAACGGCTGCTGGAACACGAACCGTACGCCCGCCACAAGATCGGCGCGGAAGCCGCTCGACCCGTCCGGCCCCGGCCGGCGATCCGGGCCGAGATCCGCCCGGACCAGCCGGACCAACCCGGCGCTCACGAGGTAGGAGATCGTGTCGAACAGGAACGGCGCCGCCGGCGCGAGCTGGTACAGGCCGCCGCCGATCCCCGGACCGACCAGCTCAGCGCCCTGACCGCGGGCGCGCAGCGAGGCCACCGCCCGCTCCGGGCGCTCCGCCGGCAGGACTCGGCGCAGCGCGGCGGCGCTCGCCGCGGCGTACCAGCCCGCCGCCGCACCCTGGACGATCGCGGCGCCAAGCAGAGCGGGCCAGGTCATCGTGCCGGTGGCGACCCCGATGGCGATCACGCCCGTCGCGGCGGCCGCGACGACCGCGGCCGCGCTGAGCTGGGTGCGCCGCGAGAAACGGTCGGCGTACACCCCCGCGAAGGGACCGACGCCGAACCGGGCCAGGGCGCCGAACGTCCCTACCAGACCGGCCTCGACGGGACCGCCGCCCACCGCGAGCACGAGCACAGGCGTCACAAGGCTGGACGCGTGCGACCCGAGTTGGTCGGCCGCCCCGGCGACCCAGAACAACCGGAAATCCCGCGATGCCTTGTGCATGCATGCTCCTCCAGAGTTGTTGGACGGCAGCCGGTTCATCGTGGCGACAGCGACTGGACCGGCCACTGGAGTACCGGCTGACCGGCAACCGGTGCGCGGTATAGCGGGCGGTCCAGGGCCGGGCCGTACGGTGCCTGCCAAGACCACGGGGAGGAAACGTGAACCGAACCATCACCAGGGATCAGCTGGACAAGTCGATCCGGCGCGCGGCCGCGGGCGCCGGCACCAAGGCGTCGGCCAAAGGAACGCGAACGATCTTCATCGGCCTGATCCTCATGAACTAGACGTCGTCACGTCGAGAAAGGTGGGCCGGCATGGACCACACCGAAGACCGCACCTGGTGCCCCAGCGCGCCCGCCGACCGGCCGGAGGCCGTCCTGCTCGGTGTCCATGCCGGCTCCGACGGTCTCAGCTACCTGAACGAGCCGGTGCCGGCCGCGGAGGCGCTCGCCCTGGTCCCGGAGGGCGTCGAGGCGACAAGCATCATGCGGTTCGCGGCGCACTGCACGCAAAAGTGCGGCCACCACACGGGCACCGGATGCGGGCTGGTGACAAAGGTGGCGCTCGCCGCGCCCACCGTCCCCGGCCACACACTCCCCCGCTGCCACCTGCGCGGCCAATGCCAGTGGTGGCGGCAGACCGGGGTCACGGCGTGCCGCCGCTGCCCGCTGGTGCGTACGGAGCTGGCCGAGACACAGGCCGACGACCTGACCCACAAGCTGGCCGACCCGGCCGTCGGGCCGCACGACCTGCCAACCTGAGAGGGCCCCCGCGCCCGCGGGAGCCCTCCGCCGCGCTTCAGGCCGCGCCGGCCGGGTGGGGAGTCGGGCGGTAGACGAGCTCTTGGGTGTGGCCGTCGAGGGTCCGGCTCTCGATCAGCTCCAGGTCGAAGTCGCCCGCGCCGCCCAGGATCGGGCTCGTGCCGGTCCGTCCGGAGATGACGGGAAAGATCGTCACCTGGAGGCGGTCGACCAGCCCGGCGGCCATCAGTGCCCAGTTCAGCGACAAGCTTGCCTGGGACCGCAGCGGCACGTCCGACTGCTCCTTGAGCCGGGCGACGATGTCCACGGCGTCGCCGCTTACGATCGTCGCGTCCGGCCAGCCGAGCGTGTCGCGCAGCGTGGACGAGATCACCGTCGCCGGCATGCGCATCGTCCTGACGTTCCACTCGTCGAGCGCGTGGGGGTCGATGCCCGAGGACATGATCTGCGCGTTCTCCCGGAAGGTGGTGGCGCCGAACACCATCCGCTGCTCGGTATCGAAGATGGCGGCGCGGTGTTCGAGCAGCTCGGGGCCCTGCTTGCCCCAATAGCCGCCCCAGTCGGCGCCCTCGGCGAAGGAGCCGTAGCCGTCGAGGGTGGAGAAGACGTCCCAGGTGTAGATGGCGGTCATGACAATCCCTTTCTGCTTCGCGGTCATGAGTGCGTTCACCCCTTCCACGAAGGGCTCACCCCGAATCCGACACTTCTTCCAAAGAAACCTCCACGGAACCTGGCTGCGGTCGGCTCGCGTCAGCGGCGGACCGTATCTCCCGCGGGCACCGTTCCCGGCCGGCGGCTCGCAGCGCTCGCCGAAACCCTGTTGCTTTCCCGGATCGCCGATCCGGGAAAAGGCATTGTGGACAAACGTCGACCCACCGGCGCGACCAGCGGCGGACGGGTGAGGCCGCGGGAGCAGCGGTCTGGACCACGACGCACATCGCGGTAGCTCAAATCTCTGTCCAAATAGGGGGGTCGAGCCACCCCGACTCCGAAAGGTCTCTAGCAAGATCCACGATTCGGCGAAGGTGTGCGTCGCGGCGACCGAAGTACGACATCTGTCTCCCACCATCGGCCGGGCGGAGTCCGGCCCATGTCGCGATGAGCTGCCGCCCCCGCTCCGTCACGCTCGTGGCATGACGGCCGGGACCGCCCGGTCCGGAAATGAGGGGGACGCGATGTTTACCGAGTCGCAGCAGCGCACCGCGGCCAGGGTCGCGGGGTTGATGTTACTGCTGCTGATGGCAGCCGGGTTCTTTTCGCAGGTCTTCGTTCCGGCCAGCCTGATCGTGGCTGACGACGCCGCGGCGACCGCACACAACATCGTGGAATCGCAACGACTCTTTCGCGTCGGCGTGTCCCTCGACGTGCTCATCTTCGCCGGTGACATCGTCATGGCGGTCGCCCTGTACGTGCTGCTCCGGTCGGTGAATCCGGGCCTCGCCATGCTCGCGACGCTCTGGCGGACAGCACAAGCGGCGATCATGATCGCGAATACGGTCGCGTTCCTGTCGGTGCCGGCCATGCTCACCGATCCCGACAACGCCGGAAGGCTCGACACCGGCCAGCTCGAGGCTCTGGCCAACGCGTACATCGGCGTGCACACCACGGGTTTCGGCGTCGGGCTGGTCCTGCTCGGCCTCGGCAACGGCGTCTTCAGCTACCTGCTGTTCAAGTCGCGGTACGTACCAAGGGCGCTGGCCGCGTGGGGCGTGTTCGCCAACCTGGTCCTGGTGACTATCACCATGGCGGTCAGCATCTTCCCGGGCGCCGAGGACAACGCTGTTGTCGCGATCGGTCGTTACGTGCCCATTTTCTTCTTCGAGGTGCTCCTCGGCGGGTGGCTTCTGTTCCGGGGTGCCCGGCTGTCCCAGGCCGCCGCACTCCGCTGATCGCCCGCACCGGCCCCCGCACTCGTACCGCCGTGAGTTCAGGCGCCGGCGCCGCCGTCGACGGGCACGATCGCGCCGGTGACCATCGAGGCTCGGTCGCTGAGCAGCCAGGCGGCGACCTCGGCGACCTCGCGCGGCTCCGCCATCCGGCCGAGCGGGATCGAGGCGTTGATCTGCTTGACGATGCCGGGAGTGGCGGCCTCCCACGCGTCGATCATCGCGGTGGCGGTGCCGCCCGGGGTGATGCCGTTGACCCGTACACCGTGTGGGGCCCAGGTCACGGCGGCGGTCTCGGTGATGCTGTTGAGTGCCCGCTTCATGGCGCCGTACGCGGGCAGGGCCGGGTTCGCGCGGCGGCTGCCGATGCTGGACGTGTTGACGATCGCTCCGCCACCGGTGCGGCGCATGAGCGCGGCCTCCGCGGTCATGGCGGTCCAGTGGGCGCGGAAGTTCACGGCGAACTGCTCGTCGATGTCGTCGTCGCTGGTGGTGTCGAGTGGGCCGGGCCGGTGTTGGATTGCCGCGCCGTTGTTGAAGGCGCCGTCGAGCCGGCCGTGCAGCTGCTCGACCCGGTCGACAGCCGCGCGGATGCTCGCCCGGTCGGCGAGGTCCAGGGCGACCGCGTCGGCGACGCCGCCGTCGGCGCGGACCTCGGCGACGAGGCGGTCGAGGGCGTCGGTGCTACGGGCGGCGAGCACGACGGCGGCGCCTTCCCGGGCGAAGAGCCGGGCCGCGGCCGCGCCGATGCCGCGGCTCGCGCCGGTGATGAATACGACCTTGCCGGTGAGCAGACCGGCGGCGGTGGTGTCGAGACGGTTTGTCATGCCGATAGCGTCGCCGCGCTCGGGATCCGGATGCAGGCACAGACGGTACCAGGATCGCCGCCGCGCGAACGCGCAAACTTGGCGTATGGACAAGCAGGAGCTCGGGCGGTTTCTCCGCAGTAGACGCGAGCGGCTGCGGCCGCAGGACGTCGGCCTCGCTCCGGGTCCGCGACGCCGGACTCCGGGCCTTCGGCGGGAAGAGATCGCCGTCCTCGCGCACATCTCGACCGAGTACTACGTCCGGCTGGAGCAGGGCAGGGCACCCCGCCCGTCAGGCGAGGTGCTCGCCGGCATCGCCGGCGCGCTGCGGCTCACCGACGCCGAGTCCGACCACCTCCACGTCCTGGCGGGCACCGCACCGATCCGCACCGGCCTGCACCGGCGCGACGTGCGCCCGAGCATCCTCGCGCTGCTCCAGCGCCTCCCGCTGACCGCCGCCATCGTCACGTCCGGGGCGTTCGAGGTGCTCGCCTGGAACGACCTCGCGGCGGCACTCATGGAAGACTTCGGCCGGCTCGCCCAAGCTGACCGCAACCTCGCCCGCCGGGCTTTCCTCGGGCCGCCGGGACCGCGAACGCCGTTGTACGGGGTCTCCGACGGCGCCGAGTTCCGCCACCACGTCGTCATGCGGCTGCGGGTCACCCTCACCCGATACCCGACAGACCCCGCGGTGACCGGCCTCGTCGAGGAACTCCGCGCCGGCAGCCCCGACTTCTCCCGGCTCTGGGAACGCCACGACGTGCAGGGCGCACCGATGCTCACCAAGACGTTCCAGCACCCGGCCGTCGGAGAGATCACCGTCGACTGCGACTCCCTCACCCTCACCGACCGCGACCAACACCTCGTGCTCTACACCGCGCCACCAGGATCCCGCGACGCCGAAGCGCTAGCGCTACTGAACGTCCTGGGAACCGATAGCCTCAAGACCAGCGGAACGCTTTGAGGGGCTGACCGCCAGCGCAGCCAAGGAGCACCGATGCACACCCGAATCCTCGGCCAGGGCCTGCGGGTCTCGGCCATCGGCCTGGGCGCCATGGGCATGTCCCAAAGCTACGGGCCCAACCCCGGCGACCGGGACGCCATGATCGGCGTGTTGCGCGGTGCGGTCGACCGAGGCGTCACCTTCTTCGACACCGCGGAGGTCTACGGCCCGTACGTCAACGAAGAGCTCGTCGGGGAGGCCCTCGCCCCGCTTCGCGACCAGGTCGTCATCGCCACGAAGTTCGGTTGGCGGATCGAAGACGGCCGGTCGGTAGGGCTCGACAGCCGGCCCGGGCAGATCAGGCGGGTCGCCGACGCGTCCCTGCGCCGGCTGCGGGTCGACGCGATCGACCTGTTCTACCAGCACCGCGTCGACCCCGACGTGCCGGTCGAAGACGTCGCGGGCGCCGTCGCCGAGCTCGTCCAGGCCGGGAAGGTGCGCCATTTCGGCCTCTCCGAAGCCGCCGCGGCCACGATCCGCCGCGCGCACGCCGTGCACCCCGTGACCGCGGTGCAGAGCGAGTACTCGCTGTGGACCCGCGACCCCGAGCCGGAGGTGCTGCCCACCTGTGCCGAGCTGGGCATCGGGTTCGTGCCGTTCAGCCCGCTGGGCAAGGGCTTCCTGACCGGCACGGTCACCGCCGCGACCGAGTTCACCCCCGGCGACGTCCGGGCCGGCATTCCGCGGTTCGCCGCCGGCAACCGCGCCGCCAACCTGGCCCTGGTCGAGCACGTCACCGGACTGGCCCGGGCGAAGGGCGTCACGCCAGGTCAGGTCGCCCTCGCCTGGCTGCTCGCCCAGCACCCGCGGATCGTGCCCATCCCCGGCACGCGGCGCCTGGAACGTGTCGAGGAAAACGCCGCCGCCACCGCGGTGCCGCTGTCGGCGGACGAGCTCGCCGACCTCGACGACCTCGCGGCGCGGGTTGGCGTGCGGGGCGACCGGTACAACCAGCACCACATGTCCATGGTCGGCCGGTGATCCGTACACCGGCACCGACGCGCCCGGCTGGTACCGCGCACACAGCGACCCGCTCGTCGCGCCCGCCCTGCGACACATCCAACGACGACCCGGCCCGGCCGTGGACGGTGGCCAGCCTGGCCGCGGCGACCGGAGCATCGCGGGCCGCGTTCGCCCGCCGGTTCACCGCGCGTCGGTGAGGGCGAAGGCGTTGGCGTAGCCGCGGACCTGGCAGTGGACGGCCGGGGATTTCGGCTCGCTCCGGGAGCCGCCGGCCGGGAGCGGTGCCCGCGGGAGCGTACGGTCTGGCACTGACACTCAGGAGTCCTTTGGTGTCAGGGCATCCAGCACGCGTGGCAGCAGCACGGCGTTCCAGGTGTTGTTCAGGATCTCGAGCGCTTTCTTGGTCTTGCCGCCGTCGCGGGCCAGCACTCTCAGGTACGGGTGCTTCACCTCGGTGCCCGCGACGTCTCCCCAGGCGACGGACCTGCGGAAGATCCCTCCCTTGTGGACGCCGTCCGGCGTGAGCCGGAGGCCGGCGAACTCGACTTCCTGCCCCTGCCGCACGCTCCGCACCGCCGCGGAGACCAGGCGCACGCATACACGCGCGTCCACGATTTCCAAGGCTCTGAGCCAATCCGCGCGGTTGCGATCGCGATTGTCGGTGTCGACCCGCCCACCCAACAGGCCTGTGGTGCCTGAGTACAACGAGAACTGGACGTACTTCTTGGCGGCGCTGCCCACGTCGATGGTGTACGTGGTGCCGATGTACGCGCCGTTGACACGCTTGTCCACGGCGCCGTACCTGACCTTGTCGATCTCCGACCAGCGGAGGCTCTTTCCGCCGAGGTCGATAGCGTCTTCGGTGAGGGTGAGCACCAGCCCGTACTTCTTGCCAGGTGCGGTGTCGATCTGTAGCAGGGCGCCTGTCATCGTTGGTCTCCCGGGCGAGCCGTCATGCTTGCGGTGCTGACCGGTCGACCGACCGGCCGAAGGTACGCTAGCACTCGGTCGGTCGACCGACAAGGGGCCGGAGCCGAGATGGATCGCGGCGGATCATCACGGCGCACGCGGGAGTATCGGCGCCCGGCTGGTCGACGAACTCGGCGAAGATCGTGCAGCCGTACGGCGCGCCAGGGATGTCGACCGGGTAACTCACCCAGAACTCACGGCCGGGATGTACGCGGGGCACGTCGGCACCCGGCCCCAGCCGGTCGTCGAGATGGGCGCGGGTGAGGTTGGTCCCGACGAGCCGCGCCTCCAGCCGGGAGAACTCGCCCGCGCGTTCGACCAACCTCAGCTCACTGCTCCCGGGCGGCGGTGGTTCTACCCGGACCGCGTCGACGAATGGCACCACCGTGCCGGGCACGCCGAGCTCGAAGAGCAGCTCGGCCGGGTCGGTCGTCGACGCCACGCAGACGCGCACGCCCCACTCCGCGACACGGTTGGCGTCGACCGACCGCTCGAGGAGGACGCCGCTGTCGGTCACCTGGTCCGCGTACCTCAGGTTGTCGACGTCGTACGACCATTCGGCGTCGAGGGCCTCCGCCGCTCGACGCACACCCGCGAGGAAGCGGTTGAGGCGAGGGGTGTGCCGTTCGGCGAGCGGACTGTTGTCGTAGAAGCGGTAGGCGTCATCGTTGATACCCACGACCCGGGGAAACCAGATGTCGGTGTTCAGTGAGATCGTGATGTAGGGCGGCTTGCTCCGGTAGAGCGAACCCGGACCGGAGACGGATACCGCGGGTACGTGTGGCACGTGCGAAAGCTCCGGCCGGAGCGAAAGCAGCTCGGCGCCCACGTCGGCTACGCGCCGCTCCTCCACGCCGGCCGGGCCGAATACGCTGACGCGGGAGATGTCCTCGCGGCTGCCGAGTTCGACAAGTGCGTCGGCGAATGCCAGCAGCTTCGCCGGCGACTGCCGCAACCGCGGCGGAAACTCGGCGTACCACGTGACAAGGCTGTTCTTGTAGGTGCCCCAATGGTTGTTCGTGGTCACGGCGTCCTGATCGGGTGGAGGCCTCGGCTGGCCGCGCCGCCGGCCGGTGACGGGAGTTCAGGTGATGCTTCGGCGGCGATAGCTGGGGCCGTTGATGTCGACGACGGTGCAGTGGTGCAGAAGGCGGTCGAGGATGGCGGTCGCGAGGGCTTCGTCGCCGAAGACGTGTCCCCAGTCGTGGAAGCCGCGGTTGGAGGTGAGGATCGTGGCACCCTTCTCGTACCGCCGGGACAACACGTCGAAGATGAGCGCGGCTTCGGCGTGGGCGAAGGGCTGGTAGCCGACCTCGTCGATGACGAGCAGGTCGGGGCGCAGGTAGGGACTCAGGTCGCAAGCCAGCCGGCTGCCGTTCGCACTGCCCGCCTTGAGCTGGCGGGCCATGTCGTCCACGGTGGTGAAGGAGACCGTGTACCCGGCGCGGCAGGCCGCGACGGCGAGGCCGACGGCGATATGGGTCTTACCGACGCCGGGCGGGCCGAGCAGGGCGACGTTGGCCTTCGCGGGGATGAACGCGAGTGTGGTGAGCTCGCGGACCCGTTGCTCGTCAAGGTCGGGCTGGTACGTGAAGTCGAAGTCATCGAGGGTCTTGTGGTGTGGCAGCCTGGCTCGCCGCAGGGCGGTGCGGAAGCGGCGTTCGCCGCGTGCGGCGAGCTCTTCGGCCAGCACCATGTCGAGGAAATCAAGGTGTCCCATGGCCTCGGCGCTGGCGTAGGCGGTGTGGCGTTCCAGAGTCTCGGCCAGGTGCGGCAGGCCGAGCCGCACGGCGGCCGACCGGATGCGAGCTACGGGTGTCATGCCGGCTGGCATCGATCCCGCCGCGGCCTCGAACACAGTCATGAACCATTTCCTCCCCCTGAAGCCCCGGGCCAAGCCCCCTGACCCGCCCTACACGGTGACGGCGCACCGCAGGCTCGAACAGGGTGGAGTGCCGACCTGGAACGGCGCTGAAACGGCGCTGAAACGAGAGTTGCCCTCACACTTCGCGCAGCTTGACGCGCACGTCCTCGGCGTCCGGATGGTCGAGTTTCGTGAGCGTGTGCAGCGCCTCTTGCCAGGCACGACGAGCGTCCTCGGGCTGCCCCGCGTCCTGGTACGTGTCGCCCAGGTCGGCGAGGGTCACCGCCTCGTTGTACGCGTCCACGAGCTCCCGGTACAGGTCGACAGCGTGCTGATAGCAACTGACCGCCTGCTGATGGTGGCCGAGGTGCCGGTGCGCGTACCCGAGGCTGTCCCAGGCGCCGGCCTGGCCGAGGCGGTCGTCGAGTTTCTGGCAGAGCGCCAGCGCCTGTTCACAGTGGACCAGCGCCTGCCGATGGTCGCCGATCTGGGCGTGGAACCAGCCCAGATCGTTGAGGAATCGAGCCTTGTGGACCTGGTCGGCGCCGCCCTCGACGAGGGAGAGGGCACGCTTCATGCGGTGCAGGCCGTCGGCTGGGCGGCCCTGCCGCTCGGCGATCCAGGCCAGGCCTTCGAGGGCGACGGCTTGGCCGAGGCGGTCGTCGACCTGTCCGAACAGGTCCTGGGCCTCCCACAGATAGGGCTCCGCCTCCTCGAACCGGCCGGCACGAGAGTGCCCGAGACCGAGGCCGTAGAGGGCGTGTGCCTGACCCTTCCGATCGGCCTGCCGCCGAGCGGCGGCCAGCGCCGCGTCGTGTGCGACCGTATGGTGCGGCCAGAGTCCCTGTCGCAGCGAGTAGGTGGTGAGGGTCCAGGCCAATTGCCAGGGGTACGACTCGAAGCCGGCCTCCGCGGCCCATTCGACGGCGGACAGCAGGACGGCGTGCTCCGCCGCGAACCAGGACAGCGCGGCGTCGTGGTCGGCGGGTGGCTCGACGACGACATCCGGTTGGATCGGTGCCGGGCTGATCGGCACCAGAAACGGGTCCAGGATCACGGCGGCCGCGTGTGCCGAGTGCAGGTAGTGGTCGAGCGTCCGGTGCACCGCCGCCCGACGGTCGCGTTCATCGTCGATTGCTCTGGCCTGGGTCACGGCGTAGGCGCGGAGCAGGTCGTGGAAGGCGAAGCGGCCAACCGCGTGCTCAGCGAGCAGGTGTGCACCGGTCAGTTCGAACAGCATGGACCGGGCCTGCTTCGCGGCTACCCGGGCCAGGCTGGCCGCGGCCGCGACGGTGATGTCCGGCCCGCAGTGCAAGCCGAGCAGCCGAAACATCCGCGCCGCGCCAGGGCTCAAGGTGCGGTACGACCACGAGAATATGGCGCCGAGATCGGTGACGTGGTCGCCGCCGTTCAGCGGCTTCAGTGCCCCGGCGGCGTCGCGCAGCTCCGCAGCCAGCGCGGACAACGGCAGGTGTGGTCGGCTCGCGGCGCGCGCACCGGCGATGGCCAGTGCCAGCGGCAGGCACGCACAGCGGTCGACGATCTCGTCTACCGCCTCCGGTTCGGCCGCCGCTCGCCTGTCGCCGACGCGGCGGGTGAGCAATTCGCGCGCCTGGTCGCGGGTCAGCAGGTGCAGCGTCAACAGGTGGGCGCCCTCGGTGGCGACGAGGCCGACGAGCAAATCGCGGCTGGTCACGACCACCATGCATCCCGCCGCGCCCGGCAGCAGCGGCCGTACCTGGGCGTCGTCGCGGGCGTTGTCCAGCACGACGAGCACCCGCTTGCCAGCGAGCGCGCTGCGATAGAGAGCGGCCTGGTCGTCCAGGCCGGCGGGGATCCGTTGGGCCGGCAGCCCGAGCGCCTCCAGGAACGACCGCAACGCCACGGCGGGGTCCAGCGCCGACCCGGCTGGATCGAACCCGCGCAGATTCACGTACAACTGACCGTCGGGAAACCGCGGGGCGGCGCGGTGCGCCCAGTGCAACGCCAGCGCGGTCTTGCCGATGCCGGCCGTCCCGGACAGCACCGCGACCGCCATCGTCCCACGATCCGATGCCGCGTCACCGGGTTCTGACAGGATCTCGTCCAGGTGTGCGAGCTCTGCCTCACGACCGACGAACGTCCGTATTGCCAGAGGCAACTGCGCGGGCGTCGGCCGCGCCGGCGCGGCGGATCCGGTGACGATCGCCTGCGGCGGCAGGTCGAGATCGGTGTCGTGCCGGAGGATGGCGGACTCGAGGTCGCGCAGCGGCGGGCTCGGGTCGATCCCGAGGTCGTCGCGCAGTTCCTGCCGTAGCCGCTGGTACACCGCGAGCGCGTCGGCCTGCCTGCCGGACCGGTACAGGGCGACCATCAGCTGCCCGTGCAGGCTCTCGTGGTACGGCTGTTCCGCGGTCAGGCGCTGGAGCTCGGGCAGGAGTTCGGCGTGCTCGCCCAGCGCCAGGCGGGCTTCCAGCAGCGCGTGCGTCGCCTCCATCTTGAGATGCGTCAGCCGTTCCGCCTGCGCCTCCAGCCAGCTGAGGCCGGCGACGTCCACCAGCGCCGGACCGCGCCAGAGCGCCAGGGCGGCGCGCAGCCGGGCTGCCTTGGTGGACCAGTCCGCCGCCTGTCTGGCTTGTCCAATGAGGACCTCGGCGACACCGACATCGGTCGCGTCGGGGCCGATCTGGAGCATGTAGCCGGGTGAACGCGCCACGATCGCGTCGCGGACGCCGAAGACTCCACGCAGATGCGACACGTGATTCTGTAGGGTGTTCAACGCGGTCGCGGGTGGGTGCTCGTCCCAGATGGCGTGGACCATCTGGTCGACGCTCACCACCGATCCGGCGTGCAGCGCCAAGACGGCGAGCACGCCCTTGCGGCGCAGACCCGAGATCGGTCGCATCATGCCAGCGACGGTCACGTCGACCGGGCCGAGAAGCCTGACCCGCATTCCGAGGCCCCCGTCCGTTCCAGCGTTGGTTCAGCGCCAGGTCAAGGCGCCACCGGCTCGACCACAAATGTCAGATCAGGTCGGCCAGCAGGCTCGCGGCGCGGGCGGCGCCGTCGGTCTCGACCGGGCGGTAGTCGACTTCACGCCCGATCTCGGCGGCTATCGCGCCGGCGATCACGTCGGGTGTCGCGTCGGCGTAGTCGAGGCGCCGCCCCGCGCCGTAGCGGTCGAGCCGGTGCGGCACATGGATGTTCTGCTCGAAGTGGTTGCGCAACGGCACGTAGATGAACGGCCTCCGGTTGGCCGTGAGCTCCATGCACGTCGTAAGTCCACCCTGGACGATGGCGAGGTCGCTGGCGGCGAGGTGCCTGTGCAGGCCGTCGACGTAGCCGTGGACCTCGACGCCCGCCGGCGCGGGCAGGCTGGCCGGGTCGATGCGCGGCCCGGCGACCACGACCATCCGCAGCCCGGGCACCCGCCGCGCCGCCTCCGGGTAGGCGGCGACGACCCGGCGCAACAAGTGGACGCCGACACCTGAGCCACCCACCGTCACGACGCAAACCGGCTCGTCCGGGCGATAGCCGAGGTCGGCGCGGAGCGCGGCGCGGTCCGCGTGCTCGCTCGGGTCGAAGCCCGTCACGTACCCCGGGAAGTGGTAGTGCTTCGCGGTCCACTCGCGGATGCTCGGCAGGTCTGGGCCGAAGCGCTCGTCGACGACGTCGGCCTGGTTGCCCACGAAGACAGCCCGGTCGCGCAGGCGCGGATGGCGGGCGACGTGCTCGAGCATCTCGGCGTTGTAGTCCGCGGTCAGATACGCCTCGCGCTCGCCGCCGTCCGGCATCGGCAGGTTGCCGACGAAGTCGGTCAGCCACGCGTACGCGAAGCGTTTCAGCTCCGGCGCCTCGTGCAGGAAGTGGTCGACGTCCCAGGCCTCGTCGCCGACGATCAGGTCGTACCGCTGCTCGGTCACTACGTCGTGGAACAGCATGAAGTTGGCCAGCAGGATCTCGTCCATGCGGCGGACCGCCTGAAAGCAGTTCAGGTCGTGCTCGACCGCCTCGCGCTCGATGTGCGCCGACTCGTTGGCCAGCCACCGGCTGGCCGGGTGCACGCGCTCGCCGGCCCGGTCGAGTACCCGCGTGACCGGATCCTGGGCCAGCCAGTCGATCTCCACGCCGGGATACTGGCGGCGCAGCTCACGGGCGATCGCCACGTCTCGCCGAGCGTGCCCCAACCCGATCGGGGACGACAGGTACAACACGCGTTTGGGCTTTCGGCCCGGCGACGCGACACTCGGGCGCTGGCGCGCGGACGGCGCGATCCGCTCGACGAACTCGCGGAGGCGCAGGTTTACCGGCACCGGGTGCCGAGCCGGCGGAAGGTGCCCGCTGCCGGCCATCACGACAAGCTCACCACCGGTGAGCTCGGCGAGCCGCCGGCTGCGCGACACCGGACTGATCAGGTCGTCCTCGCCGTGGATCAGCAGCACGGGGCAGCGGACGGCCGCGCACCACCCCTCGACGGTCGCGGCGTCGGGCATGGCCGCGCCGCTGTCCGCGATAAGCACCTCGGCGCTTGTCTGGAGCCCCCAGGCGAGCCCGTCCTCGATCGCCTTCGTCGAGTGCGGCTCCGGAAAACACTGGCCGGCGAAGAACCACAGGAAGTCTTCGTACTGCTCCAACCAGTACCGCCGGTTGTGCTTGGCCCAGTGCGACCGCGGATCGCGGCCACCGGCCGGCACCTGTGAAGGCGCCAACCGCGGCGGCGGGGCCTCGAACGCGGCCTGGGCGGCGGCCCGAGCCGCGGACGGCGTTTCAAGTGACACGGCGGAGCCGACGAGGCCGAGGCCCGCGACGCGGCCGGGATGTTCGGCGGCCAGCTGAAGAGCCCAGTTGGCCGCCTTGGACAGGCCGACCACCACGGCCCGGTCGGTGCCGGTCGCCGCGAGCACCTCCAGCGCGTACCGGACCTGTGCGTCATGCTCGTACGGCTCGGTGCGCGTGGGCCGGTCCGACCGGCCGTTGCCCGGTCCGTCGTAGGTCACCACGCGGTGGTGCCGGGACAGGTAGGCGATCTGCATCTTCCACACGCGCGCGTTCGTGATCGTCCAGGTCGGCAACAGCAGGATCGTCGGCCCACCGTCGCCGTACACCTCGTAGTGGATCTTCAAACCGTCGCACTCTACAAAGCCCTCGCCGTCAGGATCACGTGCTCGCATGTCGCCCCCATCCGCATCAGCCGATCCTAGGCTATCACCTCGGTCGGTCGACCGACAAAGCCGTTAGGATGGCTTGGGTGGTGGGCTGGACGTCCTTGCCGCCCACCCGCACGGTGGGCGTGCCGGTGACGCCGTCCCCGCTGGCCTCGTCGGT
>NZ_JBQHDG010000031.1:0-115303 GCF_052068095.1 Phytohabitans sp. LJ34 | reverse complement strand
CCGCGCCGCCTTGCCCCACTGGCTCCACATGTACAACCATCACCGACACCACACCGCCATCGGCGGCCCACCCGCCAGCCGCGTACCCAACCTCTCCGGACACAACATCTAGGAGAGTTGGGGTTGGTATGGCGCCCTAACTCTCCAAGATCTGGAAATCTTGGGCCGCGTGCACGGCGCGGTGGTTACTCAGGGCGATGAAGCCCCGTTTTGATCTCCTGCCGCGTGCTCGGCAACACTTACGGTGAGTGGCAGTGGGCCGGACCACGACGGGTGGTGCAGGCGCCCTGCGCTACCTGACTGCGCTCGCCATCCTCGACGACGGCGACGCGCGCGCTGGCGTCGCGGTAGCTCACATCTCCAAGATGACCGTGCGCGGGCCGACGTTGACGCTTTCGACGAGCATGTGGGCGCGGAATCGGCCGGTCGCCACCGTCGCGCCGCGGGATTCCAGTGCTTTCACGAAGTCGGTCACCAGCGGCTCGGCCACCTCGGCCGGCGCCGCGGCGATCCACGTCGGTCGGCGGCCCTTGCGGGCGTCCCCGTAAAGGGTGAACTGGCTTACCACCAATATCGGCGCACCGGCGTCGGACGCGGACCGTTCGTCGTCGAGGATGCGCATCTCCCACACCTTGCGGGCCATCGTGTCGGCGATCGCGGGCGTGTCGGAGTGGGTGACCCCGAGGAGCACCAGCAGGCCGTCCATGATCTCGCCGACGACCTCGCCGTCGACCGTGACGCTGGCCCGGCCGACCGTCTGCACCACGGCGCGCACCGGGTCAGCTCCCCACCGGCGTGATGACGCCGCGCTCGACAAGGTGGGCGACGATCGGCACCGCCGCGTCGGCGAGGTCGTCTTCCGCGACCTCGTGTGCCACGGCGAGCACGGCGATCTGGTCGCGCAGCGGCACGCGGCCGTCGCAGCCGCGTACCAGGGCCAGCACCAGCGGGTCGACCTCCTCGCTCCAGCGCAGCCCCTGCGGCATGGCGAGCACCTGCCGGTCGACGGCCCAGCCCTCGGGGCCCATCGTGGCCTCCTGCCGTAGCTGGAGACCGTCGGCGGCCTTGTACCGTTCGGCGAGCAGGCCGGCCGCGTCGCGTACCCGGAGGAAGTCCTGGCGGTCGAACCAGGCGGCCACCTGCGCGCCGAGCGGGCCGGCGACTTGCTGGCGCAGGTCTTCGACCCGGACCACCGGGTCGTCGGCGCCCGAGCGGCGGAGGGTGACCAGGCCGAAGCCCACGGCTTCGATCTTGTGGGCGTCGAACCATTCGAGCCAGGCGGCCTTGCGGACCGGGTCGTGCGGCTCGCCCGCGTCGGCCAGCCAGAGGTCCACATAGGACACCGGATCGGCCACCTCGCGCTGGATCACCCACGCGTCGAGGCTCGTGCCGGCGACCCAGCCGGCCACCCGGTCGGCCCATTCCTCGCCGGCGACGTGCGCCCAGTTGGCCAGGTACTGCATCGTGCCGCCTTCGGCCAGCAGACCGGCCGCGGCGGCGGCCAGCTCGGCGCTCAGGCCGTCCCCGGGGCGGCCGGAGTCGCGGTAGGCGTGTGTGGCGGTGCCCGGACCCACCACGAACGGCGGGTTGCTCACCACCAGGTCGAAACGGCGCCCCGCGACCGGTGCGACCATGTCGCCGCGGAGCAGCTCCCACGAAAGGCCGTTGAGCGCGGCGGTGGTGGCGGCGAAGCTGAGTGCCCGCTCACTCACATCCGTGGCGGTGACCGTGGTGGCGTGCTGGGAGAGGTGAAGGGCCTGCACCCCGCACCCGGTGCCCAGGTCGAGCGCCGACCCGACCGGGCGGCGGATCGTGGCGCCGGCCAGCGTGGTGGAGGCGCCGCCGACACCGAGCACGTGGTCGGGTGCGAGCGGCACGCCCGGGTGCGCGGCGGCGGGCAGGTCGGCGACGACCCACCACGAGTCGCCGTACGCCTCGAGGTCGAGCCCCTGCCGCAGCCCGTCGCCGTCCGGCACCACCAGTCCCGCGGCGAGCGCGTCGGCGAGGGGGAGTGGCGCGAACGCCGCCTCCACCGCGGCGGCCGGCTCGGTCTGCCCGCACACGAAGAGCCGGATGAGCGTGGCGAGCGGGTCGCGGTCGGCGGTGGCGCGCATCGCGGCCCGGAAGTCGTTGCGCGACACGGCCGCGGTGGCCGCCGGGCCGAGGCGGTCGGCGATGCCGCTGGCTGTGTAGTCAGTCAGAGCGGTGCGCAGCTGCTCGACGCCCTTGTCGGTGAAAAGCATTCAGTCCATCCGGAAGTCGGCGAAGTCGAAGCCGGGCGCCACCACGCAGCTGACCAGCACCGGCTGGTCACCGGCCGGCGCGGCCGCCTGCCACACGCCGCCCGGCACCAGCACCTGCGGCCGCTGGCCGGCGGCGATGTCGTTGCCCAGGACGGCATTCTCCCTGCCGCGCATGCGCAGCTCCAGCGGGCCACCGGAGTGCCACAGCCACAGCTCGTCCGAACGCACCACATGCCACCGCGACTGCTCGCCGGGGTGGAGCAGGAAGTAGATGGCGGTGGCGGCCCGCCGCGGCCCGCCGTAGCCGTCCGGCTCGAACGTGTGGTCGCTGCGCCAGGTCTCGCGAAACCACCCGCCTTCCGGATGGGGCGCCAGGTCGAGTTGCTCGGCGAGCGGTGGTCGTGGTGGTGAGGTCACTGGCCCATTCTGGCGGTTACGGCCGCGCGGGGTGGCGGAGGACGCGGTCGTCACCGTCACGGACGTCACCACGCCCGTCGCGGTTGGAGGTGGCCAGCCACAGGGCGCCGTCGGGAGCGACCTCGACGGTACGCAGCCGGCCATACCGGTCGCGCAGCTCCGCGCGGGGTTCGCCGGGGCGGCCGTCGTTCAGCGGCACCGTCCAGAGCCGCTCGCCCCGCAGCGCCGCCACGTAGAGCGTGTCGCCGGCGATCGTCGCTCCGGACGGGGAGGCGTCGTCGGTCGACCAGGTGACGATCGGGTTGGTGTACCGGCCGTCTCGCGTGTCGCCCTCGCCCTCCACGTCGGGCCAGCCGTAGTTCTTGCCCGGCTCGATGCGGTTGACCTCGTCGAGGCGGTTCTGGCCGAACTCGGTCGCGTACATGCGTCCCGCGCTGTCCCACGCCAGGCCCTGCACATTGCGGTGGCCCATCGTGTACACCGGCGAGCCGGCGCGCGGGTTGCCCGGCGCGGGATCGCCCTCCGGCGTCAGGCGCAGGATCTTGCCGTTGGGGCTGTCGGGATCCTGCGACGAGGCGGTGTTGGCCGCGTCGCCCGTGCCGGCGTAGAGCATGCCGTCCGGCCCGAACTTGATGCGCCCGCCATTGTGGTTGCCCGCCTTGCGGATGCCGTCGAACACGACTTCGGGCCGGGCGTTGCCGTCGAGCCGGAAGCGCACGATGCGGTTGTCGGAGTTGGACGTGTGGTATGCGTACACCCACCGGTCCTGGGCATAGTCGGGCGAGACCGCGAGGCCCAGCAGCCCGCCCTCGCCGCCCACGTCGACGCCCGGCACCTCGTAAACCCGCCGCGCCTGGCCGCCGCCCGGCGACACCTGGAGGATGCGGCCGGTGTCCCGCTCGGCGACGAGCGCGTCGCCGTCCGGCAGAAACGCCATCCCCCACGGCACGTCGAGCCCGCTCGCCACCTGCTGCGGCGCGCCGAGGTCGGGCGGGCCGCCGGGCGTGCTGCTGGCCCCGCCGGACGCGGTCGGCGTCGGCACGGTGGGCGCCGGCTGGGTCGGGAGGGTGTCCTCGCCGCCGTCGCCGTCACCGTCGTCGCCCGAGCACGCGGTCAGGGTCGCCAGCAGGGCCAGCGCCACCACGGTCTTCCGCACGGTCGTGCCCCTCTCGTCGGCTTTTCCGATCGCACCGGAACGGGCGCTTTCAATCGCACCAGAACCGGGCGAAAGGCCGAGGAAAAGATTACTGCCGACCGATGGCGTGTCCCTGCGCGCGTAGCCGCCGGGCCCAACCGGCGACGGTGTGCCGGGGCACGCCGAAGTGCTCGGCGACCGCGGTGATCGAGCCGGTCTCCCGGTAGACGTCCATGACCTGGTCGGGCTCGGGCATCCGCCGGTACGCGCGGGTGCCGCCGTCATCCGCGGCCCGCTTCGTCGCCTTCTTGGCCGCCGACTTGGTGGCCTTCGCCGCGGTCTTCTTCGCCGCGGTCTTGCGCGCCCGGCGGCGCGGCGCGGGCGCGACGTCCTCGACCGCCTCGGCCACCCGCGGCAGCGCCGGCGGCGGCGTGGGCGTGGGCGCGGCGAGCGCGCGGACGAGCAGGTCAAGGTCGACGGGGGGAAGGTCCGCCGGGGCGAGCCCGCCACCGCTTGCCGCCCGCACGGTCAGCTCGGTGATGCGGGTCTGTCCGGTGGAAATGTCCACCCGCACGGTGGTGTGTGCTGTCGCGGCGCCGGCCGCGCCGTCGTTGTCGGGCGTGATGGTTATGACGTATCTACTCACGGGAGCCTCCTGTCCAGTGGTGTCCGCCATCCCCGCCCGCGCCCCCGGTACGCATGCGGCCCCCGCATAGGGGACGACCTGCCACATTGTCGACTGCGTGAGATTACCTCCCCGAGATCGGCGAGCGTGCTCACACAGCGCTTTCCATAGTGGAGCCGCGGGCACCAGCCCCCGGCGGGCGTGCGTTTTGGGGCAGGATGGGGTGCATGACGCTCAACCTGCCCATCGACGCCGAAGCCAACAAGCTGCTCCAGCGAAGCCCGTTGGCCCTGTTGGTCGGCATGATTCTCGACCAGCAGTTTCCGCTGGAGCGCGCCTTCTCCGCGCCGTACGAGCTGAGCCGCCGCCTCGGGCACGAGCCGACCGCGGAGGAGCTTGCCGACTTCGACCCGGAGGCGCTGACCGCCATTTTCGCCACCCCGCCGGCGCTACACCGCTTTCCGAAGGCGATGGCCGCGCGGGTGCAGGAGGCGTGCCGCATCGTCGTCGACACGTATGGCGGTGAGGCGGAAAACATCTGGACCGGAGCCGCCGACGGCAAGGATCTGTACAAGCGGGTGAGCGCGCTGCCCGGATTCGGCAAGCAGAAGGCGCAGATCTTCGTGGCGCTGCTGGGCAAGCGGTTCGGCGTGCGGCCCGAGGGTTGGCGCGAGGCGGCCGGCGGCTACGGCCCGGAGGGCACGTACAAGTCGGTGGCGGACATCGTCGACGCCGCGGCTCTGGTGAAGGTGCGCGAGTACAAGCAGGAGATGAAGGCGGCCGCCAAGAAGTAGCCGGTTTCAGGCGGCGTGCGGGTGGGCCAGCGCGGCGATCGCGCGGCGCACGTCGGCGAGTGACACGGTGGCCGACTCGTCGAGGTCGGCTAACCCGGCCTCTATCCACTGCCGCATCAGGGTGGTGACGCCGATGCCCCGCGCCTCGGCGGCCTCGCGCACCCGTTCGTAGGTGTCGACGGGTAGGCGCACCGATCGGCTCACCATGGGCACGTCACTGTCGGGGGCTGGCAGCTCGGCCGGCTGCCCCTCGTCGATCAGCTCGGCGAGCCGGTCGCCGCCCTCGTGGAACTGCTTGATCGCGTCGTTTCTATTCATCGTCGCCACCCCTGCTGTGCCTCGTCGTACCGCTTGGACTCGACGTCGGTCAGGTCGCGAGCGGAAAGCACATCCCAGTCGTTGTCGCCGCGATCGGCCTCGATGAGCAGGATCGCGAGCCGCCGCGCGCGCCCGGTCGCCGCGTACACCACCATGACGTCGTCGCCCAGGTGCCGGATGATCCGGCGCGTGCTGTGGAGTGCTTCCCAAACCTCGCCCGGAGTCACCTCGTAGAGCCGCAGGTTGGCCAGGCCCTCCTCGGTGAAGCTGAACCTGCTGCCCACGCGGCCGAGCGTACCACGCACGTAACACGCGGGCCGGGCGAAAATCGCGCCGGTGAAGCGAGTGGAAGGATGGACGGGTGAAGCGAAAGGCCGCGCGGCCGATCCTGATCACCGACGCCGACCGCAGCCAGGCGGAGCAGTTGCGCAGCCGCCAGGTGCGGTACGTCCTGATGATGTCCATCCGGGGTGTCTGCCTGCTGGTCGCCGCCATCCTGGTGGGTGTCAAGGCGCCGCTGCTCTGGCTCTGGCTGCCACTCTGTCTGCTCGGCATGGTGCTGATCCCGTGGGTGGCCGTCATCCTGGCCAACGACCGCCCGCCGAAGGAGCAGCACCGTTTCCGGCACCGGGAGCCGGAGGCGGACGAGACCCCCCGGCAGGCGCTTACGGACGCACCCCCACCGAAGACGATCGACGCCGATTAGGGGCGGGCGCCGAGCAGGGTGACCGCCTCCGCGCCGAGCGCCACCGCCCGCTCCAGCGCGTCCGGCGGTGCGGCGCCGGCCACCCAGGCGGCCAGCAGCCCCGCGGCGAAGGCGTCGCCCGCGCCGGTCGGGTCCACCACCGGCGTCACGCGGCGGCCGGGCGCCTCGAAGATCCCGTCCGGGCCGGCCCACACCGCGCCCTCCGGGCCCCTCTTGACCACGGCGTGCGTGGCCACGGCCGCCAGCGCGCGGGCCTGTGCGACCGGGTCGGTGTCGCCGGCCAGCACGGCGGCTTCGTCGACGTTCGCGAGGACGAGGTCGGCGTTTCGTACCCAGTCGAGGAAGGCGGCCCCGGCGTGCCGCAACGGGCCCGCGGACGCCGCGTCGACGCTGGTGGTCAGCCCTTGGTCACGGGCCGCGGCCAGCGCGCGGAGGCCGGCCCCGCGGGAGGCCGGGTCCAGCAGGGGGTACCCGGACACGTGCACGTGCCGGGTCTCGGGCGCGGCCGCCAGCGCGGCGTCGACGTCGGCGGGGGAGAGGAGCAGGTTGGCGCCGCGGTCGGTGAGCATCGTGCGTTCGCCGTCGTGGACGAGGACGATCACGGTGCCGGTGGGGGTGCCGGGGTGGGCGCGCACGGCGCAGCGGACGCCCGCGGCGGCCAGCTCGGCCACGCGGGCGCGGCCCGGCTCGTCGTCGCCCACCGCGGCGACGAGCGTGACCGGCGTGCCCCGCGCGGCGAGCCACGCGGCGGTGTTGGCGCCCTGGCCGCCGCCGGCGAAGCGGATCCGCGCGCCCGTGTCGGTGCCCGTCGCGGGTGCGCCGTCGAGGGCCGCCACGACGTCCGTGACAAGGTCGCCCACGACGAGGATCAAGCGGCGGCCGCCACCGCGACGCGGCCCGCGAGCTCGGCGTTGCGCAGGATGATGCGCACGTTGACGGTGAGGCTCCTGCCCCCGGTCGCCTCGTGGAAGTACGCGAGCAGGAACGGCGTCACCGCCTTCCCGGTGATCCCCTCGCTGTGCAGCTTGTCGAGGCCCTCGGCGAGCGTGCGGTCGTGCAGGTCGGGGTCGAGCTGCTCGTCGAGCGGGAGCGGGTTGGCGACGACCAGGCCGCCGCCGTGTACCCCCTGCTCGCGCCGGGCGGCCATCACGGCAGCCACCTGCTCGGGCGTGTCCACGGACCAGTCGAGGTCGAAGCCGGCGTCGGTGATGTAGAAGCCGGGGAAGCGGCGGGTGCCGTACCCGAGCACGGTGATCCCGAGCGTCTCCAGCCGCTCCAGCGTGGCGCCCACGTCGAGGATCGACTTGACGCCCGCGCAGACGACGGTGATCGGGGTACGGGCGAGCGTGACGAGGTCGTTCGACTCGTCGAAGGCCTCGCGGTGCACCCCGCCCAGCCCGCCGGTCGCGAAGACCGGGATGCCGGCGGCGACGGCGACCGCGCTCGTGGCGGCGACCGTGGTGGCGCCGTCCGCACCCGCCGCGGCGGCGACGGCGAGATCGCGTACTGAGAGCTTGGCCACCTCGTCGGCCGTGGCGAGGCGGGTCAGCTGCGCGTCGTCGAGCCCGACGGTCAGCACGCCGCCGATCATGCCGATCGTGGCCGGTACGGCGCCGGTCGCGCGTACCGCCTGCTCGATCTCTCGGGCCACCCGAAGGTTGTCCGGGCGGGGCAGGCCGTGTGCGACGATGGTGCTCTCCAGAGCCACGACGGGCTGGCCGGCGCGGAGGGCCTCGGCGACCTCGGGGCCTACCCGGATGTGAAGGTCCGTCACGATCACTACCGTATGTGGCGCGTTGGACCGCTCGCCGCTGAGGTGGGAAACTAGACGGCTGGAGGTGTCATAAGCCGTGAGCACTGAGGTTCTCGAGCGTCCGGATCTCAAGGATGCCGATACTGGTCCTGAGATGTTCCACTATGTCCGTAAAGAGAAGATCGCCGAGAGCGCGGTCATGGGCACCTTCGTGATCGCACTATGTGGTGAGAAGTTCCCCGTCACCAAGGCGCCCAAGCCGGGCTCACCGGTCTGCCCGGCGTGCAAGGAGATCTACGAGTCGATGCGGGCGTGACCGGCCACCTTGCTCATCGCTGACCTCGTGGGGGTGGCTGTCTTCGCCGCCTCC
The DNA here is from genome assembly GCF_052068095.1 of Phytohabitans sp. LJ34. Classification (NCBI taxonomy): domain Bacteria; kingdom Bacillati; phylum Actinomycetota; class Actinomycetes; order Micromonosporales; family Micromonosporaceae; genus Phytohabitans; species Phytohabitans sp. LJ34. Next base: position 106,942 of record NZ_JBQHDG010000031.1, on the reverse strand, counting down.
GGGGCGTCGGCCGGTGTCGTCAAGCGCCTCGACCTGTTCGGCGTGATCTTCGTGGGCTTCGTCGCCGCGCTCGGTGGCGGCATCCTCCGTGACCTGGTGATCGACGTCGTGCCGCCGCTCGCCTTCGCCGACTGGCGCTACCCCGCCGTCGCCGCCGTCGTGGCCACCGCCACCTTCTGGCTCCACCCGCAGCTCGCCCGGCTGCGCCGCACCGTGCTGGTGCTCGACGCGGCCGGGCTCGGCCTCTTCACCGTCACGGGCACGCTCAAGGCGCTCGACGCCGGCGTGCCCGCCGCCGGCGCGTGCCTGATCGGCATGCTCGTGGGCATCGGCGGCGGCCTCGGCCGCGACCTGCTCACCGGCGAGATCCCGGTCGTCCTGCGGCGCGAGATCTACGCGGTGGCCGCGCTCGCCGGCGCGGTCGCGGTCGTCGCGCTCGAGCGCGTCGAGACGCACCACAACGTGGTATTGCTCGCACCCGCGACGCTCGTCTTCGGACTGCGCCTGATCTCGCTCCTGCGCAAGTGGAGTGCCCCTCTCCCGCCGCAAGGGGTGTGACGCGTGTGGCGGCTGGCAGCCACCGGGGCCCCCGCGAGGTTATGCTGAAGACCGCCTTCGCGCCGACGCGCGGGGGCGATTTCTTGTGTGCCGAGGGGGGTGTCGGGTGCGGCTGGCGTTGGACGACTTTCCACCGCTTCGGGCCTGGCAGCGCAAGGCGATGGTGGAGTATCTGCGCCGTCGCACAGAAGACTTCATGGCGGTGGCCACGCCCGGCGCCGGCAAGACCACCTTCGCGCTGCGCATCGCGGCTGAGCTCCTCCTAGACGGCACGGTCGAGGCGGTCACCGTGGTGGCACCGACCGAGCACCTCAAGGCGCAGTGGGCGGCCGCGGCGGGGCGGGTGGGCATCCAGCTCGACCCCACGTTCCGCAACGCCGACATCCACTCGTCGGCCGACTTCCACGGCGCCGTCGTCACGTACGCGCAGGTGGGCGTCGCGCCCCAGGTGCACCGCCGCCGCACGATGACCCGCCGCACGCTGGTCATCCTCGACGAGATCCACCACGCCGGCGACTCCCGCTCGTGGGGCGACGGCGTGCGGGCCGCCTTCGAGCCGGCCGTGCGGCGCCTGATGCTCACCGGCACGCCGTTCCGGTCCGACGACAACCCGATCCCCTTCGTGACGTACGAGCGGGGCTCTGACGGCCTCCAGCGCTCCCGCTCCGACTCGGTGTACGGCTACTCCGACGCCCTCCGCGACGGCGTCGTCCGGCCGGTGATCTTCCTGGCGTACTCCGGCGAGACCCGGTGGCGCACCAGCGCGGGCGACGAGCTGGCCGCGCGGCTGGGCGAGCCGATGACCCAGGATCTCGTGGCACAGGCGTGGCGCACCGCCCTCGACCCGGCCGGCGAGTGGATGCCCCAGGTGCTGCGCGCGGCCGACGCGCGCCTCCAGGTGCTCCGGGCCGGCGGCATGTCCGACGCGGGCGGGCTGGTCATCGCGACCGACCAGCAGAACGCTCGGGCGTACGCGCGGCTGATCGAGCGCGTGACCGGCGAAAAGGCGGTCGTGGTGCTCTCCGACGACCAGGGCGCCTCGGCGCGCATCGCCGCGTTCTCCGCGTCGGAGCAGCGGTGGCTGGTGGCCGTGCGGATGGTCTCCGAGGGCGTCGACATCCCGCGCCTGGCCGTCGGCGTCTACGCGACCAGCGCCTCCACCCCCCTCTACTTCGCCCAGGCGATCGGCCGCTTCGTGCGCGCGCGCCGCCCCGGCGAGACCGCCAGCGTCTTTCTGCCGAGCGTGCCCCACCTGCTCGGCCTGGCGAGCGAGATGGAGGCCGAGCGCGACCACGTGCTCGGCGAGCCGAAGCACCCCGACGGCCTCGACGACGACCTGCTGGAGCGCGCCCAGCGCAACGAGCAGGCGAGCGGCGAGCTGGAAAAGCGCTTCGAGGCGCTCTCCGCCACCGCCGAGCTCGACCAGGTCATCTTCGACGGCGCCTCGTTCGGCACCGGCGCACAGGCCGGCACGCCCGAGGAAGAGGAGTACCTGGGCCTGCCCGGCCTGCTCACCGCCGACCAGGTGTCGATGCTGCTCAGCAAGCGCCAGGCCGACCAGCTGGCCGCCCAACGCCGCACGAGGTCCGCGGCTCCCGCGGCGGCGACGGTGCCCGCCCAGCCGGCCGGCCCACGCACGGCGGGCGAGCGCCGGATCGCCCTACGCCGCCAGCTCAACTCCCTGGTCAACGCCCACCACCACCGCACCGGCCTCCCACACGGCAAGATCCACGCCGAGCTCCGCCGCCTCTGCGGCGGCCCACCGAGCGCGCAAGCCACGATCGAGCAGCTCGAGGAGCGCATCGCCACGGTCCAGACGCTCTAGGTGTGCCTGAAGCTCGAGTTGCCCGGGTCCGTGTCAGCCGCTGACCGCTGCTCCCGCCGGAGTACGCGCGGGTCGGCGGCGAGCTGGCGCTCGCCGAGATCCCCGACCCGCGCTGCCAGGTCCGCGCCGCAAGCCCGCCGCGACGCCCGTCGTGGTCCGGACCGTAAGTTGGCCATGCTCTGGTCCGCTGCTCCCGCGGCTCACCCTCGCGTTCGGCCGCGGTCACCGCTTTGCCCCGGCGGATGCGCGGCGCAGTGCAGGGGTGTTCGTCCACAATGCCTGTTGCCGGGCAGCCGGCCGGAGATCGCCAACAGAGCTTCGTTGCCCTGGGTCCCGCGCTGCCTCACCCGTCCGCTGGTGGCGGGCCCCGGTTTCGGAGTAGGCCGAGCTCGTCGGCCTCCGCGGCAAGGCGCCCCGTCTGTGCGGGCAGCTCGACAGCCAGGAGTGCCCGTAACCATGGAGCTCACGGCGCGCGAAGGCCGAGCCACACCGGCGCGGGCGAAGAAGGCAGTGAGTTTCGCTCTGAGCGAAATCCCACCAAGAGACACAGAACCGGCCGGAGGCACACCTCCTCCGGCCGGTCTACGTCTGTGTTTGTGCTGTTGCTCGAACTCGCGTCAGTTCGGGTTGGCCATCAGCTCGGCGCCTCGCCAGGTGAACTCCGGGTCGGACACGAACTGAACCGTGATCTTCACGAGATCCTCGGCGTACTTGTTCGCGTGGTGCCCACAGAACACCAGCTCGCTCCCACCCGCGAGGGTGATGCGCAGCTTGCCAGCCGCGTTGCAGCGGTCGCACCGTTCATCGGCGGCTGGCGGGGCCGCCGTTTCGGGCGGCGGCGTGAGGGTCGGGGTCATCGCCTTCCTCCTCTGGTCGTCACCGATGAACACGTTCTTCGGTCGTTGCTCACCTATCGTCCAACACCCACCGGGGGTGCTGCCTTCCCGGAGTGCCCTCTGGGGACCGAGGTCACACCCGGGTACCGACAGTGTGCCGTGCGACAAGGGTGCCACGTCAACGATCACATCTGGGCAACGGCGAGATGACCACGTCGTGATGTACGCGTGGTGTTCAAAGCGACACGCTCTGTTGACTATCGTCCCTCAATCGAGGTAATCGCGGAGCACTTGGGACCGCGACGGGTGTCGCAACTTTGACATCGTCTTCGACTCGATCTGGCGAATGCGCTCGCGTGTCACGCCGTAAACCTGGCCGATCTCGTCGAGCGTGCGCGGCTGGCCGTCGGTGAGGCCGAAGCGCAGCCGGACCACGCCGGCCTCCCGCTCGGAGAGCGTCTGGAGCACCTGCTGGAGCTGGTCCTGGAGCAGCGAGAAGCTGACCGCGTCGACCGCCACCACGGCCTCGGAGTCTTCGATGAAGTCGCCGAGCTGGCTGTCGCCCTCGTCGCCGATGGTCTGGTCGAGCGAGATGGGCTCCCGGGCGTACTGCTGGATCTCCAGCACCTTCTCCGGTGTGATGTCCATCTCCTTGGCCAGCTCTTCCGGGGTGGGCTCGCGGCCCAGATCCTGGAGCAGCTCACGCTGTATGCGGCCGAGCTTGTTGATCACTTCGACCATGTGCACCGGGATGCGGATGGTGCGGGCCTGGTCGGCCATGGCGCGGGTGATGGCTTGGCGGATCCACCAGGTGGCGTAGGTGGAGAACTTGTAGCCCTTGGTGTAGTCGAACTTTTCGACGGCGCGGATGAGGCCGAGGTTGCCTTCCTGGATGAGGTCGAGGAAGGCCATGCCGCGGCCGGTGTACCGCTTGGCCAGCGAGACCACGAGCCGCAGGTTGGCCTCGAGGAGGTGGTTTTTCGCCCGCTCGCCGTCGCGCCCGATCCAGCTCAGGTCGCGGTGCATCTGGGTGGGGAGCTTTTCCTCGCCCTCCTCGGCGGCGCGCAGGCGCTCCGCCGCGTACAGCCCGGCCTCGATGCGCTTGGCGAGCTCGACCTCCTGCTCCGCGTTGAGCAGGGGGACCTTGCCGATCTGCTTGAGGTAGGCGCGGACCGAGTCGGCGGAGGCGGTGAGCTCGGCGTCGCGGCGAGCCTGCTTGAGCGCCTCGGACTCCTCGTCGTCCCACTCGAAGTCGTTGCTGTCGGCGGTGGCGTCGGCCTGCGCTGCCTGGGCGAGCTCGGCCGGCTCCTCGACCACGACGTCTTCGATCTCGGCGGCCAGCGTCTCGGGATCGATGTCTTCGACCTCGCCCTCGGGCGCCGTGCCGTCGGCCGGCTGCTCGCCACCCTCCGCGGCCTTGGCGCCCTTGACCGCCTTGGCCGGCCCCGTGGTGGGCGCGCCGTCGGCGGCGGGCTTGGCGGCCGCCTTCGCGGCCTTGGCGGCCTTCGCCGGGCGGGCGGGTGCGTCGGCCGCGGGCGCGGCCTTCTTCAGCGGAGTCACGGTGGCCTCCTCGGCGGGTGCCGGCTTGGGCACCGGCGCCTTCTTGGCCGCCGTCTTCGTCGCCTTGGCGGTGGTCGCCTTCGACGCCGGGGTCGCGGACCGCGCGGCGGAGACGCGGCGGCGGGTGCTGACGGAGCCGTCCCACACCACGGTTACGCCTCGCTCGGCGAGGGCGCGCAGGATCTTCTTCGCCTCTGCCGGGGTCACCGCGGCGGCCTCCACGGTCTGCGTGACCTCCGCGGAGGTCAGCTGGCCGCCGGCACTCTCGGCGTGGGCGATCAGAGAGTCGGTGATCGAGCGAACGTCGGCGCCGGTGTGGCGAGGCTCTGTCACGAATGACCTTCCGGAGGCGATGAACGACGCGGCCAACCGGTCAGCACAGCACAAGGTGAAGAGCTGGCCGGTTTGTTGTGGGAGCCCCCGTCTCGTGGGCCGTCCGGGCGGTGACGGTCCGCGTCGCGGTGGGCAGCGTGAATTGTAACGCTGTCTGCGGCGATCATCCCGCGGCGCACGCCGGGGGAGCGGCTCCGGGGGCCGCCGCAAAGGGTCTTTTCGAGGCTCTGACAGGATGATACGGGCCGAGCGCCGTTTTCGAGGGCCGGTCTCTTCGGATCTTCGAGGGGCCGAGGGTCCAAACGAAAGACCCACGTTGGGGGGACCGGATGCCGGACGCGGCCGAGTTGCTCGCGATCGCCGTGGAGATCGTCAGGGAGGCGGGCGAGACCGCTCGCCGGATGCGCGTGGAGGGGGTCTCCGGCGTCACCACCAAGAGCACCGACACCGACGTCGTGACCGCCGCGGACCGCGCCGTCGAACGCCAGGTGGTCGACGCGCTCCGCGCGCGCCGGCCGCACGACGTGGTCCTGGGCGAGGAGTACGGCGCGAGCGGAGCCCGTGGCGACGTGCGGTGGATCCTCGATCCGATCGACGGCACGGTCAACTACCTCTACGACCTCCCGCAGTACGCCGTCTCGCTCGCCGCCGAGGTAGACGGCCAGGTGGTCGCCGGCGTGGTGCGCAACCCGGCGACCGGCGCGGAGTGGACCGCGACGCTGGGCGGCGGCGCCTACCGGGCGGGCGAGCGGCTGCACGGCTCGCCGCAGACCGAGCTCGGGCAGGCCCTGGTCGGCACCGGCTTCGGGTACGACCCGGCCAGGCGGGTGCACCAGGCGGGTGTGCTGCACGGGCTGCTCGGCCACGTGCGCGACATCCGGCGCTTCGGCTCGGCGGCACTCGACCTCTGTGCGGCCGCGGGCGGCCAGCTCGACGCGTTCTACGAGAAGGGCCTCAACCCCTGGGACCACGCCGCCGGCGGACTTGTCGCGACCGAGGCCGGCCTGGTGGTCGCCGGGCTCGGCGGCGCGCCGCCCGGGCTGGACATGGTGGTGGCCGCGCCGCCGGCTCTCTTCAAGCCGCTGCACGACCGCCTGGCCGAGATGGACGCCGCCGGCGGCCCCTAGGGCTCGCCGGCGCTCAGGCCTCCGTCTTCGCGGCGCAGGTGCCGGGCGGGAGCTGGGGGCTGCCCAGGTCGACCAGCGACTGGTTGACCTCGGTGGGCGTGGCCAGCTGCTGGAACTGGTCGCCGAGCACCACGTCGACCACGTCGTCTTCGCGCTTCGGGTCGTAACCGCCCTCGGTCTCGGCCTTGCCCAGGAAGAACGCCTGGAGCACCTGGGCCGAGCCCACGGCCTTCGGCCCGTAGCGGAGGAGGGCGACACCTTCGACGGCCTTCTTCTTCGGGTCGTTTCCCTTCTTCTTCACCTGGAACTCGCGGCCGGCGAAGTCTTCCGCCACCGAATCGGCCAGGCCAACATTGTCGGTCGCGTTGTAGACGTTGATCTTGATGTCCTTGGCTTCGCGAAGCTTGAGGTCGGCCTGCGGCCAACCCTCGGGGCAGCTGGCCGCCGGGGCCTCGCCGCCCTGCGAGTCGCGCACCAGCGCGACCGCGACAAAGACCAGCGCGAACACGACCAGTACGCCGACAACGACGAGTGCTCGCACTCGGGCAAAGGTCATGCCGGTGAGGTTAGCGCCTGGTCGCTCATCTCGCGGACGGAGGCGCGCAAAGCCGCGAATCGGGTCGAGTCGCCGGTGTGTTGACGGTGTGCCGGACGCGGGTACCCCTATCTTCGTGTCGCCTGAGTCACATTGGGAACAACTTCGCGCGCGGGGGCGTACATGCATCCCACAGGGGCGGTATACATGCCTCGCCCGCGGGGCGGTAAGGTACGCCGCCCGCAGTTGGGCACAGAAACATCGTCGTCCGGGTTACATCCGGAAGCGACACACGAACGGGAGAGTGACAACCGATGGCCACCGACTACGACGCCCCGCGTCGCGACGAGGTCGACCTCGGCGAGGACAGCCTGGAGGAGCTCAAGGCACGGCGCACCGACTCACAGTCGGGTGCCGTGGACGTGGACGAAGCCGAGGTTGCCGAGAGCTTCGAACTGCCGGGAGCCGACCTCGCCGACGAGGAGCTGACCGTCAAGGTGCTGCCGATGCAGCAGGACGAGTTCCGCTGCGCCCGCTGCTTCCTGGTGCATCACCGGAGCCAGCTGGCGTACGAGCGGAACGGCGAGCTGATCTGCACCGAGTGCGCCTGACCAGGGCGGCGCTGTGACGGACGGAGAGCCGGAGTCCCGGGTGGACCCTGAGCTGGGCAAGGCGATAGCCGAGCTCAGCGAGGAGAGTGTGCCCAAAGGCGAGCGAAAGCGGCTCCTGCGGCGGATCGCCAGCCAGGTGCCCGTCCGGCGGATTGGCACGATGTTCCGGCCCAAGGTCGCCGTCCGCTGGATGGCCGACACCGTGGCCGATGTGGCGCCACACATCCCGGTCCGCGACCTGGAGACGCTCCGCCGCCACCACGACGGCCTGGACGGCGAGGCACTCGCCGAGCGGCTCGTCCGCAACGCCAGCCGGGTCACGGCCGGCGTAGGCGCCGCCGGAGGCGGGATCGCCGCCGTCGAATGGGCTGCCACGCCCACCCTGCTGACCGCGCCCGTGCTGCTCGCGGCCGAGACGGTCGCCGTGGTGACCGTCGAGATCAAGCTGATCGGCGAGCTCCAAGAGGTGTACGGGCAGCCAGTGCCCGGTGTCGGCGCCCAGCGCGCGATGCACCTGGTGCACGCCTGGTCCCAGCAGCGCGGGTTCAACCCGCTGACGCCCGGCGTCGGCATCGGCGCGGTGCTCGGCACCGCGGCCCGCAAGGAGCTACGCGACCGGCTGCTACGCCGCTTCGGCCGCAACCTGACCACGCTCGGTCCGATGCTGACCGGTGCGGCGGTGGCCGGCTACCTCAACCGGCGGGCGACCCAGGCGCTCGGCGACCGCATCCGCGACGACCTGCGGCGGCGTGGCCGGGGCGCGATCGAGGGCCAGGTCGTCAGCGACTAGCGAGCACGCCGCCGGCCGCAGACGCCACCAAGCGTAGGGAGCGCAGCGACCGGAGCGACTGGCGTTTACAGGCCGGCTTCAAGGCGCGCGAGCCGCCCTCGCGGAGCGAGGGCCAGGATTACCGGCGGGCGGTGTCGCGGGCGGCCAGCAGCGCGGCCGCCAGGCTGGTGGGGTGACGGGAGCTGACCACCCAGTACGGCGTGGGGTCCGCCGGATCGTCGAGCACCACCTGCACGGCGCCGCCGACCCACGGCCGCTGCACGACGAAGGCCAGCGGGTCGGCACCCACGCCGAGCACCTCGCGGCGCCCCGAGACGTCGAGCGGCACCGCGTCGGCGACGAAGCGCACCGGCAGGTGGGCGTCGTCGACATGCAGCTCGCCGCCGGCCACCCGGATCCGGATGCGACCCACCCACCACAGGCCGGCGGCCGCCAGCGGCAGCAGCACGACGAAGGGAAGCCACGCGCGCACCCCGGTGGAGCCCATCCAGATCTCGGCCGCGAGGAGGCCTGCGGCGGCGAGACCCGGCAGCCACAGCCACCATGGAACGGTCAGGCGTTCGGCATACTCCTCCACGAGGGTGAGGGTACGTCCCGGGCGCCGAGCACGACACGGCAGGATGGACCCGGCAACGCCCACGCGAACGAAAGAGACAGACGTGACCGACGCTGTGCCCGTACCGGTGCGCCGGCTCGACCCGGACCTGCCACTGCCCGCGTACGCCCACCCCGGCGACGCGGGTGCCGACCTCGTGGCAGCCGAAGACGTGGAGATCGCGCCGGGTGCGCGGGCGCTGGTCCGCACCGGTGTGGCGATTGCGTTGCCGGAGGGGTTCGTCGGTCTGGTGCACCCGCGTTCCGGCCTCGCCGCGCGGCTGGGCGTGACGGTGCTCAACGCGCCCGGCACGGTCGACGCCGGCTACCGCGGCGAGATCATGGTCAACCTGGTCAACCACGATCGCGCCGCCACCGCGAAGATCTCGCGGGGTGACCGGATCGCACAGCTCGTGGTGCAGCGGGTGGAGCGGGCCGCCTTCCAGGCGGTCGACGAGCTGACCGACTCCAGTCGCGGCGCGGGCGGGCACGGTTCGACGGGTGGGCACTCGGGCCTGGTTGGGGAGGTGCGCTGATGTTCTCGCGACGGCGAGAGGGCGGCGGGCGGCACGCGCGGGACAACAGTCAGCGCCGCGCCCGCGCGGAGCGGTACAACGAGCAGCCGGCCGAGGCGGAGCCGGCGGTGCCGGGCGTCGGCCCGTACGACGTGACCGAGGCCCCGGAGGGTGTGCAGCGGCTCGACCTCGGCAGCCTCAAGATCCCCGCGGTCGACGGCGTCGAGGTGCGGGTGCAGGCCAACCCCGACGGTGTGGTGCAGCAGGTCGTGCTCGTGCACGGGGAAAACGCCCTTCAGCTGGGCGTCTTCGCCGCGCCGCGGACCGAGGGCATCTGGGAGGAGGTGCGCGCCGAGATCCGCAAGTCGCTCTTCGACGACGGCGTGGCCGCCGAGGAGGTCGACGGGGAGTACGGCGTCGAGCTGCGAGCCCGCGTGCGTACCCCGGATGGGCTGACCGACCTGCGCTTCGTCGGCGTCGACGGCCCGCGGTGGATGGTCCGCGGCGTCTTCCAGGGCGGTGTGGCGGTCGACCCGGCCGCCGCGGGCCCGCTGGCCGAATGCATGCACGGGCTGGTGGTCGACCGCGGGCACGAGGCCAAGCCGGTGCGCGAGCCGCTCCCGCTGCGCCTGCCCAAGGAGCTCGCCGACCAGGCCCAGGCCCAGCAGGCCGCCGGGTCGGCTCCCGAGCCGCCCGACGACGCGTCTCCGCCGGTCAACGGATCCGGGCCGAGCCAGCCGCCGCGCCGCAGGCCGTCCCCCCGCCCGCGCCGCACCTAGGACCCCTAGGGTCGACCGACGTCGATCGACGTGTGGTCCGGGGGCGCGTACCCTTGGACGAACCCGGCGGGCGGGCGCCGGGCTTGTCGAGGAGGCTGACCCCAAGGTCATGGCGACCGACCACACCCCATCTTCGGTACGCCGGTTCTTCCAGCGACTCACGGCGAGCGAGGCCGAGCTCGACGCGGAGGAGCTTCAGCGGGAGAGCGCAGAGTCCGGTTCCACGCTGGCCGGCATGTGTCGCCGGGGCCAGCTCGTATCGGTGTCCGGCCGGTTGCGTACCGTGGTCTACACTCCACGCACCAACCTGCCCACGCTGGAGGCGGACCTGTACGACGGCAGTGACGTTGTCACCCTGGTGTGGCTCGGCCGCCGGCACATCGCCGGCATCGAGCCTGGCCGGCAGCTGACGGCGCGCGGTCGCGTCGCGGTGCGCGACGACCGTAAAGTCATCTACAACCCGTACTACGAGCTGGAAGCGCCTCGATAGACATGACGACGCAGCCGGAGCAAGACGAGGAACGCCTGCCCAGCTTCGCCGAGCAGATGGCCGACCAGCTGGGTGGCTGGCGGGGCCTGGTCGAGTCGAGCGTGCCGGTCGTGGTGTTCGTCCTCGTCAACGTCATCGCCGATCTCAACCCGGCACTCATCGCCTCGGTGGGCATCGCCGTCGCCATCGCCGTGCTCCGCCTGATCCAGCGCCGCCCCATCCGCCACGCGGTCAACGGGCTGTTCGGCGTGGGCGTCGGCGCGTTCATCGCGTGGCGCACGGGTGACGAAAAGGACTTCTACCTGCCCGGCATCCTGTACGGGATCGGCTACGGGCTGGCGCTGCTCGCCTCGGTCGCCCTGCGCCAGCCACTGGTGGGCTGGATCTGGTCCGTGATCGTGGCCGGCGGCAAGGCCGAGTGGCGCACCGATCCCAAGCTGATCCGCCTCTTCAGCCGACTCACCGTGCTGTGGGGCGTGGTGTGGCTGGCCAAGGTGGGCGTGCAGGCCGCGCTCTACCTCGCCGACCAGGACACGGCGCTGGGCGTCGCCCGCCTCGTGCTCGGCTACCCGCCGTATCTGCTGCTGCTCGCCTTCACGGTCTGGGCCGTGCGCCGCGAGACCAGAAACAACGCGCCCGAGACCGAGGCCGCCCCCGCCTGACCGCGAGTATGCCCTGGTCGGTGCAAGGGACGAGAGAACCGTAGGCATAGATCTCGAATCTTGAGCCGCGCGCACGGCGGCGGCGGTTACTCAGGGCGACAGCCACTCCGTGGGTGCAGGCAAGGCCTCGGCCGGGCCCGCCGGGCTCGGCGCAGCCGCTGGGGTGAGCGTGACCAGGCGCGGAGGGCGAGGCCGCGGGAGCAGCGGTCCGGACCACGGCGGACATCGCGGTAGCCCAAGTCTTCTGTCCCCTGAAACAGAGCCGGGACAGGGCCTGGGCCTAGCCGCCGCCTCGGGTGCGTTCGACGCTGTCGGCGCCCAGGATGACCGCGCGGACGGTGTCTTCCACCTCGGCGGTGCAGACGAAGACCAGCTCGTCGCCGGCCTCGATGGGGTCGTCGGGGCCCGGCACGAGCACCCGCTTGCCGCGCAGGATGGCCACGAGCGCCGCGTCGCGGGGGAGCGGCACCGCGTGCACGGGGTGGCCGACGTACGGCGCGGTGGGCGGCAGCGTGATCTCGACGAGGTTGGCCTCGCCCTGCCGGAACGTCATCAGCCGCACCAGGTCGCCGACCGTCACCGCCTCCTCGACCAGTGCGGCCATCACGCGCGGCTTGCTGACCGCCACGTCGACGCCCCACTGCTCGGTGAAGAGCCACTCGTTTTCGGCGCGGTTGACCCGGGCGACCACCCTCGGCACCGCGAACTCGGTCTTGGCCAGCAGCGACACCACCAGGTTGACCTTGTCGTCGCCGGTGGCGGCCACGACGACGTCGCAGCTGGAGAGCGCGGCCTCCTCGAGGCTGGCCAGCTCGCACGCGTCGGCCAGCACCCACTCGGCGGCCGGCACCTTCTCCGGGCGGAGCATCTTCGGCTGGCGCTCGATGAGCATCACCTGGTGGCCGTTGTCGATCAACTCCTGGGCGATCGAGCGACCCACGTTGCCGGCTCCGGCGATCGCGACCCGCATGGCTACCGGCCCCCTTCCGGTGCGGTGCCGGCGACCATGCTCACGCGCTCCGCGATGTCGTCGGTGACCAGCATGAACACCTGGTCGCCCTCCTGGAGGATGGTCGAGCCGGAGGCCAGCGTGCCGATGCCGAAGCGGGTCAGGTAGGCGATCCGGGTGCCGGTGGTCGTCTCCAGCTGCTTGACCGAGTGGCCGTACCACTCCTTGTGCAGCGGCACCTCGATGATCGACACGGTGCTGGTGGGGTCGCGGAAGATCTCGACGGTGCCCTCGGGCACGAGCTGGCGCAGGATGCGGTCGGCCGTCCACCGCACGGTGGCCACCGTGGGGATGCCGAGCCGCTCGTACACCTCGGCGCGTTTCTGGTCGTAGATGCGGGCGACCACCCGCGAGACGCCGAACGTCTCTCGGGCCAGGCGGGCCGAAATGATGTTGGAGTTGTCACCGCTGGACACCGCGGCGAACGCGTCGGCGCGCTCGATCCCGGCCTCGCGCAGCACGTCGCCGTCGAAGCCGATGCCGGTCACCGTGATCCCACCGAACTCCGGACCCAGCCGCCGGAACGCGTCGGCGTTTTGGTCGATCACCGCGACCGTGTGGTCGCGCGCCTCCAGGTTGTGCGCGAGGGTGGAGCCGACCCGCCCGCACCCCATGATCACGACGTGCACCCCGTGACTCTCCTCTCGTTCCCAGGAGAAGCCTCCCACGTGATCGCCTCCGGCGGGCCGCCGGCCACCCCGCCACCGTACGATCGGCGCTTGTGGCCAGTCCCACCTCACTGCTGAAGCGCCTCCTGGTCGGGCGGCCGTTCCGGTCCGACCGCCTCCAGCACACGCTGCTGCCGAAGCGCATCGCGCTGCCGGTGTTCGCCTCGGACGCGCTCTCCAGCGTGGCGTACGCGCCGGACGAGATCCTGCTGACGCTCTCGATCGCCGGCGCGAGTGCCTACTTCTACTCGCCGTGGGTGGCGCTCGCCGTCGTCGTGGTGATGCTGACGGTGGTGGCCAGCTACCGGCAGAACGTGCACGCGTACCCGTCGGGCGGCGGCGACTACGAGGTGGCGACCGTCAACCTGGGTCCGAAGGCGGGCGTGGGCGTGGCCAGCGCGCTGATGGTCGACTACGTGCTGACCGTGGCGGTGTCGACCTCGTCGGGCGTGGCCAACCTCGGCTCGGTCATCCCGTGGGTGGCGGAGCACAAGGTGGGCGTGGCGGTGACCGCGGTGGCGCTGCTCACCGCGATGAACCTGCGCGGCCTGCGCGAGTCGGGCACGGCGTTCGCGATCCCGACGTACGGCTTCATGATCGTGATCATCGGGATGTTGCTGACCGGGATCGTGCGCATCTTCGTACTCGGCGACGACCTCCGCGCGCCCAGCGCCGACCTGCTGATCGCGGCCGAGGACGACCACCTGACCGGGTTCGCGATGGTGTTTCTGCTCTTACGCACGTTTTCGTCCGGCTGCGCGGCGCTCACCGGCGTGGAGGCGATCTCCAACGGCGTGCCCGCCTTCAAGCCGCCCAAGAGCCGCAACGCCGCGACCACGCTGCTGCTGCTCGGCACCGTCGCGGTCACGATGCTCGTCGGCATCGTGTGGATGTCTCGCCTCACCCACCTCCAGTTCGTCGAGGATCCGGGGCTCCAGATCGTGCAGGGCCCGGCCGGGTACGAGCAGAAGACCGTCACCACCCAGCTCGGCGAGGCGATCTTCGGGGGCGGCGTGCTCCTCTACGTGGTGGCCGCCGCGACCGCGCTCATCCTCTTCCTGGCCGCGAACACCGCGTTCAACGGCTTTCCGGTGCTCGGCTCGATCCTCGCCCAGGACCGCTACCTGCCCCGCCAGCTGCACACCCGCGGCGACCGGCTGGCCTTCTCCAACGGCATCGTGCTGCTGGCGCTCTTCGCGATCGTGCTTATCGTGGCCTTCCAGGCCGAGGTCACGCGGCTGATCCAGCTGTACATCGTGGGTGTCTTCGTGTCGTTCACCCTGTCGCAGGTCGGCATGATCCGCCACTGGAACCGCCTGCTGCCCCGCACCCGCGACCCCGAGCAGCGCCGCCGCATGATCCGCTCGCGGGCGATCAACGCGTTCGGCGCGGCGATGACCGGCACCGTGCTGGTGATCGTGCTGATCACCAAGTTTCTGCTCGGCGCGTGGATCGCGATCGCCGCGATGGCGGTCATCTACGTCACCATGCTGGCCATCCGCAGGCACTACGACACCGTCTCGCGCGAGCTCACGCCGGACGAGGACCGCCAGGTGCTCCCCGCCCGCAACCACGCGGTCGTGCTGGTCAGCAAGGTGCACCTGCCGACGCTGCGGGCGCTCGCGTACGCCCAGGCGACCCGCCCCGACACGCTCACCGCGGTCACCGTCAACGTCGACGACAAGGACACGCGGCGGATCCAGGAGGAGTGGGAGCGGCGGGAGATCCCGGTGCCGCTCACCGTCGTCGACTCGCCCTACCGCGAGATCACCCGGCCGATCCTCGACTTCGTCAAGTCGGTCCGCCGCAGCTCACCCCGCGACGTGGTCACCGTCTTCATCCCCGAGTACGTGGTCGGCAAGTGGTGGGAGCACATCCTGCACAACCAGAGCGCGCTGCGGATCAAGGGGCGGCTGCTCTTCGAGCCGGGTGTGATGGTGACGAGCGTGCCGTGGCAGCTCGCCTCCAGCGCCGCCAAGGACCTCGACCGCCTCGACCGCGACCTGGCCCGCGGCCCCGCGCGTGGCCCCCGCGACCGGACCCCGCCGCAATGATCTCGGAACGCGTCGAGGTGACGGTGGGTGCGGTGGCCCACGGCGGGCACTGCGTCGCCCGCATCGGTGAGCCGCCGGGGCGGGTGGTCTTCGTGCGGCACGCGCTGCCCGGCGAGCGGGTGGTCGCCGAGATCACCGAGGAGCATCCCGGATACCTGCGCGCGGACGCGGTCTCGGTGCTGGAATCCTCGCCGGACCGGGTGGAGCCCCCCTGCCCGTACGCGCGCCCGGATCTGTGCGGTGGCTGCGACCTCCAGCACGTCGACCCGCCGGCGCAGCTGGAGTGGAAGGCCGCCGTCGTGCGCGAGCAGCTGGCCCGGCTCGGCGGCCTGCCAGACTTCCCGGTACGCGTGGAGCCGCTGCCCGGCGGGCCGCTCGGGTGGCGCACGCGCGTGCGGTACACGGTGGACGCCGCCGGGCGGGCGGGTCTGCTCAAGCACCGCTCGCACGAGGTGGTGCCGATCGACCGCTGCCGGATCGCCCACGCCGCCATCCAGGAGCTGCCGGTGACGGCCGAGGCCTGGCCGTCCGCGTCCACAGTGGACACCGTGGCGCCGGCGGCGAGTCCCGCGATGGTGGGTCCAGACGGCGTTTTCGACGGCCCGACCGCCGAGCGGGCGGTGGGTCGTGAGTGGACACTGCCGGCGGACGCCTTCTGGCAGGTGCATCCCGCCGCCGCGGACACGCTTGCCGGAGCGGTGCTCGAAATGCTGGAGCCGCGCCCCGGCGAGTCGGCCTGGGACCTCTACGGCGGCGCCGGCCTCTTCGCCGCCGCGCTCGCCACCAAGCTCGGCCCGGACGCCCCGATCACGCTAGTCGAGTCGGCGCAGCCCGCGGTAGCCGCCGCCCGCACCAACCTCACCGACGTGACCGGCCTGCGCGTGGTGCAGTCCACAGTGGAGGCAGCACTCCGTCGGCGGTTGACCGGCCCGGTCGACCTCGTCGTGCTCGACCCACCGCGCACGGGCGCCGGCGCGGCCGTGACCCGGGCGGTCATGGCCGCCGGCCCGCGCGCGGTCGCCTACGTGGCGTGCGACCCGGCCGCGTTCGCCCGGGACGTACGCACATTTCGCGATGGGGGCTGGCGGCTCGCGGCGCTGCGGGCGTTCGACATGTTTCCGATGACACACCACGTCGAGTGCGTGGGGCTTCTGGTGCCTTCGCTCCGAGGGTGAGCGGGCGAGTCGTGCGGCTTAGAGGACGGGCGGCTGGATGGCCGTGGCGGGCTGCGTGAGGGTCGCCGGCTGGCGCGCGGCCCGCGTGGTGGTGAGCCGATCGCGGACACGCACGACCGCGACGACCACGAGCACGAGCGGGAGCAAGGGCAATGACAGCAGCAAGATGACGAGCATCGCGATCGTCTGACCGGCGGCGGAACCGTCGGGCCGGCGCACACGATGTGCCGGGGGAGCGGCGGACATGTCACTGAGCGTACTCGGGACTTGGGGTCGTCTGTCCGATTCGTACCTCGTATGGGGGATACTGTCCTGCTCGCGACAGTAACCAACCCGGTCCGCCATCATGTGACTCATGTGGACGGACGGTGAAACAGGAGTTGGCGAGCTGGGGACGATCCTGGGGGTGTGGGCCCATCCCGACGACGAGGCCTACCTGTCCGGCGGGCTGATGGCGATGGCCCGGGACGTCGGGTCCCGGGTGGTCTGCGTGACGGCGACGCGCGGCGAACTGGGCACGTCCGATCCGGAGCGCTGGCCCCCGGATCGGTTGGCCGCCCAGCGGACCACCGAGCTGGCCCGCTGCCTGGACGTCCTCGGCGTTACGGAGCACCACTGGCTCGGATACCGCGACGGCGAGTGCGCGGCTGTTCCGGTGTCCGAACCGGTGGCCCGGCTGTGCGAGCTGATCGACGAGGTCAGGCCGGATACGGTGCTGACGTTCGGCCCCGACGGCCAGACCGGCCACCCGGACCACCAGGCGGTGTCGGCCTGGACCACCACCGCGTTCGCGCGCGCCGCCCCACCCGGCGCCCGGCTGTTGCACAGCGCGGTCGCCGAGCGGTGGGCATCGCGGTGGCACGAGTTCAACGAGAGCCTGGGGGTGTTCGTCGCCGGCTACCCGGTGACGGTTTCCGACGCCGGGCTCGCGCTCGACCTGGTCCTGGATCCGGTGATCGCGACCCGCAAGGTGAGCGCGCTGGCGGCACAGGAGACCCAGACGGCGGCGGTCATCGAGGCGATGGGCATCGACCGGTACACCGCGTGGGTCGGCCAGGAGACGTTCGTCGAGTGGGCGGGCCCGATCGCCGGGTCATGACCGGGGAAGGTTGCGCTCGATGGCCCGGCGGGCCACGTCGAGTACCGCGGCCCGGCCGGTCGCCGGCGTGCCGGACGTGTTCGGCCGCCGGCGCGAGCCGTCCACCGCCGGGGAGTCGGGCGCCTGGTCGGCGGCGGCGTCGAGCAGCGCGGCCGGTGCGTCGTCGCCGAGCCCGCGCAGCAGATCGGCCAGATTGCGCAGCGTCGTCCAGAGGTGGCTCCAGTTGCCGGTGCGGGCGAAGTAGTCGACGACCTCGCGGTAGCCGCGCAGGGCGTCGTGCACCCGGCCGGCGTTGGCGCGTACCGCGAGCAGACCCACGGTCGCCACGCCGACGAGAAATGTCGCGCCCGAGGTGCGAGCGAGATCGATGGCGCGCAGGTAGTGCCGCTCGGCCGGCGCGCTGTGGCCGGTGGCGCTGTCGATCTCCCCTGCGACGTACGCGCCCCAGGACAGCATCGTCGGTGCGACCGCCCCGGCGAGCCCGCGTTCGTTCAGTGTCCGCGCCTCGTCCGGATGGCCCGAGTAGAGCTTCGCCAGGGCCGCGACGCCGAGGTTTTCCCGGGGCCGGGACGCGAGCGCGGCCGCGGCGAGGGAGTGCTCCACCGTGTCGTCGTGGGCGCCGCGGGCCAGGTCAGCCACCGAGAGCGCCATCAGGCAGTACCACGACCCGGCGTCGCCAACCCCGGCCGCACGGGCCAGCCCGTCGCGGGCGAGCCGGTCGGCCCGCGGATAGTCGCCGCTCTGGTAGGCGGCTTCGGCGGCTACGCCAAGTACCGCGGTCGCGCGAGGCTGGCCGGTGAGCGCCGGGTCGTCGGCCAGCTCCCCGGCCCAGCCCCGGATTTCGATCAGGTCCCGGTAGGTGACCGCGTCGAACAGCCCGATCACCATGGCGGCGGCGACGTCGAGGTCGCCGTGGCCGCGGGCCAGCCGCCACGCGGCGCGCAGGTTGGGCAGCTCGCGGCGCAGGACCGCGTCGGCCTCCGGCTCCCGTTCGGTCATGAGGGTGTCGCCGATCCACCTGGTCAGATCGACAGCCCACCGGAGCAGACAGCCGGCCGCGGCTTCCTCCTCCCCGGCCGCCGCCAGCCGGTCGAGCCCGAAGGCGCGCAACGTCTCCAGCATGCGGTACCGGGTGCCGGCCTCGAAGTCGGCTTCCAGCATCGAGGCGTCCACCAGCCGGGCCAGTACGCTCCCCGGATCACTCCGCAGGCCCAGCTCGGTGGCGAGCCGCTCGGCCGCCGCGAGGTCGACGCCGTCGACGAAGATCGACAGATGCCGGAACAGGCGCTGCTCGTCGTCGGACAGCAGCTGGTAGGACCACTCGACAGTAGTCCGCAGCGTCCGGTGCCGGGCCTCGCCGCTGGGCCGGCCGCCGAGCAGGTCGAGCGAGCGATCGAGTCGCTTGTGCAGGTCGGCGAGGGAAAATGTGGACAGCCGCCCGGCCGCCAGCTCGATGGCCAGCGGCATCCCGTCCAGGCGGCGGACGATGTCGGCGACCAACCGCAGGTCGGCCGGCGTCGACGGCGGCCCGGGCCGGACGCGGCCGGCCCGGTCGAGGAAGACCGCGACGGACGGGACCTGTGATGGATCCCGCTCGGATCCGGGCAGCGGCAGCGGCACCAGCCGGAAGGCGTACTCGGCGGCGAGGCCGAGCGGTTCGCGGCTGGTGGCCAGCACGGAAAGCTCGGGGCAGGAGTCCAGGATCGTGGCGACGGAGTCGCGCGCGGCGTCGAGCAGATGCTCACAGTTGTCGACCACCAGAAGACCCGGGCCGTCGTTCAGCACGGCGAGGCATGCGGACAGCACGTCGCCCTGGACGACCTTGAGGTCCAGCGCCGTGGCGAGCGCGTGCGGGATCGCGGCCGGGTCGGTGACCGGCGCGAGCCGCAGCACCGTCGCCGCCCGGCCCTGCCGCGCGACCTCCACGGCCACCCGCGTCTTACCGACGCCGCCCGGCCCGACAACGGTCACCAGCCGCTCGGCCGCGAGCAACCGGTGCAGCGCGGCCACCTGTGGCTCACGGCCGATCAGCCGGGTCGCCGCCCGGCCGGCCGCCGGCCGCGGTGGTGCGTGCCCGGTGGCGATGTCGCGGACCAGCTCGTCCAGCGCCGGTGACGGATCAAGGCCGACCTCGTCGGCCAGCCGGTCGCGGTACTCCCGCCCGGTACGCAGGGCCTCCGCGGCCTGGCCGGTGGCGGCCAGCGCACGCATCAGCAACAGGACCGCCGGCTCGCGGAGCGGGTCGGCGGCCAGCGACGCCACGGCGAGATCCATGACCTCCGCCGCTTGTCCCGCGGCGATCGCACTGGCCAGCACCCCATCGGTCACGTCGCGAAGCAGTTGGGCGTAGCCCGCCACCGCGGCGGCGATCGGCGAGACGTCGGTGAGGTCCGCGAGAACCGGGCCACGCCAGAGGGCGTGTGCCCTCCGTAGCAGGGCGTAGGCGCCGGCGGGCTCGCGGTCGACGAGGCCACGTGCCGTGGCCAGCAGCGCCCGTGCCTGAGTCACATCGAGGTCTTCGACGCCGAGGTCCAGCCGGTACCCGTACTGCTGGGTCAGCAGTCTCGTTGACGCCGTGCCGAGGTCTCCGCGTAGCCGGAACACGTGGCTGTGCAACGCCTGCCGGCCTGATTCCGGCGCGTCCGGCCACAGTGCGTCGACGAGGCGATCGACCGGGACCATCCGGCCCTCGGCCATCGCCAACAACGCCAGCGTCGCCCGCCGCTTCTGGCCACGCACGTCGACGGCGCGACCGCCGACGAGCAGGCGCAGCGGCCCGAGCAGCTCGACCCGGACCGGTGGCGCCTCCTCGACCCCCATCGACACCACTCCCGCCCTGACAGCGCGATGAAAGCCCGTGCGAACGCCGTGGAAGGCCGCAGACGGATGTTTGTCGCGGCCGGCAATCCCGCCGGCCAGCATGTGAAGGGAAAGTGTAATGGATCACACCAGGGTGACCGAGTTTCTCGGGCGGTTCGTGACCGACCTGGCCGCGACCGAGGCCGCCGGCTCGGTGGTGGTCGGCAACCGGCTCGGCCTCTACCGCGCGCTCGCGCGTGGCCCGGCCACGCCGCAGGTGTTCGCCGAGCGCACCGGCTGCCATCCGCGCTACCTCACCGAGTGGCTGCGCGGCCAGGCGGCCGGCGGGTACATCACCTACGACCCGGCGACCGGCGAGTTCTCCCTCACCGAGGAGCAGGCGTTCTGCCTGGCCGACCCGAACGGGCCCAACGTGTCGGCGGCGTTCCTCATCGCCCTGGGCATGCTGCGGGCCGAGCCGCGCATCACCGAGGCGTTCCGCACCGGTGCGGGTGTCGGCTGGCACGAGCACCACGAAGACGTCTTCGCCGGGTGCGACGCGTTCTTCCGGCCCGGGTATGTGGCCGAGCTGGTGCCCAACTGGATTCCCGCGCTGGACGGCGTCGAGGCGAAGCTGATCGGCGGTGGCCGGGTGGCCGACCTCGGCTGCGGCCTCGGCTCCTCATCGGTGCTGCTCGCGCAGGCTTACCCGCGCACCACCATCGCCGGCTCGGACTACCACGCCGAGTCG
The DNA here is from genome assembly GCF_052068095.1 of Phytohabitans sp. LJ34. Taxonomy (NCBI): domain Bacteria; kingdom Bacillati; phylum Actinomycetota; class Actinomycetes; order Micromonosporales; family Micromonosporaceae; genus Phytohabitans; species Phytohabitans sp. LJ34. The sequence goes on along the minus strand of NZ_JBQHDG010000031.1, from coordinate 86,172 downwards.
ATCGAGCTGGCCCGCAAAAACGCCGCCGACGCGGGGGTCGCCGACCGGGTTCGCTTCGAAGTGGCCACCGCGCAGACCTTCAGCGGTGACGGCTACGACCTGGTGACGATGTTCGACTGCCTGCATGACATGGGCGATCCGCTCGGTGCCGCCCAGCGGGTGCGGCAGGCGCTCGCCCCCGACGGCACGTGGCTGCTCGTCGAGCCGAACGCCGCCGAGAAGGTCGAGGACAACTTCAACCCGGTGGGCCGGCTGTACTACAGCGCCTCCACGTTCCTCTGCCTGCCCAACGGGCTCTCCCAGCCCGGTGGCTACGCGCTCGGTGCCCAGGCCGGCGAGGCCGCGATCCGCGAGCTGGTCACCGACGCGGGCTTCAGCCGGTGTCGGGTGGTGGCGCGGACGGCGTTCAACCTGGTTTACGAGATCCGCCTTTAAGGGGTGCCGGCGGCGGTCGTCCGACCGCCGCCGGTCCGCCGTTGGGTGTACTCGACGAACGCGAGGGTCTGTGCCACGCTGCCCGGTCGGGGCGCCTCGTCAGGGTCCCAGCCCAGCTGGCGGTCGTCGAGGGCCTGCTGGACGAGGTCGGACCACCGCGGGTCGACGTGGTCCCGCGCCCAGACGAGGGCCGCCCTCTTGGACGTCACCCGGCCCTCGTCGTAGGTGTGCAGGATCCGGCACAGGGTCGTGACGGCGTATCGCTGAGCCCAGGCGATGTCGAAGGTGATCCAGGACAGCAGATCGGGGACGAAGGTCCGGGCCTGCTCGCGCACCCGTGCGCGCAGGATCTCCGCCGGCACCGGATCGACGAGCTCCGTGGGGTCAGGCCCGGTGATAACGATGCCGCATTCGCGCAGCGACCATCGGACGATCTCGGTGTTGCAGTGGGTGGACCATTGCATTTTCCGCCAGCCGTGGTCGATGTAGAGCCAGGGCCGGCCCAGACCGTCGAGCGTGCGCAGCTCGTCCCATAGTGGGTACGAGCCTTCGAGTTCCTTCGTCCAATGCCCCGGCCGGGTGGGGATCTCGTCGTGCAGCGCGCGGAGCCCGGCCTCCTGGTCCGGGGTGATGGGGCCACGGACCGGGATCAGGAAGTCGCAGTCGCTGTGGATGTCGGCGTCGCCGACGGCGAACGAGCCTTGCAGGTAGGCGCCGACGAAGTTGTCGCCGAGGATGTCCGCGGCCCGTCGGGTCAGCTCGCCGAGCAGTTCGTTGAGCTCGGCGAACTGGGTCGGGCTCGGGTTGAGGTCTGAACGGGCGTCCGGCATGGAGCAAGCAAACCAGAGCCGGGCGGCCAAAAGGCGGGCACCGGTGTCGGAAAAGAGCGCTCTCTGCCCGGTCGGGCGGCATCGTTGCGGCTCGATCACGGAATCGTCCCCGGGCGTTGACAACCTTGTCTCAGAGGCGCGATCGTTCGACGGCACACGCGACCTTTGGGAGGGTGGTATGCGATACAGCCGCCGGGGCATCGTCGCCCTGGGTCTAGCCGCAGCCTTGTTCGCGCTGCCCGCGTGCTCCAGCAGCGCCAACGACGACGGTGGCGGCTCGAGCGGCAGCAGTGACAGCGAGGTCGAGGTCTTTTCGTGGTGGGCGGGTCCGGGCGAGAAAGAAGGCCTGGACGCGATGATCGCCGACTTCACGAAGAAGAACTCGGGCATCAAGTTCAACAACGCGGCCGTGGCCGGCGGCGCCGGCACCAACGCGAAAACCGTGCTCGCCACCCGCCTCCAGGCCAAGAACCCGCCGGACTCGTACCAGGTGCACGCCGGTCTGGAGCTGGCCAGCGACATCCAGGCCGGCTACGTCGAGGACATCACCTACCTGTACGACCAGCAGGGGTGGAAGGAGAAGTTCCCCAAGGGACTCATCGACGCGATCACAGTGGACGGCAAGATCTACTCGGTGCCGGTGAACATCCACCGCTCGAACCTGCTCTGGTTCAACCCCGCCACGCTCCAGAAGGCGGGCATCGCCGCGGCGCCGAAGACGTGGGACGAGTTCCTTACCCAGGCGGCGACGCTCAAGTCGAAGAACATCACCGCGCTCTCCATCGGTCCCGGCTGGACACAGGAGCACCTGCTGGAAAACGTGCTGCTGGGTGAGCTGGGCACCGACAAGTACACCGGCCTCTGGAACGGCTCGACCGACTGGAAGTCGGCCGAGGTGACCGCGGCGCTCACCAAGTACACGAAGATCCTGGGCTTCTCGGACCTCAAGTCGGCGGCGGCCGACTGGCAGCCGGCGCTCGACAAGGTCGTGGACGGCACCGCCGCCTACAACGTGATGGGTGACTGGGCCGACGGCTACCTCAAGGGTGCGAAGGCGCTGGAGTTCAAGACCGGCTACGACGTGGTCGCCACCCCGGGCAGCGAGGGCGTCTACAACTTCCTCTCCGACTCGTTCACGCTGCCGGTCGGCGCGCCGCACAAGGGCGCGGCGGAGAAGTGGCTCGTGGAGTGCGGCTCGACCGAGGGCCAGGACGCGTTCAACCCGCAGAAGGGTTCGGTCCCGGCGCGCACGGACGCCGACAAGAGCAAGTACACCGGCTACCTCGCGGCCGCGCTCGCCGAGTGGCAGAACCCGTCCACGAAGATCGTGGGCTCGCTGGCGCACGGCGTGGTCGCCAACAACGCCTTCAAGGGCGAGATCGACACGGCGCTCCAGATCTTCGTGCAGGACAGCAACGTGGCGAAGTTCGCCGACGCCGTGGCTAAGGCATATGCGGCGAACAAGTAGTAAGGCGAGGCGGCGGCTCCGGGCCTGGGGTCCGGGGCTGCTGCTCGTCTCCCCGTCACTGATCCTGCTCGGCATCTTCGTGTACGGCTTCCTGGGCTGGAACATCCGGGTGTCGTTCACGAGCTGGCGCGGGCAGGCGCCGGTGTACGACTGGGTGGGCACGCGCAACTACAGCGAGCTGTTCGACAACGAGCGCTTCCAGATCGACGTGCGCAACCTCGCCGTCTTCACGGTCGTGTTCATCGGCGGTTCGCTGCTGCTGGGTTTCCTCATGGCCATGCTGCTGGAGAAGGGCGTGCGGTTCGAGGCGTTCTTCCGCAGCGTCTTCCTCTTCCCGATGGCCATTTCGTTCATCGCCACCGCGATCATCTGGCGGTGGCTGCTCAACAACGGCTCGGGCGAGTCGACCGCCGGTCTCAACAAGCTCTTCGACAACATCGGCCTTGGTTTCCTCTTCAGCGACTGGCACAAGACGCCGTCGTCCTGGGCCATCGCGGCCATCGCGCTTCCCGCCGGCTGGGCCCTTTCCGGGTACGTGATGGCGCTTTTCCTCGCCGGCCTGCGCGCGGTGCCGGAGGAGCTGAAGGAGGCGGCCCGGGTCGACGGCGCGCCCGAACGGAAGGTCTTCTGGCACGTGGTGCGGCCGATGCTGCTGCCCGTGCTGATGAGCGCGGTGGTGATTCTCGCGCACATCTCGATGAAGACTTTTGACCTCTTCTACGCGATCGACCAGGGCAACCTGCGGATCGACACGCCCGCGCTGTACATGTGGTTCACCACCTTCCAGCCGGGCTTCTTCGCCCGCGGGGCGACGATCGCCACCCTGTTGCTTTTCGGCATCGCGCTCGTCATCGTGCCCTACATCTGGTGGTCGGTCAGGACGGAGCGGCGGAAATGAGAGGCGTGCTGCGCACGGGCCGCTACCTGGCCCTCTTCCTGCTGGTCTGCTTCTTCCTCATGCCGGTGTACGCGCTGCTGGTCACCGCGCTCAAGGATCCCGCCTCGGTCAGCGTCGTGCGGATGTGGGAGCTGCCCAGCTCGTTCTCCCTGGAAAACTTCCGGATCGTGTGGCCCGACCTCCAAGAGGGTTTCGTCAACAGCCTGCTGCTGGCGATCCCGGCGAGCCTCGTCTCGGCGATGCTGGGGGCGGCCAACGGTTTCGTGCTCTCGAAGTGGCGCTTTCCCGGTGCCGACTTCGTGTTTCCGCTGATCCTCTTCGGCATGTTCATCCCGTACCAGGCGATCCTCATCCCGATGTACCGGACGATGCAGAGCGCCAACCTCGTCGGCGGGCTGGACGGGCTCATCATCGTGCACGTCATCTACGGCCTGCCGATCACGACGCTCATCTTCCGCAGCTACTTCACCGGCCTCTCCGACGAGGTCATCGAAGCGGCCAAAGTGGACGGTGCGGGGATGCTGCGCACGTTCTTCTTCGTGGCGCTGCCGATCGCGCCGCCGGCGTTCGCGGTGGCGCTCATCTGGCAGTTCACCTCCGCGTGGAACGACTTCCTCTTCGGCGTCCTGCTGACCAGCCGCGAGTTCTGGCCGATCACGGTGGCGCTCAACAACATCGCCGGTGGGCAGACCGTGCCGTTCAACCAGGCGATGGCCAGCGCGCTGCTGGCCAGCCTGCCGACGCTGCTCGTGTACGTCCTGCTGGGTCGATTCTTCATGCGCGGTCTCATGGCCGGCGCGCTGAAAGGGTAAGCAGTGGTCGGGATCCGGTTGGAAGGCGTCACGAAGAAGTACCGGGGTGGCGTCGTGGCGGTGCGCGGCGTCGACCTGACCGTCGAGCCGGGCGAGTTCATGGTGCTCGTCGGCCCGTCCGGTTGCGGCAAGTCGACGCTGCTACGCATGATCGCCGGCCTGGAGGAGGTGTCCGAGGGCAAAGTCTTCATCGGCGACCGGGACGTGACCGAGGATCTTCCGCAGCAGCGTGACGTGGCGATGGTGTTCCAGAGCTACGCGCTCTACCCGCGGATGACCGTCCGCCGCAACATGGCGTTCGGCCTGCGCATGCGGCGCACGGCGAAGGCCGACCGGGAGCGGCGGGTCAAGGAGGTCGCCGACGTGCTCGGCCTCGAGCACCTGCTCGAACGCCGTCCGGGAGCGCTCTCCGGCGGGCAGCGGCAGCGGGTCGCCATGGGGCGGGCGATCGTGCGCGAACCGCAGGCCTTCCTCATGGACGAGCCACTGTCCAACCTGGACGCCAAGCTGCGGGTCAGCATGCGTTCCCAGCTCTCGCTCCTGCACCAGCGGCTCAACACCACCACCGTGTACGTGACGCACGACCAGGTCGAGGCGATGACGCTCGGGCGGCGGGTGGCGGTGCTCCGCGACGGGACGCTCCAGCAGTGCGACACCCCGCAGACGCTCTTCCACAAGCCGGTCAACCTGTTCGTCGCCGCGTTCATCGGCTCGCCGTCGATGAACTTCGTGCGGGCCACCGTGGGCGGCGGCGAGGTCACGTTCGGTGACGCGCGCATCCCGCTCAAGCGCGACCTGGGCGAGCGGCCGGTGATCCTCGGCGTCCGCCCCACCGGCCTCACGCCGGCGAACGGCAACGGGTGGCCGACCATCCAGGTGCGCCCGGAGATCGTCGAGGAGCTCGGCGACGAGCGGTTCGTGATCTTCGACCTCGACGCGCCGCGCGTCGACACCGAGGCGACCCGCGCCGCGGTGGACGCCCAGACGGCGGACGACGCGTTACTCCTCCCGGAGGACCGGGCGAGATTCACCGTACGCCTCTCGGCTGACCAGCCAGTCAGTGTTGGCGAGCCCCTGACCTTGGCAATCAACCCCGAAAGGCTGTACTTCTTCGACCCGGACAGCGGAGCGGCGCTGTGAGCCTGCCGATAGACTCGGCCGGCATGAGCGCTGAACCAGGTCTGCTTGGCACGGTCCGTGGCCCCCAGGACGTCAAGCGCATGACGCCCGAGGAGCTGGCGATCCTCGCCGCCGAGATCCGCGACTTCCTGGTGGCGAAGGTCTCCCGCACCGGTGGCCACCTGGGGCCCAACCTCGGCGTGGTGGAGCTCACGCTCGCGATGCACCGGGTCTTCGACTCGCCGCTCGACCGGTTCCTCTTCGACACCGGCCACCAGGCGTACGTGCACAAGATGCTCACCGGGCGCCAGGCCGGCTTCGACCAGCTCAGGCAGCGCGGCGGGCTCTCCGGCTACCCCAGCCAGGCGGAGAGCGAGCACGACATCATCGAAAACTCGCACGCCTCCACCGCCCTGTCGTACGCGGACGGCCTCGCCAAGGCCTACGCCCTGCGGGGTGAGGCGCGGAGCGTGGTCGCGGTGGTCGGCGACGGCGCGCTTACCGGTGGCATGTGCTGGGAGGCGCTCAACAACATCGCCGCCGCGAAAAACCCGCTCGTGATCGTCGTCAACGACAACGGCCGCTCGTACGCGCCGACGATCGGCGGGCTCGCCGACCACCTCAGCAGCCTGCGGCTCAACCCCGGCTACGAGAAGGTGCTCGACGCGATCAAGGACACGCTCGGCGCCACCCCGCTCGTCGGTCGGCCGGTGTACGAGGTGCTGCACGCGGTCAAAACGGGCATCAAGGACGCCGTGGCGCCGCAGGCCATGTTCGAAGACCTCGGCATCAAGTACGTCGGCCCGATCGACGGCCACGACGTCGCCGCGGTCGAGGCCGCGCTGCGCCGGGCCAAGGGCTTCGGCGGCCCGGTGATCGTCCACGCGGTGACCCGCAAGGGCTACGGCTACCGCCCGGCCGAAGACGACGAGGCCGACTGCCTGCACTCGCCGAGCACGTTCGACGTGGAGACCGGCAAGCTGCTCGCCGCGCCCTCGGTCAAGTGGACCAACGTCTTCGCCGACGAGCTCGTCGCCATCGCCGACGAGCGCCCCGACGTGGTCGGCATCACCGCCGCGATGGGCGAGCCCACCGGCATCGCCACGCTCGCCGCCAAGCACCCTTCGCGCGTGTACGACGTGGGGATCGCCGAGCAGCACGCCGTCACGTCGGCGGCCGGGCTCGCGCTCGGCGGCCTGCACCCGGTCGTGGCGGTGTACGCGACGTTCCTCAACCGCGCGTTCGACCAGGTGCTACTCGACGTGGCGATGCACAAGCTGCCGGTGACGTTTGTGCTCGACCGGGCCGGGATCACCGGGCCCGACGGACCGAGCCACTACGGCATCTGGGACATGTCGGTCCTCGGCGTCGTGCCCGGCCTGCGCATCGCCGCCCCCCGCGACGCCGCCACGCTCCGCGAGGAGCTGCGCGAGGCGCTGGCCGTCGACGACGGCCCGACGGTCCTCCGCTTCCCGACCGGCGCGGTCGCCGCCGACCTGCCGGCGGTCCGGCGCGTGGGCGTCGTGGACGTGCTCGTCGACTCGCCCGGCCGCGACGTGCTGCTGGTCGCCGTCGGCGCGTTCGGCCAGCTGGGCGTCGAGGTGGCCACCCGGGTGGCCGAGCAGGGCTACGGCGTGACGGTCGTCGACCCCCGCTGGGTACGCCCGGTGCCGGCCGAGATCGTGTCGCTCGCCCGCGACCACCGTCTCGTGGTGACGGTCGAAGACGGCGTACGCGCCGGCGGTGTGGGCGACGCGGTGGCCAAGGCACTCCGCGACGCCGAGGTCGACGTGCCGGTCCGCGACCTTGGCGTGCCGGTCGCCTGGCACGCGCACGGCAGCCGCGCCCAGATCCTGGCCGATCTCGGCCTGACCGCGCAGGACGTGGCCCGCGAGGTCACCGGCTGGCTCACCGGCCTCGAAGCCCCCGCCCCGTCCTTCCCCGACCCGAACGTCCTCGGCCGGCGGTCCGCCACCAAGTAGAACGCGCTGCGTGCGCGAGTCTTGACGGTTGGAGGTTGGCACGTCCTGATCGTGTCCCGTAACCCGGCGCCGATCGACGGCCGGTAACGTCCTTGGCTGGCATACGGCGAGGGGGAGGCGCGGTGGCGTACGAGCGGGCTGTCGACGGCGGGCGGGCGACCCTTGACGCGGCCCTCCAGCGGGCCGTCAAGCGGGCCTCGGTGATGCGGCAGTGCTTCTACGTGGTCGTGCTGCTCGTCGCGCTCGCCGGGCAGGTCTCCGGCGCCGTGGAGGCGCTGGGCATCCCGCTGGCCGCGGCGATCCCGGCCGTGGGCGCGCTGGAGCTGGGCGGCATCGTCGTGCTCGCCAACGCCGACGTGCGTCGCCGGCTAGGGGAGCGGGCGATCGGGTCGCGGCTGCTGTCGGCGGCGATCGCGGTGGGCGCGGTCGCGTTCAACTGGCTGGCGCACGACGACCACCTGCTCGGCGGCTTCTTCGCGGGCATGTCCGCGCTGGGCTACCTGGTGTGGCTAACACACACCGAAAACCAGCGCCGTGACCGGCTGCGTGCCACGGGTGACCTGCCGCCCACCACCCCGGCGTACGAGGTCTTCGGCCACTGGGCGCGCCACCCGCTGCTGACCCTGCGGGCGAAGTCGCTCGCCAAGGCCGACCCGGGCCTCGGGCTGTACACGTCGATCGCGGCCGCCCGTGCGGAGACCCGGCGGGATCGGCGGCAGCGAGCGATCGCGAAGGTGTTGCACCGCAAGATCCGGTCGGCGGTCGACCCGAAGACGGCGGACATCGCGCTCGCCGTCTACGACCTCGACGAGATCGCGGGCCGCCTCGCCCGCCGGGCCGACTACGACGGGCTGACCGACCTGATCGCCGCCGACCTCGCGCCCGCGCGGCTGGCGGGCCTGGCGCCGGGTGAGGTGCCGGTGACGGCGCGCCTGGCGGAGCTGGCCACGGCGAGGCTCGACCCCGAGCAGGCCGCGCAAACGGCTGACCAGGCCGCACAAACGGCCGAGCAGGCCGCACAAACGGCCGAGCAGGCCGCGCAAACGGCCGACCAGGTCGACCGCGCCGCGCCGACCCGACAAGCGGCGCCCGCCACCGTCACCGCCGCCGAGACGGCGACGGCGCGGCCGGCCGCGGTGCCGTCGGCGGCGCTGACCGAGCCGAGCGCGGAGTTCCAGGTCATCGAGGCGGTGCGACGGGAGTGGGAGGAGCTCCAGCGCCCCAGCCGCGCCACGACGCGCGCCGCCGACGGTGACTCGCCTCGCCGCCGATCCCGCACCACGGCCCGGGTGCCGGTGCAAGAGCAGCCTCCGCCCGCCCCGGAGCCGGAGCCGGTGGCGGCTGCCGGGCGGCGTGACCGGTCGCTGCGCAGCCGGGTACACGCGGCGCTCGACCGGCACGCGCCCGCCGGCGCGGACGGTGACAGCAACCAGCTCGTCGACCTCGTCGCCGACGTGCTCCAGCTCGACGACGTGGAGCGCATCTCCGCGGCCACGTACGTGCAGACCTGGCAGCGCGACGCCGCCCGCGTACCCCAGCAGGCCGGCCGTCCGTAGCCGCCGGGCTGGAGGTCCGCACGGCGTGGCACGCTTGTCCGCATGGTCATCGATCTGGGGCTGGATCGGGAGCCGCCGGCCGCGCGGTTGCGTGACTGGGGGCGGCGGCCCGGGAGTTGGCGCCCGGTCGCGCTCGCGCTCGTCGCGGCGCTGCTACTCGCCGTCACCGGATCCGGGCCGGCCCCGGCGCCAAACCTGACGCCCGTGACGAGCTTCGGGCTCGACCGGCGCACCGACTTCGTGGTGTTCGGCGACCGGCTGTACGTGTCGGTGGCCAGCGACCGGATCGGCGCGCCGACCGAGCAGCGGTGGCTGCTGTCCGCGTACGAGCTGCCCAGCGGTCGTCCACTGTGGACCGCGCCGTACCAGTCGAGCGTCGAGCAGTTCGTCGACGTGCAGTCGGCCGACGGCCTGGTGCTGGTCACCGGCCTCGTCGCCGGCGAGGGGATATCCACGCCCACGACCGCGGTCGACGCGACCAGCGGGCGGGTGCTCTGGACGCTGCCGACGCGCGTGGCGGTGGCCGACGACGGGCACACCGGCGTGGTCGGCGGCTTCCTGCGTCCCGGCGAGGCGGCCGCCCCCACGGTCCGGGCGGTCGACCTGGCCACCGGGCGGGACCTGTGGCGGGTCACCTATCCCGCGCCCACGCTGGTCCGGCCGGTACCCGGTGGTCGTGCCGTGACCGTGACCAACGGCGATGGCGGCGGCCGCGCCGAGGTGCGTGACATCCGCACCGGCGCGGTGCGGGCCTCCCGGGCGGTGCTGCCGCCCGGCACCGGTCCCACGCTCTCCATGACGGTGGGTGACTCGCTGCTGCTCGGCTACCAGGACGCGGAGGGCGCGCGCGGTGTCGCCGCGTTCGCCACCGACACGCTGGAGCCACGCTGGCAGCGCGTGATCACCGAAGACGGCGTGCGCCGCTTCAGCTCGTGCGGCTCGCTGGTCTGCACCCCCGGCGCGGTCGGCGTGGAGGCGATCGACCCCGCCACCGGCGTGCTGGTGTGGCACACCACCGAGGCCGACGCGGTATTCGACGTGGGCGGGGTGCTCGTGGCCGACGCGCAGCCGGCCGGGTTGGCGGCCGTCGACCCGGCCACCGGCCGCACCCTTTTCGACCTCGGTGGCATGGAGACGGTGCTCAACCCGGGCACCGAGCACGGGCTGGTCTCCGTCCACCGCACCGTCGGCGAGGACCGCAGCTGGCTGTCGCTCGCCCGGCCGCACACCGCCGAGCCGCGGGCGCTCGGCGTGGTGCCGCACCGGGTGTGGGACTGCGTCGCGGGTGAGCGGAGCGTGGTGTGCCGCGTACCCGATGACAAACTGAGCATCTGGACGTACCGCTGAAACTTTCCGGCCGTACCGGGGATCGGTTTTCTTATGGTGATCGACCTGGGGGAGCCGCGGGACGAGGTCGAGCTGTCGCCGCGGCCCTTGTCGCGGTCCCAGCGGCGGGCGATGGGAGCCACGCTCGCGCTCGCGACGCTGCTCAGCGCGGGCGGCGCGGCGGCACCGGTGCGCCCTGAGCTCGTCGCCGTGACCATCCGCGCCACGGCGGCGGACCATTACGTGGTCGACGACGACGCGCTCTACCTCATGCGCCCCAGCGACGTGGTGGTGCGGGCCGGCCTACGCACGATCACCCGGTACCGGCTGCCGGACGCCACCGAGCCGGAGTGGGAAGCCGCCATCTACACCGCGGGCCGGGTGCGCGGCGCCTCCCTTGTGGACGGCATGCTGCTCGCCGTCACGCAGGCGGGTCCGGACATCGAGACCATCGCCATCCGCCCGGACACCGGTCAGGAGGTGTGGCGCCGCACCGGTTGGTGGTACGAAACCTCGGCCGGCAACGGGCTGCTCCTGGAGTCGCGCGCCATGACGCAGCAGCTCTTCAGCGTGGAGCTGGCGACGGGCACGGTGCGCTGGTCGCGCATCTACCCCGCGGAGGATCCGGTGCTCATCGACGGCGAGCGTTTCGTGCACTGGACGAAGTCCGGCACGGCGGAGGTGCACGACAGCACGACCGGCGACGTGCTCGCCACCGCCCACCTCCCACTGGACCCGGAGCTGGCCCCGCAGGTCGTGGGCGACCTACTGCTGGTTCCCGAGGAGGACGAGGACGGATCGGGGCTCACCGCCTACGGGCTCGACCGCCTCGACCGCCGCTGGCGCGCCGACGTCGACGTGCGAAACGAGTACGTCAGCGGCGAGTGCGGGGACGCCGTGTGCGTGGGCGTCCGCAACGACGGCGGCATCCGCCTCGTCGACCTCGCCACCGGCCGCACCCGCTGGTCCGCGCCGGGTTGGGGGTACGCCTACCCGGTCGGCCCGTACCTGTTCGCCTACGGCCGGAGCGAAACGAAGAACCCCCGGGCGGCCCTGCTCGACCCCGTGGACGGGCACGTCGTGGGCGACCTCGGGCAGTGGAACGCCTCGCTGCCCGCGGACGACGGGCGGATGCTCGGCATCCGGGAAAACGGCCTGCGCACGCTGGTCGCCCGCCTCGACCCGGCCGCGGCGAAGGTGAAGGTGCTCGGCCTGCTCGCCGGCGTCTTCCAGTGCCAGGCCAGCCCGGTCGCGGTGGTCTGCCGCCGTTCCGGCGGATCTATCGGAGTCTGGTACCCCGAGCGCAGACTGTAACCGTGGCCGTCGTCGGCGTCATCGAGCTCGGCGAGATGCGGCACGGTGGCGAGGTCGCCGTGCCGGAGCCGGTGCGCCCGCCGGTGCGGTGGCGGTTCGCCTGGGCGCTCGCCGGGCTGGCCGTGCTCGCCACCACGCTGGGCCCGGCGCTGCCCGATCCGGTCCCGCTGGCCGAGGCCACGATCCCGGCCCGGCTGGGCGACGCGGCGTTCGCGGTGGGCGAGCAGTTCTACGTGGTCACCTCCGACCGCACGGCCGTGTACGGGCCGCGCACCATCACCGCGTACACGCTGCCGGGCGCCACCCGGCTCTGGCAGGCGCCGCTTCAGCTCACCGGCGCGCTGCACGGGGTCGGCAGCGCGGGTGGGCAGATGCTGATCAGCACCCAGCCGGAGCTGCTGGAGCAGGTGGAGACGGTGTCGATCCGGGAGGCCACCGGCCAGATCATGTGGCGGCGGCGGGCGCTCTTCGAGGGCGTGACGCCGCGCGGCCAGGTGCTGCTCTGGACCTCGCTCGACGGCACCCCCAGCGCGAGCACCGGGAGCGAAAGGCTGGAGGCCGTCGATCCGGTCACCGGCGCCGTCCGGTGGGCCTACCGGGTGCCGGCCGGCGGGTGGCTCTCCTACCGGTACTCGGGCGAGACGCCGACCCACGTCGTCACGCTGCTCCCGTCGGGCCGGGTCGAGGTGCGCGACGTCGCGGACGCCCGGGTGCTGGCCGCCGCCGACCTCCTCCCGTCGCGGCCGCCGGCGACGCCGGCGAGCTACGTACAGTTCGCGCTCGACATGATGCTGGTGCGCGAGGGGCCGATGGCCGTCGCGTACGGGCTCGACCGCCTCGAGCGCCGGTGGCGGGCCGCGATCGACCTGGCGTCGGAGTACGTGGCCCCCTACTGCGGCGACAAACTTTGCGTGATCGCACACCTCGGTGGTGTACGGGTGGTCGACCCGGCCACCGGCCGGATGCTCTGGGCCGACCCGACCCGCTCGTCCATCAGGCGGGCCGGCGACTACCTCGTGAGCGAGGTCAACGGCAGCCACGGCAGCACCCAGCTCACCACGCTCGACCCGGCCACCGGGCGGGAGCGGGCGCAGCTGGGCGAGTGGATCGTGATCGCGCCGCCCTCCGACGACGGCGAGCTGATCGCCATGCGCACCGACCTGCCCACCTCGCGGGCCTGGCTGGCGCGCATCGACCCGGCCACAGGCGGCGCACGGTTCTTCGGCGTGGTTCACGGCGTCACCGGCGACTGCGACATGCGCGCCGGCGCGGTGATCTGCCGGCGTCTGAACGCCACGGTGGGTATCTGGCGCCCTGTCCCGTTACCTTGACTCACGTCGGCTTCACACCCCGGGGTGGAGGCTGACCTGGCGACAACGAACGGGAGGTGGCCACCATGCGGGTCCTGGTGGTCGAAGACGAGCGCGCCCTGGCCGACGCGATCGCGCGCGGGCTGCGGCGGCAGGGCATGGCGGTGGATCTGGCGTACGACGGCTCCACCGGCCACGAGATGGCGTTCGTCACGCGATACGACGTCGTGGTGCTCGACCGGGACCTGCCCGGCGTGCACGGCGACCAGATCTGTGCCGACCTGGTCTCGTCCGGTGCCCTGACCCGGGTGCTGATGCTGACCGCCAGCGGCACGGTCGCCGAGCGGGTGGAGGGGCTCCAGCTGGGCGCCGACGACTACCTGCCCAAGCCGTTCGCCTTCGACGAGCTGGTGGCCCGCGTGCAGGCGCTCGGCCGGCGGGCCACACCCGCCGCGCCCCCGGTGCTGTCCGTCGGCGATCTGGTGCTCGACCCGGCCAAGCGGGTCGCCACGCGCGCCGGGACGCCGCTCGACCTGACCCGCAAGGAGTTCGGCGTGCTGGAGGAGCTGCTCAAGGCCCGCGGCGGCGTGGTGTCCAGCGAAGAGCTGCTGGAGCGGGTCTGGGACGCCAACACCGACCCGTTCACGACGACCGTGCGGGTCACGGTGATGACGTTGCGCAAGAAGATCGGCGACCCACCCCTGATCGAGACGGTCGTGGGTGCGGGCTACCGCGTCTCGGAGGCGGCGTGAGCGAGCGAGTTGGCGCGGCGGCGTCTGGACGGAGCCGGCCCGCCGACGTAGTCGGGGTTTCGGGCTGGCGGAGGAAGACGTCGCCTTCAGCGCCGCACGAGCGAGCGAACCCGGAGGCACCGTGACGGTCTACTCTGGACGGCCGGGCCGTCACCGGCTGCGGCCGACCCTGCGGCTGCGGCTCACGCTGCTCAACGGCGTGCTGCTGGTCGGCGCCGGCGCGATCCTGGTGCTGCTCGCCTGGCTGCTGGTCGGCGACGCGCTGCACCCGGCCGACCAGCTCCGCGCCGGCACCACCGTCGAGCTGGCCAACGGCACCCGGCTCGACGCCCGCGACTGGCAGGACCAGGTGGTCGACGCCGCCTCGCGCGAGCTGCTGGCCAAGGGTCTCGTCGCGCTGCTCGCGATCAGCATCGTCGGCGTCGCCGGCGCGTACGCGGTGGCCGGCCGCGCCCTCCGCCCGCTGCACCAGGTCACCTCGACCGCCCAGCGGCTCGGCGAGGAGACGCTGGACCAGCGCATCCGCTACTCGGGGGCGGACGACGAGGTGGCCGAGCTGGCCGCGACGTTCGACGCGATGCTCGACCGGCTGGGTGAGGCGTTCGAGACGCAGAAACGCTTCGTGGCCAACGCCTCGCACGAGCTGCGCACTCCGCTGGCCGTGATGCGCACCGAGATCGACGTGACGATGGCCGACGAGGAAGCCGACGTCGCCGAGTACCGCCGCATGGCCACCGTCGTGCGGGACGCCTCCGAGCGCGCCAACGGCCTCGTCGACGCGCTGCTTGTGCTGGCCCGCAGCGAAGCCCAGTCCGGCCGGCGGCTGGCCCGCAAGGTCAACACCGACCTGGCCACCGCGGCCACCACGGCCCTTTCCGCGGTACGGGGTGAGGCCGACCGCCTCAAACTGACCGTGACCACGTCGCTCAAGCCCGCGCCGGTGGTCGGCGACCCGAGCCTGCTCGACCGCCTCGCCGGCAACCTCATCGAAAACGCGATCCGGTACAACCACCTGCACGGCAAGGTCTGGGCCCGCACCGGCTCCGACGCCGCGGCGGCCTGGCTGGTGGTCGGCAACACCGGCTTCGAGGTCGACCAGACCGACGTGCCAGGGCTCTTCGAGCCGTTTCGCCGCGGCGGGCGCGAGCGCACGGGAGCGCGCGGCTCGGGGCTTGGCCTGTCGATCGTGCGCGCGGTCTGCGACGCCCACGGCGGCACGGTGACGGCCGCGGCCCAGCCCGGCGGCGGCCTGGAGGTCACGGTCACCCTGCCCGCCGCCGACACCACACCGGTCGTCGCCGCCACGGCCGCCGTGCCGACCCATTGATAGCGCAAGCGATGAAGGATTAAGCGGTTTTGCCCGCGTCCGCGTCACTTGCGGACCGTATGCTCCCGCGGGCACCGCTCCCGGCCGGCGGCTCGCGGGGCGAGCCGAAATCCCCGGCGGGCTTCTCGTCACAGCAGATCTTGGTACGAATTGGCCCTCATAGGGGCAGCTTCGTACCAAGATCTACCCCGGTCTTGTGAAGCCCGACCCCCACGCAGGCCATGTTGGACGCGCGGATGGGCTTGTCCGGGGGAGCTGGCAGCGGAGGTCGGGGATCTCGGCGAGCCCTGGCGAGCCGCCGGCCGGAGCGGTGCCCGCGGGAGCATACGGTCCGCAACTGGCGCGGACGGGGGCAAAACTGCTTGAAGGTGTTACCGCACCCCTGGACTGGCGATCAGTGTGACCTCGACTCCGAAAGGTCTCTAGACGAGCGCCGATCTGCGCCGGTGTGAGAAATTGGGCCATGGCGTCGGGCTGGTCGGGATGACGGAGCTTCGGGTGCGTGCTGGCGGCACCGGGTCGCCGACGTTTCTGTTGTTGCACGGTCTCGGCGCCACCTGCGACGTGTGGGCCGGACTCGCCGGCCTGCTCGGCACGTCCGCCTGGGTCGCGCCCGACCTGCCTGGGCACGGCGGTTCGGCGCCGCTGCCGAAGTATTCGTTCGCCGCGGTGGCGGAGGCGGTCGGCGACCTCGTCGATCCGGGCGGCACCGTGGTCGTTGGCCACTCGTTCGGCGGGGTGATCGGGCTGCACCTGGCCGGAAGGCCTGGGGTGCGGGCCGTGGTCGGCCTGGGGATCAAGGTCGCGTGGACCGCCGAGGACTTGGCGAAGGCCACGGCGCTGGCCGGGCGGCCGGCGGCGGTGTTCGAGACCCGGGACGAGGCGGTGCGTCGCCACCTGCGGGTCGCCGGCCTCGACGGGCTCGTCGACCCGGCCGATCCCGCCCTGGACGCCGCGGTGGTCAAGGTCGGTGTGGGCTGGCGGCCGGCGTTCGACCCACGCGCGTTCGGGGTCGGCGAGCCTGGCATGGCCGGCCTGGTCGAGAGTGCACCGGTGCCGGTCACGCTGGCCCGCGGCGAGCACGACCACATGGTGAGCGCGGCGCAGCTCGCGGCGCTGGTGCCCGCGCCGGCCGACCTGCCGGGCCTGGGACACAACGCGCACGTCGAAGATCCGGCCGCGCTGCTGCCGCTGCTGGTCGTCGAGTAGCCGGATATTTGCTTGCTCGGCGTGAGAGGTTTGGGTCATGGCTTCGAGAGTGCGATGGATCGACTTCGACTGCGCCGATCCGTACAAGGTGGCGGGGTTCTGGGCCGAGGTAACCGGGATGCGCCAGCACCCGGACGACAAGCCCGGCGACGACGAGTGCGCCCTGCTGTCCGGCACCGACGAGATCGAGGGCGGGATGCTCTTCCAACGCGTGCCGGAAGGCAAGACGGTGAAAAACCGCGTGCACCTGGATCTCCAGCCGACCGACCGCACCCGCGACGAGGAGATCGAGCGACTGCTGGGGTTGGGGGCCTCGCTGGTCGGCGACCACCGCAACCCGGACGGCACCGGCTGGGCGATCCTCGCCGACCCGGAGGGCAACGAGTTCTGCGTGGAGCGCAGCGTCGCCGAGCGCTCCGCCTAGGCGTCCACCGGGGTCGCGGCGCGGCGGGAGAGTTCGCCGGCCAGCTCGGGCGGCGCGGGCGCGTGCAGCAAGGCGCAGTCCGCGCCGCGAAACTCCAGCACAGGCGCGGGTGGCACCACACCGGCGCCGTCTGACCACAGTGGACCGTCCACGATCACCAGTGTGGCGAGGTGCGCCGCGGCGGCGTGGGCCACGCCGGCCGGCAGTGAGCGGTCGACGACCACCGCGCCGGCGCCGTCGACTCCGTGCGCGTTCGCGGCGGTTTCCAGGGCGCCCACCGCGGCCGTGTCGTGGGCCGGGTCTGACTCGCGGCGCAGGAGCACCGGGTGCACCACACCGCCGTCCGGCGCGGCGATCCGCGCGGCCAGGCGGAAGATCTCCGGCGGCGGGTCCACGGTCGACACCGCGACCACCACCCGGCTGCCGAGCGGGCGGTCGGTGGCCGACGGGCGGGGCACCTGGCGCATGAAGCGGCGGCCGGCGATCGGCGACACGATCAGGCTGACCAGGATCAGCACCAGCACGGCGTTGACCACCGACGTGCCGAAGAGCCCGATCTGGTACCCGATGGTCGTCGACGCGAGCGTGGCGGCGGCCTGCGGCGCGGTCAGCGCGAACATCACGCCGGCCCGCGGCCGGGAGAAGCCGAGCAGCAGGTGGGCCAGCCAGGCGGCGAGCACCTTGCCGCCCAGGCAGGCGCCGACGAAGAGCGCGGCCAGGCCCAGCGTGCGCGGCTCGGCGATCACGCGCGGGTCGAGGATCAGCCCCACCGAGACCAGGAAGACCGGGATGAACACGGCCGCGCCGAAGAAGTCGATCCGGTCCATCAGCCGGCCTTCGTTGGGCACCAGGCGGTTGAGGGCGAGCCCGGCGAAGAACGCGCCCACGATGCCCTCGATGCCGAATACCTCGGCCAGCACGGCCGCCGCGAGAAAGCCGGCGACGGCGACGAGGTAGCGCACCGTGCGTTCGCCGCCCAGGCGCCGGAAGCACCACCGGGCCGCGCGGGGCAGCGCGTAGAAGCAGAATCCGGCGAGTACGGCGAAGCCGGCGCCGAGCCGCACGGCGACTTCCCAGGTCGAGGCGTCACTGCCGGTCGTGCCGGAGACCACCGCCAGCACGATCAGCGCGAGCGTGTCGGTGAGCACGGTGGCGCCCACCGCCGTCGCCACCGCCGGGTCGCCGCCGAGGCCGCCCTTGCGGATCAGCGGGTACACGATCAGCGTGTGCGAGGCGAGCAGCGAGCCGAGCAGAAACGCGGCCGGTCCGCTCCAGCCGAGCGCGAAGCCGACCGCGGTGCCGGCCACCATCGGCGCCGCGAACGTGAGCAGGCCGAACGAGAGCGCCGACCGCCGGTACTCGCGGAGCAGGGCGAGGTCGAGCTCCACCCCGGCCACGAACATCAGGTACAGCAGGCCGAGCTGGCCCAGGTCCGGGACCGTCTCGTTGGACTCGCTGATCCAGCCGAAGCCGTTGGGGCCGATCGCGTACCCGCCGAGCAGCAGCCCGATGATGCCCGGCACACGGGCCCGTTCCAGCAGCAGCGGGCCGCCGATCACCACGACGAACAGCAGCAGGAACTCCCAGGCCGGTCCGTGCGGGGCGGTCACCGGTTTCTCCCGATGACGGGTACGTCGCGCGCGTCGCCGCCGAGCCATCGTTTCGTGAGGCGGTCGATCGTGCCGTCGTCGGTGAGCGCGCGGATCGCCGAGTCGACCGCCTCCCGGTTCGCCGAGCCGTCCGGGAGGGCGACCGCGAGCGAGTCGTCCGTGTCGACCCGCACCGCCACGCGCAGCGACCCGCTGGAGCGGTTGGCGATGACGAGCGCGACCGGCATGTCGAGCAGCACCGCGTCCACGGCACCGGCCGCCAGCAGCGTGAGGGCGGCGGGCTCGTCCGCGGTGAGCGCGGGCGGGGTGCCGGGCCGGACGAACCCCGCCAGGACCGCCGCGAGCGTGGTGCCCCGCTTGACCGCCCACCGGGTGTCGCGGGCGGCCGCCAGGTCGGGGATCGCCGAGTGCGCGAGCCCGGCCGGCGTCGCCGCCAGGTACGGCTGGGAGAAGTCGAGGGCCCGCTCACGGTCGGGGGTCGCGGTCACCTGGGAGAGCGCCAGGTCCGCGCCACCGAGGTCGCCGGAGACGATCCGCTCGAACGGCACCCGCACCACCCGTAGCCGCAGATCGAAGCGGTCGGCGAGGGCGCGTGCCAGCTCGTACTCGAATCCGCCCGGCTCCTCCCAGAAGCCGGGCAGGGGGACGGTGGCCGTAGCGACGCGGAGCTCACCCTTTGTGGCCGGCCTGAAGTCGCCCGCCGCCGGGGCGGCGGCGCCACACCCCGCCAGCAGCACCGAGACGAGCAGCGCCCCGACCCACCGCATGTGCTCACACTAGGGCGAATCGGGGCGCGTCTCGCAAAAACGGCTAGATCACGGCAGGCTGGCCACCCCGCGAGGAAGGAAGCGCCGGCCGGTCACCCGCTCGGACGTGCCGGTGCGGTCCAGGTACGGCGTGATGCCGCCCAGGTGGAACGGCCACCCGCTACCCAGGATCAGGCAGAGGTCGATGTCCTGAGGCTCGGCGACCACGCCCTCGTCCAGCATGAGCCGGGTCTCCTGGGCCAAGGCCTCGAGCGCCCGCTGCCGCACCTGCTCGGCGGTGGACGGCCGGTCGCCGACCACCAGCAGCCCGGCGACCTCCTTGTCGACCTCGTCGTCGACCAACAGCGGCCGGCCGGACTCCGCGAGGCGCTTGAGGTTTTCGCTGACCGGGAAGCGGTCCGGGAAGGCGCCGTGCAGGATGCCGCCCACGTGGTACGCGACCGCCGGCCCGACGAGCTGGAGCAGCGGCAGCGGCCGCATCGGCAGGCCGAGCGGGTCGAGCGCCTCGTTGGCCACGTCGAGCGGGGTGCCCTCGTCGACGGCCGCGAAGATCTCGCCGAGGAACCGGGTCAGCAGCCGGTTGACCACGAACGCGGGCGCGTCCTTGACCAGCACGCAGGACTTCTTCAGCTCCTTGCCGACCGCGAACGCGGTGGCCAGCGTGGCGTCGTCGGTCCGTTCACCGCGGATGATCTCCAGCAGCGGCATGACCGCGACCGGGTTGAAGAAGTGGAAGCCGACCACCCGCTCGGGGTGCTCCAGGTCGGCCGCCATTGCCGTGACGGAGAGCGAGGAGGTGTTGGTCGCCAGCACCGCCTCCGGCTTGACGATCTTCTCCAGCTCGGCCCAGACCTGCTTCTTCACGCCGAGGTCCTCGAACACCGCCTCGACCACGAGGTCGGCGTCGGCGAAGACTCCCTTGTCGACCGAGCCGCTGATCAGGCCGTGCAGCTTGGCGGCCTTGCCCGCGTCGAGCCGGCGCTTGGCGACGAGCTTGTCGATCTCGCCGTGCACATACGCGACGCCCTTGTCGACCCGGGCCTGGTCGAGGTCGGTCAGCACGACCGGCACCTCCAGCCGGCGGGCGAAGAGCAGCGCGATCTGGCCGGCCATCAGGCCCGCGCCGACCAGGCCCACCTTGGTGACGTCGCGGGCCAGCGCCGGCGCGGGCGCGCCCGCCGGTCGCTTGGCACGGCGTTGCACGAGGTCGAATGCGTACAGGCCGCTGCGCAGCTCCTCGCGCATCACCAGGTCGGCGAGGGCCTCGTCTTCGGCGGCGGTGCCGGTGGCGAAGTCCGCGTCGCGCGCCATGCCGAGCAGCTCCAGCGCCCGGTTGGCGGAGGGCACCGCGCCGTGCAGCCGGTCGTCGAGTGTCTTCTTCGCGAAGAACAGCACGCCGTCCCACATGTCCTTGTCGACCTCGGGCCGGGTCACGGTGACCTCGCCACGCACGACACCGGCCGCCCACTCCAGCGACCGCTCCAGGAAGTCGGCCGGCTCCAGCAGCACGTCGGCGATGCCCAGCTCGGCGGCCTGGGCCGGCTTGAGCATCTTGTTCTGGGTGAGCGGGTTCTGGATGATCACCTGCGCGGCCGGCGCGATCCCGATCAGGTTGGGCAGCAGCTGCGTGCCGCCCCATCCGGGTACGAGGCCGAGCAGGACCTCGGGCAGCGCGAGCGCCGCCGCGCCGCCGGAGAGCGTGCGGTAGTGGCAGTGCAGCGCCAGCTCCAGCCCGCCGCCCATCGCCGCGCCGTTGACGAACGCGAACGTCGGCACCGTGCTGTCCTTGAGCCGTGCGAAGACGCGGTGGCCTTCGCGGCCGATGAGAAGCGCCTGCTCGCGGCCGGTGATCGTGGGCAGCCCCGTGACGTCGGCGCCGACGCAGAAGATGTACGGCTTGCCGGTGACGGCGATGAAGGCCGGGCTGGCGTCGAGTGCCGACGTGATCGCCGCGTCGAGACTGGCGAGCCCTTCGGTGCCGAGCGTGTTGGGCTTCTTGTGGTCGAAGCCGTTGTCCAATGTGATCAGTGCCGCCGGCTTGTCGAGGCCCGGCACGTTCACCAGCCGCAGCAACGACTTGGTGACAACCTCCTGGTACGTCACTTGCCCTCCCAAGCTGTGCCGGCCTTGGCTTCGCGACTGCGGGGCTCGGTCGCTAGCGCTCCCTCACTCCTCGCGCTCGCGGGGTTCTCCCAGATGACCGTGCCGCCCATCCCGATGCCGATACACATCGCGGTCAGGCCGTACCGCACCTCGGGGTGCTCGGCGAACTGCCGCGACAGCTGGGTCATCAGCCGTACACCGGAGGAGGCGAGCGGGTGGCCGACCGAGATCGCGCCGCCCCACGCGTTGACCCGCGGGTCGTCGTCGGCGATGCCGAAGTGGTCCAGGAACGCGAGCACCTGCACCGCGAACGCCTCGTTCAGCTCGAACAGGCCGATGTCCTCGATGGACAGTCCGGCGATGCGCAGCGCCTTCTCGGTGCTCGGGATCGGGCCGTAGCCCATCACCTCTGGCTCGACGCCGACGAAGCCGTACGACACGAGCCGCATCCCGACCGGCAGGCCCAGCTCGCGGGCCACCTCCTCGGCGGCGATGATGCTCGCGGTGGCGCCGTCGTTGAGGCCGGCGGCGTTGCCCGCGGTCACCCGGCCGTGCGGGCGAAACGGGGTCTTCAGCGTCGCGAGCTTTTCCAGGCTCGTCTCGCGGGGCGCCTCGTCGGCCGTGGCGAGGCCCCAGCCGGCTTCCGGGTCGCGTACGGCCACGGAGACCAGGTCCTGCTGGATCTTGCCGTCCGCGTACGCCTTCGCGGTCTTCTCCTGCGAGGCGAGGCCGAACGCGTCCGCGCGCGCCTTCGTCACCTGGGGCAGCCTGTCGTGCAGGTTTTCCGCGGTGGAGCCCATCACCAGCGCCGACGGGTCGACGAGCTTTTCGGCCAGGATGCGCGGGTTGGGGTCGACGCCCTCGCCCATCGGGTGGCGGCCCATGTGCTCGACACCGCCGGCGATCGCCACGTCGTAGGCGCCCATGGCGATGCCGCCGGCCACCGTGGTGACCGCGGTCATCGCGCCGGCGCACATGCGGTCGATCGCGTATCCGGGCACGGTCTTCGGCAGCCCCGAGAGCAGCGCGGCCGTGCGGCCGATGGTGAGGCCCTGGTCGCCGATCTGGGTGGTGGCGGCGATCGCCACCTCCTCCACCCGCTCCGGCGGCAGCTGCGGGTTGCGGCGCAGGAGCTCGCGGATGCAGCGGATCACCAGGTCGTCGGCGCGGGTGTTGGCGTACATGCCGCCCGCCTTGCCGAAGGGTGTGCGGACGCCGTCGACAAAGACGACATCCCGGACTTGACGGGGCACGACGCGCCTCCTCGTGGGGTGGGATGCTCCTACCCCGGATGCTACCCGCCAGTAACTACGTCAGGTGCTGTGGGACGGGTCACTCCTCCGCCGTGATCAAAGGTGTGGCCGGCTCGCGGAGCGCCACCGCCAACCCGTCCGCGATCAGCCCCACCTGCCAGGCCCGCGCACCGTACCCCCGAAGTGTCGCCGAGACCGTCTCCGGCGAGATCTCCTCGGGCGGGGTCCAGGCCAGCCGGCGTACCGAATCCGGGGTGATCAGGTTTTCCGGCGGCAGCGCGTGCGCGGCGGCGGCCGTCGTGACCACCTCGCGGCACCGGGCGAGGCGGGCGGCCGCGACCGGGTCGCGCTCGGCCCACCGGTGCGGCGGCGGCGGGCCGTCGAGCGGCGGCGCCACCGGCAGCATGTCGTCGGGCAGCTCGCGGGCCTTGGTCAGCGCCTCGATCCAGGTGCGGGCCAGCCGCCGCACCGACCGCCCGCCAAATCCGGGCAGGGTGAGCAGCGTCCGCTCGTCCTTGGGATCGAGCTCCGCGGCCGCGATGATCGCCGCGTCGGGCAGCACCCGGCCGGGCGCCGAGTCGCGCCGGGCGGCGATCTCGTCCCGGGCGTACCACATCGCGCGCACCCGGGCCTGCGCCCGCGCCCCGCGGATGCGGTGGATGCCGGAGGTGCGCCGCCACGGGTCGGGTCGCTGGCGGGGTGGCTGCGCGCCGGACGCGACAAGCGCCGCGAACTCCTCGGCCGCCCACCCGTCCTTGCCCTGCGACGCGAGCTCGGCGGCGAGCTTGTCGCGCAGGTCGGTGAGCAGCTCCACGTCGAGCGCGGCGTACGTCAGCCAGGACTCGGGCAGTGGCCGGGTCGACCAGTCGGCCGCCGAGTGGTGCTTCTCCAGCGTGTACCCGAGTAGCTGTTCGGTCAGTGCGGCCAAGCCGACCCGCTCGAATCCAGCTAGCCGAGCGGCCAATTCCGTGTCGAATAGCCGACGCGGTCGCAGGCCGAGGTCGGCGAGGCAGGGCAGATCCTGGCTCGCGGCGTGCAAAACCCATTCGGCATCGGCGATGGCCTCGTCGAGCACGCGCAGGTCACCAAGGGGAAGCGGGTCGATGAGCACCGTGCCCGCGCCCGCCCGGCGCAGCTGCACCAGGTACGCGCGCTGGGTGTAGCGGTAGCCGGAGGCGCGCTCGGCGTCCACGGCGACCGGGCCGCTCCCGGCGGCGAAGCGGGCCACGACCTCGGCGAGCTGGTCGGGCGTCTCGATCGGGGCCGGGGTGCCCTCGCGGGGGGCAGTCAGTGGCACGGGCCCGCCAGGCGTTGTTGGGTCGGGCCCCACGCTTTCTGTCGCCGGAGCTGGCCGGCTGTGTGGTCCGTCCCCTGCTTGGCGTTGCGCGGCCCGACGGCGCAGGGGTGGTTCGTCGGTCACCCGACAACCGTAGTGTGGTCGCCGGCTGGCAACGAGCAGCCGGTGCCCGGCGCGTCGAACCGTCGCCGGGACAGGGACGCCCGCACGGGCCGTCCGCGCTCATGTCAGCATGAAGGAGACAAACGTCGTTCCGGGGTTGTGCCGAGATGCGACTGTGGAACGGGCGTCCTAGGGGAGGGGCTAGATCTCGATGACTGCTGGGTACGACCCGCTGTCCGCACAGCCCGGAGCACAGGTGCCCGGTCCGCGCCACTCGCTCGAGGAAGAGGTGGGTGTGGCGCCGGCGGGAGGGGCTGGCCAGCCGGCCAGCGGCCCTCCCGACCCTGACGGGCTGTACCGCCCCGGGCCGCCTCCGCCGCCACCGCAGGGCCCACCCGCTCCGCCGTACGGCGCGATGCCACCACCTCCGGGCCCCGGGTACCCTCCGCCGCCGCCCGCCGCCTTCCCGGCTCCGGCGTATCCGGTCACCGCGCCGCCGATGTCCGCGCTCCCCGGTGGTGATCCGCACTACACGCCGTACCCGCCGATGGCGCAGCCCGCTCGACCGCGCCGCCGGCCCTCGTGGCTGGGGCTGAGCGCGCTCGCCCTGGCGCTCGTCATCGGCATCGTCGCGATCGTCCAGTCCATCCAGATCCGTGACCTCCAGGGCCGCGTCGCCGACGGTGACCGCGCGCTCGCCGAGGCGCAGGCCGCGGACAAGGGCCGCATGGACGGCATCGAGGGGCGCACCACCGAGCTGGAGACCGCGGCAGGCAAGGCGTTCAACCCCGAGGCAATCTCGAGCGAGGTGCTGCCCAGCGTGTTCCGGGTGGCGGCCGGGCAGTTCACCGGCACGGCGTTCGCGGTCGGCCGGCAGTCCGGCAGCAGCACCAACCTCTTCACCAACTACCACGTGGTGGAGTCGGTGTGGGCGGCCGGCCAGCGCGAGGTCTTCATCGAGCGCAAGGACCAGCGGTGGCCGGCGACGATCGTGCGGGTCGACCCCCAGGCAGACGTCGCCCAGCTGCGCACCAACAACAAGTTCACCGGGCTGGCCACCGCCCGTGAGGCGGCCAAGTCGGGGCAGCAGATTGTGGTGGTCGGCGCCCCGCTGGGCCTGGAAGACACGGTCACGACCGGCGTCATCAGCGCCATCCGCAAGGACGAGGGCGGCTCCGGCACGGTGATCCAGTTCGACGCGCCGATCAACCCCGGTAACTCCGGCGGACCCGTGGTCAACGCCGCGAAACAGGTGGTGGGCATCGCCACCGCCAAGGCCCGCGACGCCGAGGGCATCGGCCTCGCGGTGCCGATCAAGACCGCTTGCGATCAGTTCAAGATCTGTTGACGTACCGCGCGGCGCGCCCGACCGGCCCGAGAACCGCCGGGTGTGCCGCGCTCTGACCGGGCGGCCGAGCGCCCACAGGAGGAATGATGTCCTACCCCCCGAACGCTCCTGGTGGACCCTACCCGCCGCCGGGTGACCAGCCACCGACGCAGCCGATCCCGGGCGGTAACGAGCAGGCGTACATGATCCCGACCGGCTCGGTACCGGCCGCCTCGTACCCGCCGCCGGATCCGGGCTCGGTGCCGCCCGCGCCGCAGCCGCCGTACGGGGTGCCGGCCCAGCCCTCCGGCCCGCCGGCGTACACCCCGGCCCAGCCGTCCGGCTCGCCCGCGTACCCGCCGGCCCAGCCCGCCTACCCGGCCCAGCCCCCGACGGCCGCGTACCCGCCGGTCGAGCCGCAGCCGGCCTACCAGCCCGCGTCCCCGTACGACCCGGCGTCCGCGCCGCCGGCCGGGCCGCCGCTGTCCGGTGTGCCGTACTCCGCCGCGCCGCTCTCCGGCCCGCCGACGTCCGGACCTTCGTACGGCGCCCCGTACGGCGCGGTGCCGCCGCCCAAGCGCGGTCAGCTGCCGCTGATCCTGGGCATCGTCGCGGTGCTGCTCTTCATCACCAGCGGCATCATGACCGGCCTGTACATCAGCAAGTCCGGCGACCTGAGCGACACCAAGAAGCGGATGACCGAGCAGGTCAGCCAGCGCGACGACACGATCGCGGCGAAGACCTCCGAGGCCGAAAAGCTCCAGCGCGACCTGACGACGGCCAACGAGAAGCTGTCGCAGACCGAGCGCGACCTGACCGGCACGCAGAACGCCAAGGAGCAGACCGAGAAGGAGAAGGCGGTCATCGCCGACTGCCTCAACAAGGTCAACGCATTCCTGTCGGCGCTGGCGGCGGGCAACAGCGCCGCGGCCGACCGCGCGATCGACGCGCTCGAAGGCCCGTGCAACGAGGCGGAAAAGTACCTTTAGCCCCTGATCTCGCGAGCGGCCGTGGCTTCGTGCCGCGGCCGCTTTCGTTTCTGCGGGTCGTGGCTCAGGCGGACATGCGGTGGCCGTGCAGGGCCGTGACACCGGGCGGCGGCAGGCCGGCGGTCGAGGCCAGCACCGCGCACCAGGCGAGCAGGTGGGCGCCCATGTCGTCGCAGGTCGGGGTCCACGAGGCGCGGATCTCGATATCGGCCGCGGCGGGCGGCCCGGCCAGGTCGCCGAAGCGGGTCGAGACCGTCTGCGTAACCGTGCCCGCGATCGCGGTGTGCGTGGCCTCCTCGGCCTCCAAGGCGTCGGTGAGCCAGGTCCAGCCGACGGCGGGCAGCAGCGGGTCAGCGGCGAGATCCGGCTCGAGCTCCGCCGTCACGTACGTGACCAGGCGCATCGTGCCATCCCACGCCTCGTGGCCGGCCGGGTCGTGCAGCAGGATCAGGCGGCCGGTGGCCACCTCTTCGCCGTCCTTCATGACGACGCCGCTCAGCGCGTAGGAGTACGGCGCGAGCCGCTGTGGCGCGGGCACCTCCTCCAGCAGGATCTCCGCGCGCGGCGTCACGGTCTTCAGCCCGGCCACCGCCCGCGCGAAGATCTCCGGCTGCCCGTTCGGAGACACCATGTACCGCAGCCTAAGCCGCCTTCGGCCACAGCAGGGGACCGCCGCGCCGACAGCGCGTGACCCCACCCGCGCCCTCCGAGGGCCATCCGCACCGGTAAATGCCCAATCGTCCCGATACAGACCTCAAGTTCTTTCGGACATGCCCTCCGGCCCGGGAGGGCGTTGGCGGCCGCTGACGCGGACCGGGGTAAATCTGCCTCGAGAAGGGTCACGGCGGGCGCGACCGATACCGAGAGGTCCCTGGATCGCGGCGGGGTGGGGGCGTGGGAGCATGGGACGCGATGACGACGACCATGGAGGGCAGCGCCGCCCACCGCGAGCGGCCAGCGGCCGAATCGGTGTTCGTGCGGGCGTGCCGGGGGCTGCCGGTGCCCCATACGCCGGTGTGGTTCATGCGGCAGGCGGGGCGTTCGTTGCCGGAGTACCGCAAGGTGCGCGCCGGCGTCCCGATGCTGGAGGCGTGCCGACGCCCCGAGCTGGTGGCGGAGATCACGCTCCAGCCGGTGCGGCGGCATGGCGTCGACGCGGCGATCCTCTTCAGCGACATCGTCGTGCCGGTCGCGGCGGCCGGGATCGACCTTGACATCGAGCCGGGCACCGGGCCGGTGGTGGCCGAGCCGATCCGCACGGAGGGCGACCTGGCGCGGCTGCGGCCGCTCACGCCGGCGGATGTGTCCTATGTGGATGAGGCGGTGCGGCTGCTCGTCGCCGAGCTGGGCGCCACGCCGCTGATCGGCTTCGCCGGCGCGCCGTTCACGCTGGCCAGCTACCTCGTCGAGGGCGGGCCGTCGCGCACCCATGCGAAGACCAAGGCGATGATGTACGGCGAGCCCGAGCTCTGGCACGCCCTCTGCGCCCGCCTGTCCCAGGTCACGCTGGAGTTCCTCCGCGTGCAGGTGGCGGCCGGGGTCGCGGCCGTGCAGCTCTTCGACTCCTGGGCCGGCGCGCTCTCCGAGGCCGACTACCGGCGTTTCGTGCTGCCCCACTCGGCGCATGTGCTCACCGGCCTGGCCAAGGCCGGTGTGCCGCGCATCCACTTCGGCGTCGGCACCGGGCACCTGCTCACGGCCATGGACCAGGCCGGCGCGGACGTGGCCGGCGTCGACTGGCGTACCCCCCTCGACACCGCGGCCGGGCTGCTCGGGCCGGAGCGGCCGGTGCAGGGCAACCTCGACCCGTGCGTGCTCTTCGCGCCGTGGCCGGTGGTCGAGCGCGAGGTGCGCCGCGTGCTGGCCGAGGGGCGGGCCGCCCCCGGCCATGTCTTCAACCTGGGCCACGGTGTGCTCCCGGAGACCGACCCGGAGGTCTTGACCCGGGTGGTGGCGCTAGTGCACGAGGCGAGCGCGCGCTGACAGGCGCAGCGCCTGCCACGAGCCGTCCGCGTACCAGCCGCCGTCGACCGAGAGCGCCTCGCCGTTGACGAAGCCGCTCCTGGCCGGGTCGGCCAGAAACGCCACCGCCTGCGCGATGTCGTCGGGCGTGGCGAAGCGGCCCTGCGGCACGTGGTCGGTGATGTCGTTGTCCCCGTACGCCCCCTCGGCCTGGGACGCCTCGTCCATCTCGGTCTTCACCCAGCCGGGGCAGACCGCGTTGACCCGCACGCCGCGCCCGCCCCACTCGGCGGCGAGGGTGCGGGTGAGGCCGACGAGGCCGTGTTTGCTCGCGTTGTACGCCGCGCGGTCGGCCACGCCGCGCAGCCCGGCGACCGAGGCGATGTTGACGATCGTGCCCGCCCCGGCGCCCAGCATCAGCCGCCCGAACTCGCGGCACAGCAGGAACGGCCCGGTCAGATTGACGTCGATCACCCGCCGCCAGTCGTCGAGCGTGGTCTCCTCCAGCGGCGTGATGAACGCGATGCCCGCGTTGTTGACCACCACGTCGACCCGCTCGAAGCGCTCGTACACCGCCGCCGCGAACGCGATCACGTCGGCCTCCGTGCTCACGTCGCCCAGCACCGCAAGGTCCGCGGCCACCGGCTGCTTGTCCATCACCGCCAGCGCGTACCCCTCGGCCCCCAACACCTCGGCCACCCGTCGACCGATGCCCTGTGCGGCACCCGTCACCACCGCCACCCGCTCACCCGTCATGCCCGGCAGCTTAGTTACCGTGGAGGCCGTGAGCAGACCGCCGAACGTCGCCGTTGTAGGTGGCGGAATCGCCGGATTGGCTGCCGCGCTGCGGCTGCGGGACCGCGCGCCCGCGGGCACCACGATCACCGTGTACGAGCAGGCCGAGGCCATCGGCGGCAAGCTGCGCACCGGTGCGGTGGCGGGCTCGGTGGTGGAGTTGGGCGCGGAGTCCTTCCTGGTCCGCGACCCCGAGGGCGGTGACTCGGCCGCGGTGACGCTCGCCCGCCGCGTGGGGCTTGGCCACGCTCTCGTGCACCCGGCGACCGGCCAGGCCGCGCTCGCGCTGCACGGCACGCTCGCGCCGATGCCCGGCGGCACGCTCCTCGGCGTACCCGCTGATCTGGAGAAGGTGGCCGCGGTGGCGCGGCCGGAGGCGGAGCGTGACCGCGACGGTGGCCGGCCGCTGCTCGGTCCGGAGGAGGATGTCGCGGTCGGGCCGTTCGTGCGGCGGCGGTTGGGCGACGAGGTGGTCGACCGGCTCGTGGATCCGCTGCTCGGCGGCGTCTACGCGGGGCGGGCCGACGGGCTGTCGCTGGCCGCGACGATGCCGGGCCTGGCCCGCGCGGCGCGGGTCGAGCACACGCTGACCGGTGCGGTGCGGTCCGCGCTGGCCGCCGCGCCGCGACCGCCGGGCACGCCCGTCTTCGCCACGGTCGTCGGCGGCGTGAGCCGGCTGGCGGCGGCGGTGGCCGAGGCGTCCGGCGCGGAGATCCGGCTCGGCGCGCCGGTACGCGAGCTGGCCCGGGTGCCCGGCGGGTGGCGGGTCGGGCCGGACACTGTGGACGCGGTGGTGCTGGCGCTGCCGGCGCGCGCGGCGGCACGGCTGCTGGGCGCCGAGCCGTTGCTCGACTACGCGAGCGTGGCACTTGTGACGCTCGCCCTGCCCGCGCCGCAGCTGCCCGGCCTCTCCGGCTTTCTCGTGCCGGCGGGCGAGGGCACGCTGGTCAAGGCCGCCACGTTCTTCTCCACCAAGTGGGCGCACCTCCGCCGCGACGACGGGGTGGCGCTGGTGCGGGCGTCCGTTGGGCGGTACGGCGAGGAGCACCAGCTGCACATCGGCGACCCCGAGCTGGTCCGCACCGTCCACGCCGAACTGTCTACTTTGGTGGGCACCGGCCTGCCCGAGCCGGTCGGCGCGGGGGTGCGGCGGTGGGGTGGTGCGCTGCCGCAGTACCCGGTGGGGCACGTGGAGCGGGTGGCTGCGCTGCGCGCGACCCTGCCCCCGACGGTGGCTCTCGCCGGCGCCGGCTACGACGGTGTCGGCATCCCGGCCTGCGTGCGCTCCGGCGAGACGGCGGCCGACGACGTATTGAAAGGACTGTCATGAGCGAGCAATCCAACGCGGCGCGCATCAAGGAGCTCAACGCCACCATCCGATACACGATGTGGTCGGTCTTCCGGGCCACCGGGCCGCTGCCGGCGCTGCGCGACCCGCTGGCCGGCGAGGTGGAGTCGCTCTTCGAGCAGCTGGCCGCGAAGGACGTGGTGGTGCGCGGCACCTACGACGTGTCCGCCCTCCGCGCCGACGCCGACGTGATGGTGTGGTGGCACGCGCCGACGGCCGACGCGCTCCAGGAGGCGTACGGGCTGCTCCGCCGCACCACTCTCGGCCGGCACCTCGCTCCGGTGTGGTCGCAGATGGCGCTGCACCGGCCGGCCGAGTTCAACAAGAGTCACCTCCCGGCGTTTCTGGCCGGCGAGGAGGCGAAAGCGTATGTGTGTGTGTATCCGTTCGTGCGTTCCTACGAGTGGTATCTGTTGCCCGACGAGGAGCGGCGCGACATGCTCGCCGAGCACGGGCGGCAGGCGCGCGGCTATCCCGACGTGCGTGCGAACACGGTGGCTTCGTTCGCGCTCGGCGACTACGAGTGGATGTTGGCTTTCGAGGCGGACGAGCTGCACCGCATCGTCGACCTGATGCGCGACCTGCGCGCTTCGCGGGCGCGGCGGCACGTGCGCGAGGAGGTGCCTTTCTACACCGGGCGGCGCCGCTCGGTGCCGGAGATCGTCGCCGCCCTGCCCTGACTCAGGGGCGGGCCATCGGCACGTGCGGGATGCCGTCTTCCATGAACTCGGGCCCGGTCACCGCGTAGCCGTAGCGCTCGTACAGCCGCACCAGGTGGGCCTGGGCGTCGAGCACGCTCGGGCGGTCGCCGATCTCTTCGAGGGCGGCCGCCATCAGGCGGCCGGACGCGCCGGTGCCGCGCTCGGACGGGCTCACCACGACCCGCCCGATCCGCGCGCCGCCGCCGGGCTCGGCGAGGATCCGCAGGTATGCCACCGGCGCACCGTCGCGGGAAAGCCACATGTGGCGCGTCTCCGGCTCGGTGTCGCGCCCGTCGAGCTCCGGGTAGGCGCATTTCTGCTCCACCACGAACACGTCGACGCGGAGCCGGAGCAGGTCGTACAGCGTGCGTGTGTCGAGGTCGGCGAAGGACGCGACGTGCGGCTCCATGGCCCGATCCTGCCACGTCGCCGGGAAAACACGGTGTGTCGCTTCCACCCGGCGGCGGGCGCTGGGGCAAAGCTCGAACCAAGCCCCGACCATTCCGTGCCTCGGAGGAGCAAGGTGATCAAGAGAAACAAACTGTTCGGTACGAAGACGCGGGTGACGTTCTGCCTTCCGAAGGACGCACCCGCCGGTGCCGTGAGCGTCGTCGGCTGCTTCAACGAATGGGAGCCGGGCCGCCACGAGTTGGTGCCGCGCAAGGACGGCACCCGCACCGTCACGGTCAAGCTGGAGCCGGGCCGCTACCGCTTCCGGTACCTGGCGACGGGTGGCGTGTGGCTCGACGACGAGGAGGCCGACCTGATCGACCACGAAGGTGGCCAGTTGGTCCTCTGAGCGCGCGGCGCTCGCGGCAGCGCGCGCCGAAATTCGACTGAACCGGACCGGAGCGTCCCTCGTATTGGTTGAGCCATCTCACAGCCGTGAGCTGGCTCAACATGAGGGACGCTCTGATCGGTAGGGATCTTGCCGGCAAAACCGGCACATGTCGGCCCCGGGCTGGTCCGAGTGGACAAATGGCGTTACCTTCGGGTCGCGAGAGTTTGGCGCATGGTCATCCATGCGTCCCAAGGGGAGGCTCCCCTGGGCGGGGGGCACAACAGAGGAGCGGGGTGAGTCCACCTTGACAGCAACTCCCGGCATGGGAAATGTGCACGCGACACAGGCGCAGCTCAATCAGATGGCCACGCGTTGTCAGGATGTGCGCGAGCGTCTGGCCACGGGCATGGCGCAGCTGCTCGACCGGGTGACCGATCTGAGCGGCAAGGGCATGAGCGGTTCGGCCAACAACGCGCTACAGGGGGCGTCGCACGAGCTGAACGAGGGCATGACGAAGATTCTCAACGCCCTCGACGAGCTGTCCGGCAAGATCAGCAACGCCTCGACGGAGTTCGGCGTGCAGGATGACGACGCCGCCTCGACGATCCGCAACGCGGCCGCCGCCACCGGCGACGGCGCCGTCATCTCGGCCCTGCGCGGCTGACGTCCACCCCTAGTCGAGAGGCGAAATCACGATGACTGACATCCCGATCACTTACAACTTCGGCGCCATCGCGGACGTGTCCACCGCGATCGGCACGTTCTGCGGAAACATGGACGTCGAGCTCGGCGATCTGTACAACGACTTCAAGACGCTCCTGGCAGCCGACTGGCAGGGTGCCGCGGGCCAGGCGTGCGACGCCGCCCAGCAGCAGTGGAACCAGGGCGCCGACGAGATCAAGGGCGCGCTGATGCGCCTCGGCACCGCCGTGGGCGGCTCGGCCGAACGCATGCAGGAAGTCGACAACCGGATCTCCGCCGGGTTCTGACCCGTCAGACGCCGGTGGGTCCCGGCGAGGGCGTCGCCTTCGCCGGGACCGGCTATCTGCGCTAGTTCCGCTCACCAACCGGGGGAGGCACCGTGGGTATTCCGAGAGAGGATCTCGAAGGCAGCTCGCCGACCGACTACGACTCGTTCGGCGGCAAGGTCAATGTCGAGGTCACCGACTTGGTGAGCTACTACCAAGAGATGAGCATGCTCTCCGGCGAGATCGGCACAGCCGCCGGCACCGCGATGGGCGAGATGTCCATGATGATCGCGACAGGGCTCAACCAGCCCGGCGGTGACGCGGGTGTCTTCCCCGAGGGCGCGATGGCCGCCCGCACGATGTCCGGCCGGCTCGCCGAGTTCCAGATGTTCATGACCGACCTCCACGAGGGTGTGCGCAACGTCGGCTCGGCGGCGGTGGTGGTGGCGGAGATCTACGAAAACGCCGACAACGAAAACGGCGCGACCGTCAACGACATCGGCTTCGCCTTCACCGATCCCAACGCCCGCGGGCCCGAGGGCTTCCGCGGCGGCGACGTGAAGACGTTCTACGACCTGGCCCAGGAGAACGGCCAAAACGCGATGGCGCTGACCAGTGACAACTCCCTGGCCAAGCCGCTGTCCTACCCGTACGGCACGATCTACACGTTCCCGGACGGCTCGTCCAAGCACATCACCTCGCGCACCGAGGCCGGTGGACACAACACGAGCGACGTGATCGTGACCACCACGACGATCACCGACAAGAACGGCAACGTGATCTCGACGGTGACCGAGCGGACCTACTCCAACCACATGGGGTACAACTACACGACCACGACGTCGACCACCGGCGACGAGCGCAACAACCGCACGTCCAGCACTACCACGGCGGAGGCGCCCGACGGAGACATCACGGTCTCCAACACGAGCTCCACGACCACCGACGGCAAGCAGGGCCCCGAGACCACCAACACGACGACGGTCGAGCGCGGCGAGCATCGGGTGGACGAAGACCGCGGCCCGGTCGAGACGGCCGAGGAAAACCTGGACAGCCACGGCACCGACCAGTTCGTCGGTGACTACGGCCAGGGGTACTGAGGACGGGTCATGGCTGGCGAAGAGGACTACTTCGACTACTCCACGGCGACCAACCAGCAGTTGCAGGACAACCGCCGGATGGCGCGGCGCATGGGCGAAGACATCACCCACTACACGCCGCCGCAAAACACCTCGCCCTACCCCGATCCGACGTTCAACTTCCAGTCCGTCGACAACGACGACTGGAACGAGGAGCTCGACCGGGCCTGGGCCGCGGAGACCATCGAAAAGATCCGTAAGCGGATCAGGGCGCAGGACCCGGTCGTCATCCGCCAGCTCGCCCAGCAGTGGTGGGAGGTCAACCTCGTCCTCGACGACGCCCGCACGCGCGTGCTCGACGCCGCCACCAAGCTGAAGGAAGGCAAGGACGGCAAGGGCGGCTGGACCGGCGCCGGCGCGGACGCGTTCCTGGCCCGCGGCCCGGGTGCCACGATCAAGTCGATCGACGACTGGGAGCAGGCCGCGATCGACAACTGGCTCGGCCTGCTGGCGCTCGCCGTCGTCGTCGAAGGCCGCCAGGCCGAGATGGAGACGCTCTACAACGAGTACAAGAGCGAGATGCTCACCTTCGCCCGTGAAGAGCGCGAGCGGTACGGCGTGTCGACCGAGCAGGAGGTCAAGGACGCCGGCTTCGAAGACGAGTACATCACCCAGCTGCGGCTGAAGGCGACGGAGTTCAACGAGCGGGCGCAGGCGATCCAGTACAACATGGCCCAGGACTACTACCGGGTCATGCGGGAGGATCTCGCGGGCGGCCGGGCGACCGTCTACGAAGGACCGACCGACGCGGTGGTGCCCAACCCGGCATTCATCCAGCGCTACATGATGAACCAGTTCGGCGCACCCAACATCGGCAGCCCGAATATCACCACACCCAACGTCGGCAACCCGAACATCACCCAGCCGAACATCCAGCCGCCGGTCATCAACAAGCCGACGGTCGAAGCGCAGATCACCGATCCGAACATCACCACGCCCGACATCGACACGCCGGACGTATCCGACTTCGAAAAGCCGGCCGCCGTCGACCCCAACATCACGACGCCGACCGTCACACCGCCGGTCCTGCCGCCGGTCATCGCACCGCCGGCGGTCAACACGAGCAACCTTCCCAACCCGGGAGGGCTGCGCCAGCCCGGCCCGGTGCCGACGCCACCCGGCCAGGGCCTGCTCAAAAACCTGCCCAGCGGGAGCGGGCCCGGCGTGCTGCGGTCCAGCGCGCTGACGCCGCCCGCCGCGGAGGGCCTGCCCCCCGGCGGCATGCCGCAGGGCCAGCGCCCCGGCGGAGCGCCACCGCCGCCGCAGCTCAAGCGGCCCGGCGGTGGGCAAAACACTCCGATGACGCCGCAGGGCAAGGGTGGCGGTCGCCCCGGCGATCCCTCCTCGGCCACGCCGGACGCGCCGCGCGGAGGCGTGGAGAGCAACCAGTTCGGCGGCCCGCCCAGCACCCCGGCCTCGCCGGTGCTGCGCAACCCGCGTACCAACACGCCCGCTCCGCCCGGCACCCGCGGCGGTCCGCGCCGCGGCACACCGGCCGTGCCCGGTGCCCCCGGACAGGGCGGTCCGTCGACGCCGTCGCGGCCCGACGCGATGCCGCCGGTGTTCAGCCGACCCCAGCGGCCGGCCAGCAACGTGCCGTCGACGCCGACCACCCGGCGGCCGGCGCAGCCGGAGGTGCCCGGTGCCCCGCTCAACCCACTGGCGCCGCCGCCACCGCCCACCACCAGCCCGGTCGTGGGGCGGGCCCGGCCGGTCACCGGCGCGCACCCGCCGGAGCCGCCGACCGGCGTGATGCGGGGCAGGCGCACCGCGGGCAGCGGGCTCGGCGTCGAGGGTCAGATCGGTTCGCGACGCATGTCCAGCCAGGCGGAGACGCAGGCACAGGCCAATGTGGACGAAGAGTTCGACCGCATCCGCGCGCTGCTCGACCGCGAGGCGGCGTGGACCGTCGAAACGCCCGGTGGCGGCGTGCTCGACAGCGCACCGCAGCAGCGGACCGTCAGCGCGCAGTCCGAGCCCAAGCCGACCCTCGGCGCATGACCCGCTGGGTGGTGCGAGGGCTCGCCCTCGCGGTCGTCACGGTCGCCGCCGGATGCGGCGGCGACTCCGAGCCGAGCCCGCGGGCGACGTCCGCGCCGCCCTCGGCGTCGGCGGCCGCGGCCGGTCCGGTGTACGCGCTCGGCGGCAACCTGTGCGGCGTCGCCGACCAGGCCCCGCTCGCCGAGCTGTTTCCGACCGTCAGCGGCAAGCCGATAGCCGACTCGCCGCGGCTCTGCGCCACCTCGCGGCGGTCGTCCTCGGTGAGCGTCAGCGTGAGCATCGACGCCGAGCTGCTCCGCACCGAGCAGCAGGCGCGCCTCTACCTGGAGACCGCGCGGGGCACGAGCCAGGGCGGCGCGCCCACCGACATCCCGGGCGCCGGCGCCGCGGCCTTCTTCGTCACCGACGGGCACGAGGTCAAACTGACCTCCTACCACGGCAACCTGGTGCTGGAGCTGCGGGTCGCGAGCGTCGGCGACAACGACCTTCCCCAAGGAGTGCCGGAGCGGCTGGCCCGCGTCGCCGAGGGGACCTACGCGAAGTTGGCGCCATGACCGCCGACCCCGGTGACCTGGCCCCTGGCGCGCGCCTCGCGATGAGCGTGATCCACCCGGGTTCGCCGATTCTCCAGGTGCGCTACCGGCAGGGCGTGCTCATGACGCCGCACGGCTTTCCCGACTGGCCGTTGTGCGCCCGCGCGGTGGTGGAGCTGCCGCCGCCCGACCCGGCGCTGACGCTGGAGGAGCAACGGATCCTGGACGTGTTGGCGGCCAACGCGGCGATGGCCCGGATCGCCGGCGAGTCGGACGGCGATCCACTGTGGCCGGTGACGGCGGCGGCCGGCACGGTTGGCCGCGAGCGAGACGGCGCGGTGCCGACGCCGGCCGGCTGGTGCTGGGCCCACGTCGGCACGCCGGACGCCGCGCGGCTGCTCGCGCTGGTGCCGATCGAGCTGCACGCGTCGTTTCGCCACGCGGGCGGGGTGCGCCAGCTGCCGGCGAACGGGCGGGGGTTGCGCGCCGACGCCGAGCCGGTGTCCGCCGGCCGGGCCGCCGGCGACGCGGTACCCGATGAGTTGCTGGATCTGCTGGAGCGCGCGCTGGGGTGGCCGCTGCCGCCGGTGTACCGCCGATTCCTCGCCGAGACCAACGGTGCCGGCCCGGCGGCGGCCGCGGTGCTCCCGCCTTACGGCTTCGTGGCCGACCAGCCGCTCTTCGGCATCGCTCGCGACGACCGGCACCAGGATCTGTCCTATGTGGGTGATTGGGTGCGCGACCGGCTGACCGTCGACTTCCTGCCCATCGGATACGTGCAGGGCGGCCTGCTGGCGGTCAAGGCATCCGGCGACGACCTGGATTCGGTCTGGTACCTCGACGACGACGACCCGCGCGACCGCGAGTCCTTCGGGGCGGAGGAGGTCTGCGCTCATCTGCTCGCGCGGTGCGCCGACAGCCTCGACGACCTCTGGGCCCGGCTGGTGCGGCCACCGGCGGCGCTCGTCGACCTGGCCGGCCGGTGGGCGGCACGGGTGACCCACGTCCGCGACGGCCTCGTCGGCGCCGGGCTGCCGGCGAAGATGAAGGCGCCCTGGCAGCCACCGGCGAAGGCCGGCCGCGACCCGGTGGCCGCGATGTTTGAGGCGAAGTGAGACCTGGATGAGCGGGAGTGCGGGCAGTGACGAGGCCGCGGGCCCTGACGACGGCGGACCGGTGCCGGGCGACGCGAGCGCCAGCGCGTGGGCGCCGGCCAACGACGTCGAGCGGCGCCTCCAGCAGGTGGTGGGCGACGGCGACATCGACGCGGTGATGAGCATCCTCGCGGTCGCGCCGCTCGTGGTGCCCGGCTTCCGGGACGAGCCCGACGCCCAGCCGGGCCGGCAGCGGCTGCTCACCCGCGAGCGCGACGGGGTGCCCTACCTGCTGGTCTTCACGTCGCCCGAGGCCATGTACCGGGCGGTGCCGGCGGACGGCTGGCGGGCGACCACCCTCACCGAGGTGGTCTCCGGCACGCCGGACGGGTGGGGCCTCGCGATCAATCCGGTCACCCCGATCGGCGTGCTGGTCAAGCCCGAAGACGTGCCCGAGCTGGTGCCCACCCAGCGGACGATGCGCGATTTCACCCCGGCCAACGAGGTGGAGCGGCTGCTGCGGGACGCGCTCGTCGCCCCGGACGCCGAGGTGCTGCTCGACGTGCTGGTCACCGCCCAGGTGATCGTGCCGACCCAGGCGCTGGAGATGGACGGCGTGCTCGTCGTGCCGGTCTTCACGTCGGTCGACCGCTACGAGGAGTGCCTGGGCGGGCGCGACCTGGACATCCCGGTGGTAACGCTGGACTTCATCTCGGTGATGCGCCAGTGGCCCGGCGACGACCACCGCCTCGCGGTCAACCCGGGCTCGCCGATCGGCATCACGCTGCCGGGGGAGCGGGTGCGGCAGTTGGTGGCGTACGCGGAGCAGTTGGTGCGGCGGCGCCTCGGCGGTGACCCGGATCAGCCACCGCCCCCGCCCCCGCCCCCGATCTCGCCGTTTCGGGAGGTCGAGCCGGGCGACGATCCGCCGCCGATCCAGCTCCCGCCGGGCGGCATCGGCGGGGCGTTGCGGGGTGAGGGCTGATACCCGATCGATGCGTGGATCATCTATTGTCGGAGCAGGTCGGAGGGCCTAGGGGGAGGTGGAGTGCATGGAGCGACCGCAATGGTCGGCGATTCGCGGCGTGATTGACGACCTCCAGCAGACCATCGAAAACGCGGCGCAGACGCGGCAGCAGATCATGGAGATCACTGGCACGGCGTGGTCCGACGACCGGCTGATCAAGGCTGTGGTCGGCCCGCGCGGGCAGCTCATCGAGCTCGAGATCGACCCCCGCGTCTACCGCACGCCCAATTCCAAGGCATTGGCCGCGTCGATCATGTCCACGGTGCGCGCGGCGGTCGAAGACGCCAACAAACAGACGAAGGAAATCGTCGAGAAGGTCATGCCCAAAGATCGTGGAATGGGTCTGATCGGTAAGACTGATTTCGACGTATTGATGGAAAGTCACGACGCCGACCTGCCAAAGGCGTTGAAGAAGAACGAGGAGGACGGCCATGGGTTCCTACCTTGACATCCAGGACGACCCCAACGAGGTCGCCGGCACCGGTGCGATCCTGCGGTCGATCGGCACGTCGTTCCAGTCACAGGCGCAGGGCATCCTCGGCGACATCAACGCGGTCAACGCCGAGCGCCCCTGGGGCAACGACTCGTACGGCCAGGCCTTCGAGCAGACCTACAACGTCGTGCCCGAGGGGAGCGAGGGCTCGCTGCGCGACGCCGTCGACGACGGGCTCAACCGCGCCGGCGAGGGCCTGATCACGGGTGGCGACAAGACGGTCATGGCGATGACGGAGTACCAGGGCGTCGACACCGAAAACCGTGACGACATCAACCGGGCGACCACCTAGTCGATGGCCGACACCGTCGAGATCTACGTGAAGTACGCCGGGTCGAGTCAGGAGCTCGCCCATCGGGTGGCGGAGGCGCTCGACCTGCGGGGGTACTTCTACAACGGGAGCGGGTTCGTGCTGCCCGTCGACGCCCTGCCGCTGATCGGCGCCGACGGTTGGGCACACCTCAACGTGGATCTCACCGACCTCGGGCGTGACGGTGACCCGGGCGTATCGGAGGGCACGGCGTACGAGCCGTACGAGTTCGAGATCGGCGTGGAGTTCCGCGGGCCGCGCGAGCGCCTCGGCCGCGCCATCTTCGACCGCCTGACCCGCCTCGAGCTCCCGATGGCGTACGGCGACGACAGTCACGTCTTCGCCGACTACCTGCCCAGGCGGGGGGTGCGCGAGTTCTCGCCCGGCACGTCCGCGGAGGAGGGCGGCCGGCCGCTGTGGCGCGAGCCGGCGCTGAGTGCCGCCCGCTCACCCGCGCCCGCCTGGCGGGTGGGCTCGGGCGCGGTCACGGTCTGCGAGACCGACGGGCTGCTCCAGTTCGTGCCCGTGTTCGGCACGCGGTGGCTGAGCCCGGTCGCCTCGGCCCGCACCTCGGTCGGCGCCGCCTGTGTCGGGCTGGTGCTCGCCGCCGCGCTCGACACCCGTGACCGGCCGGAGCGCGACGAGCGCGACGAGGTGCTGGCCCGGCTCGCCGCCGCGGTGCGGCTGCCGACCGACGAGTTCCTCCGCCGCACGGTGTCGTTCGACGTGCGGGTGGTGGGTGACGAGGTGGTCGGCACCGCGCACGCCGCCCGCCGCGACGGTGCGCCGGGCGCGATCGAAGAGCTGACCGGCCGGGCGTCGGTCGCGGCCGGGCCCAAGCCGCTCGGCGCGCTGGTGCTCGATCTGGTGGCGGCGTTGCGCGCGCGCGTGCCGGCGTGACGGTGGACGGGGAGGACGTGGTGGACTGGGATCGGGTGGTCGCGGCTATGCGGCGGCACGCGCTTGAGCCGGGCACGCCGGTCGAGGAGCGGCGCGACTGGCCGGAAGCGTCGACGTTCGCGGCCGCCGACTACGCATACGAGGCGCGCGCGGCTGACTGGCTGATCGGTCAGGCGCCGTGGGTCGACGCCGCGGTGCGCGTGGTCGGCGACATGCTCATGGACAACTTCGCGATCACGTACGGGCTGCTTTTCGTCGGCGACCAGGACCTGTTCCTCAACGAGACCGCGACGATCCGCGAGCTGGGCCGGCGGCTCGGCGCCGACCTCGAGCCGCTCGCGTACGCCGAGCTGCTCGCCGAGCTGTACTCGGGGGAGCAGGTCGACCGGCCCACGGTGCTGCCGTTCGCCGCCACCGGCGATCACCGCGCCGGCGTGCTGGTGCGCGACCCGGGCGAGTTCGCCGCCGAGTACGAGTGGGTGGATCCGTCGCTGGTCTCCGCCCCCGCCGTCCGCCCGGCCGCCGGTGGCGTAGAGCTGCACTTCTGCTCGGCGCACTACTTCCTCACCGAGACGAAGTCCGCTGTGGACGTTCTCCAGTGGACGGTCGTGGGCGGTGGCGGCCGGCCGGCCTCCTGGGCGCGCCGCTACCTGGCCCGAGGCGTCGAGCGCCCGTACCGGGTCGGCTGAGCCTGCCGGGGGGAGGGCCAGATGTCCGGAAACGCCGCTGAGGACGCCGCCGATGCCGCGCTAGAGGCGGTACGGCAGTGCTTCATCAAAATCAACGAGTGGATTCCGGTCCTCGGCGACTTCCTCGAGATGATCACGCAGTGGCCGGAGGCCCGCCACGATCGTCTCTTCGACCTGGCCGACTCCTACCAGTCGGCCACCGAGCTCTACGCGGCCCACCTCGAAGAGGTCATGGACTACATCCAGGACCTCTCGGTGTGGCAGGGCGACGGCGCCGCCCAGCTCGTGCGCGAGAGCCTTCAGGGCTACATGGACGAGACGTCGAGCATGGCCGAGGCGCTCGGCTCGATGCAGCAGCTCGTCCACGGCAAGGCGCTCGAGATCGAGAGCATGAAGTGGATGGCCGTCATCACGCTCGTGATGATGGCGGTGGCGCTCATCCAGGCCATCATCACCGCCTGGACCGGCATCGGCGCCGCGGCGGGCGCGGCCGCGATCGCGACCGGCCGCGCCACCATCTACACCATCGCCCGCGAGCTGCTGCGCAAGCTCTTCCAGGAGACCATCAGGGCGGGCGTCCGGCGCTTCATCCAAAGTGGAATCCGCGGCGTCGGCATGGCCGCGCTGCGCGGCGGCCTCGCGTACGCCGGCTTCATGGGCGCCATGAAGGGCGGGATCCTGCTGATCCAGGCCCTCGAGGGACACGACCCGTTCACCGAAGGGTGGGCCGGCCGCTTCGGCATGGAGCTCGTCGACAGCTTCATCGCCGGCGCGATCGGCGGCCCGCTGATGTTCGGCATCCACAGCCGGGTCACCGAGGCGGTCGCGTTCGGCGCCGGCCAGGTCGCCGACAACTTCCTCCAGATCGGCCGCGACCGCCTGATCGACGCGATGGGCCTGACGGAGTGGGCCCAGCGCAACGGTGTCTACAGTGGAATGACGCTCGACAACGCCTGGGACTCGGTCACGCCGGCCGCGCTCCTGGGCGAGATCCTGAGCGAGCCGGGCGGGCGCCGCCGGCCAGACGTCGTGACGCCGGCGCTCAACCAGGGCGCGGGCGA
This sequence comes from Phytohabitans sp. LJ34, assembly GCF_052068095.1. Classification (NCBI taxonomy): domain Bacteria; kingdom Bacillati; phylum Actinomycetota; class Actinomycetes; order Micromonosporales; family Micromonosporaceae; genus Phytohabitans; species Phytohabitans sp. LJ34. The sequence continues at coordinate 44,160 of NZ_JBQHDG010000031.1, read as the reverse complement.
CCTCTTCGGCAACCAGGGCGACAACGCGCCGGCCAACCTGGGGCAAAACAGCGGTCAGAACAACAACCTCGGCGACCTCGGCCGCGGCAACGCGAACAACCCGGCAGGGCTGCCGGGCGGCCTGCCCGGGCAGACGGGATCCACGGGGTCTACGGGCTCGACCGGGTCCACCGGCTCGACCGGGCAGTCCGGCTCGTCGAGTTCGTCTTCCGGCTCGGGGCGGACCGGTGGGTCGACGTCCTCGTCTACCTCGACCTCCTCCTCGGGGTCTTCCTCAGGCTCGTCCTCGGGCTCGTCCTCGGGCTCTTCCACGGGCGGGCAGCGCGGTGGCGGCACCACGACGACGGCGCCGCCCGCTACCGGCGATGGGACCACGCAGACCGGCACACCCGGCGACGGACGGCCGGCCGACGGGTCGACGGGCGACGGCACGACGCAGACCGGCACGCCGGACGGCGGGCGGCCCACACCGGGCACGCCGGTACCGGCGACACCGGACGGTGGCATTCCGGCCACACCGGACGGTGGGACACCCACTCCGGCCACACCGGATGCCGGGACGCCCGGCACGCCCACTCCGGTCACGCCCGACGCGGGGACGCCCGGCACGTCGACGCCGGCTACGCCCGACGCGGGGACGCCCGGCACGTCCACGCCGGTTACGCCCGATGCCGGCACTCCCGGCACGTCCGTACCGTCTACTGGGGATGGTGCTACGACGTCGACACCGCCCTCGTCCTCGCCGCCCGCGCCGACCGCCGACGGGTCCGCGACTCCGGACAGCTCCACTTCGGACGGTGCTACACCGCCCGCGACCGCCGCGCCGAACGTCACCGGAGACGGCACCCCGCAGCCCGACGGGTCCACGCCGACCGCGGACGGTCCGGCGACGCCTGACGGCACCACCACCGGCGACGGCACCACCGGCACGGGAGATCCCGCCGCGCGGTCCGGGCAGCCCGACAGCAACGCGTCCGACGGTGGATCCGACGGTGACGGCGACGGCACCGCGGCCATCCCGCCGGCCACCCAGCCCGACGCCTCCTCGCCGGGCCGCTCGGACGGCGCCGCTGGCCGCACCGACGGCGCCGGACGCCAGGATGGTGCGCAGCCCGCCGGCGACGGCGCCCCCCGGCGTGAAGAGCCCAAGTGGTACGAGTGGCGCAAGCGGATCGAGCAACGGGTCAGCGCCGACTACGCGCGCGGCGTGGGCGAGATGTTCGGGCCGCGTGGCGAGGGCGGCGACGGCGCCAACGGCACCAACGGGCAGACCGCGCCGCTACTGACGCCCGACATGGTGCAGCACGCGCTCAACACCAACCCGGACAACCTCAACGACTACGGGCGGCGGCTTCAGTCGTTCCTGGAGAGCAACTTCACGAACGTCGACAGCAGCGGCAACCGCAGCCCGATGAGCCAGGAGGCCATCGCCGGGAGGCTGGAGGAGATGCGGGCCGGCACGCTGGCACCGCCACTCACGCCGACGTCGCCGGGTGGGCCATTCCCGGGCGGCCCGACGCCGGGAGCGCCGACGCCGGGGACGCCCACGCCCGGCGCTTCGCCGCTCACACCGACCCCCAGTTCGCCGCCACCCAGCGGTCCCACTCCCGGCACGCCGCTCACCCCGACGCCGAGTTCCCCGTCGCCCGGCGCCCCGACACCAGGTGGTCCCACGCCGAGTGGACCCACGCCGGGCGCGCCGACACCGGGCGCGCCGACACCGGGTGGGCCGACACCGGGCGGGCCTACGCCGAGTGGGCCGACGCCAGGCGGACCATCGCCGTTCCCGGATGGGCCGACGCCCGACGGACCGACACCGGATTCGCCTTTCCCCGGCGGTCCTACACCGAGCACACCCACGCCGGGGACACCGAGCACGCCCACGCCGGGGACACCGAGCACGCCCACGCCTGGCACGCCTACACCAAGCACGCCCACGCCCGGCACGCCCACACCGGGAACACCGACACCCAGTTCGCCCACGCCCGGTTCGCCTACACCGAGCACGCCGACACCTGGCACGCCGACACCGAGCACGCCCACGCCGACTCCGGCCACCCCGGCTCCCGGCACGCCGACGCCGGGCACGCCTACGCCCGGCACGCCCACCGCGCCTACGCCGGTGCCGGTCGGGCCGGGCACACCGGGCGGGCTGCGCATGGATGGTTCCACAATGGACGGGCCGCGCACCGACGTGGGCGGCCCGGACGGTCCCACGCCGGATGGGCCGACGCCGCCCGACGGGGGCGACGGTACCCCCGAGGGTGACGGGACTCCCGAGGGTGACTCGGCGATCGACCCGGAGCTGGTCCCCACGGCCAACTTCTCGCCGAACGTCACGCGGACCGGCGCCGACCTGCCGCGCCAGGTGAACGAGCTCGTCGACCGGGCCCGCGACAACCTGCTGGCTCGCTACTCGCCGGACGCGGTGGCCACCCGCCTGGCCGACCTGGAAAACATCCGCCAGCAGGCCAACCGCCTCCAGGCCACCGCGGACACGGCCCGCACCACCGGCGAGATGGGCGACCTGGTGCAGCAGGTACGCGACCTGAGCCGGGCGGTCAACTCGTACGCGGACAACTACCGCGACTGGCGTGACTTCGACCGCGGTGGGCAGCACGCCGACCCGGGCTGGCGCGACCTCGACGGCGTCGACCCGCTCAACTCCGTCGAGATGGCCAACCGGGCCGCGAGCATCGACCCGACCACCGGGCGGTTCGACCCGATCTCGCAGGCGATCGCGATCGCGAAGATCGGTGACGTGCTGGGGCCGGAGTTCGAGGCGCACGCCGCGCGGCTCTTCGACCGTACGGTGCCGATGGACATGGCGTCGCTGAACGCGATCCTGCCGGCGAACGCGGTCACCCCGACCCTCGTCGACCAGGTGACCGTGCGGCAGCCGCGGGGCTTCTACCACCCGACGCTGGGCACGATGTTCATCAACCCGTCGACGCTGTCCGGCGACCCGCGTTCGCTCAGCGCTATCGCGACGACGATGGTGCACGAGGGGATGCACGCGTTGCAGCCCAACAACGCGCTCCTCGCGCGGGCGGTCAACGCGAACGTCCCGCCACACCTGCGGGCCGAGGCGCGAAACCAGCTGCGGCTGGAGCGGGAGTTCCAGGCGTTCACGGTGCAGCAGGAGTTTCTGCGCGGGCTGGCCGGGCACCGCTCGCCCGACCCCACCAGCGACCCGCGTATCCCCAACTCCGACGGCTACCGCGAGATCGCCGGCCAGACGCCCGAGCAGCTGCGGGACGAGGTGATGCGCCGGTACGGCGTGCCGGAAAGTGCGATCCCGGACGGCGTGCTGACCACCGACCCGGACACGATCATCAGCCAGGCGCGCACGGCGATCGCGGAGTCGACGCACCCCGACCCGGCGCAGCGCCAGGACGGCGGCCTGGTCGGGCCGCTCACCCAGCGCCTCGCCGACACGCACGGCATCGACCTGGACGCCCTGCGGCAGAACCAGACCCAGACGAACTTCCCCGACCTGAACCGCCCCGGCACGCCCGACCCGAGCGCACAACCGGACGGCAGCCAGCCTGACGCCACGAGCCAGCCGGACAGTACGAGCCAGCCGGACAGCACGCCCGAGGCCGAGCAGGGCACACCGCCCGACCCGAACGACCCGCACCGCCAGGACGTCCCGCCGGAGCACTTCGACGGCGTCAACCCGGAGCAGCCCGGGCCGCTGGGCGACAAGTACCAGCAGGGCGTCACCGACGCGCACGACGGCACGATCGAGGGTTTCGACGCCAAAGAGCGCGACACCGCCAACATGCGGGCCGACGAGGGCCGGCACGTCACGCGCCTGCCGCGGCATCCGGAGTTCGACAGCGGCTACAAGTCGATGGAGGCGCTGGAGCGCACCGGGCCCGAAGACCCTGGCACGCCGGTGGAGTACAAGGAGGTCGGCGAAAACACCCGGCGCGCCATGGACCACCAGCTGAAGAACGGCGTGGACAAGTTCCGCGAGCAGCCGGACGGCAGCCAGAACCACGGCGACGTCGTGATCGACGGCCGGGCCAGCGGGCTGTCGTACGACAACGCGGTCAACTCGCTCCGCTCCCGCCTCGGCCGAATGCTGGCCGACCCCAACGACGTCCGACTCGGCCAGATCGGGAAGATCGAGGTCTACCTGGGCGACGGCAGCCGGGTGGTGTACGAGGGCGGCCGGATCACGCACGTCACCGACGCCGGCAGCCGCGTGGTCGGCGAGTGGGACGCGAACGCGGGCCGGTTCGTCGAGCCGTCGCCCGACAGCACGACACCCGACGACTCCACGCCCGACGAGCTCGAGCTGGAGCAGGACGGCACGCCCGACCCCCGGGAGATCGAGCAGCGGTACATCGACGCGCTCAAGGAGCAGCAGCGGGTCGAGATGGAACGGGCCCTGTCCCGGGCCGAGCCGGTCGCCGAGCAGATGCGCAGCGACCTCACGGAGGTGGCCGACGCGCTGCGCGCCGAGTTCGGCGACGGCAGCGTGCGGGTCGAGGGCAACGGCGAGCACGACGTCAAGAAGCTCGCCTCGTTGGCCCGCAAGTTCCTCACCGAGGGTCAGCTGGAAGGGCTCGACTCCTTCATGGAGGACAGCGCCAACGACCTCGCGCGCTTCTCCCTGAGCGTGCTCGACGGCCCGCGGTACACCGAGATCGTCCAGGCCGCCCTCGACCGGCTCCAGGCGGAGCCGTACAACTACCGGTACGACCCGGCGCAGGACAAGAGCTTCTGGCGGCCGGGCAACCGCTTCTTCGGGCGCAACATCACGTTGGTCGACCCCGACGGGCACAAGATCGAGCTCCAGTTCCCGACCGGCGAGTCGTGGGACGTCGGCAAGCTCACCCACCGCGACTACGAGATCTTCCGGCTGGACGGTCGAGACCCGATCACCGGGCAGGAGCACCCGATCCACGAGCGGGCGCGGGCGTTCCTGCGCATCCTCCAGGCCAACCAGGCGATCGCCGACCCGGTGCCGGGCGGGGTCGACGCGGCCAGCGCCAAGGACACAAGCTTCGCCAAGTGGATCGCGACCCATCCGGAGGCGTGGGCCGACTACCAGTCGTGGCTCGCCGACCAGGGCCGCACATTCGCCGACGAGGTGCGGGATCATGGGCTGAGCCGGGCGGACTTCCCCGTCGACCCGAAGCTGATCGCGGCCGATCCGACCGTGCCACAGGAGGGCAAGCTCGATGAGCGAACGCTTCACCTACTACGGTCTCTACCGCCGCCGGGACCCGACGGCACCGGTGGGCCTGGTGGCGGAGGGACGGGCGGCCCCGGGTCTGCCCCGCCGGGTGGTCGGGTGGAATCACTCGGAGGAGGACTGGACGGAGGCCCAGGCCTCGCTGGGCGCGATCCTGATCAATCCGGATTGGGAGGACAGGATCCGGATAGTGGACCGGGCGACGGCGGAACGGATCGCCCGGGAGACCCTGGGAGCGGACCTGCCGAGCGAGGAGGAGCTGCTGGCGATCGCGGAGCGGGCAGCGACGGAGTACCACCGGAAGTGGGGTCCGACGGGGACCTCGAGCTAGAGGTCGGTCCGCGGTCCGACCCCGGCGAGCTGGCGCCGGGCGTGCCGGCACTGGACACGACGCGTACGACCGGCCCGGACCATCTGGCGCCGATCGAGGACCCGCGGTTCCAGCGCGACCTGGAGCAGTCGCTCGACACCGGCGACGGGTACGAGTCGGGTGCCGACCCGTCGACCCATCCGTACGGCCAGATGGTCAACGACGGCGGCCCCACCGTGCCCGGCCGGGGCAACAACTGCCTGGACTCCGCGCTGGCCGCGCTCTCCAGCTTCTACGGCGACCCGCAGGTCTCCGCGCCGCGCTGGCCGGACGTGCTGCCCGACGGCACCGTCGACGTCGTCCAGGGTGAGCTCGACGGGATCGACCGCGCCGAAGACTGGCTCGGCGGCTCATGGGACGGCCCACCGCCGGGTATGCCCGGCGACCCGACCGGCCGCGCCGCGGCCGTGTCCCAGCAGTACGCCGACCTGCACGCCCAGATCGCGGCGGCCGGCCCCGGCGCCTCAGCGCTCGTCGTCGTCGACTGGCTGGCCTACGACCAGACCGGCCAGCTGGAACTCGACGCGAACGGCGACGTCACCATGCGCCGGTCGCACGCTTTCGTGATCGTGTACCCGCGGAACGCGAGCGGCCCGGTGTGGTGGGATCCGCAGAGCGGCCGCACGTGGGACGCGCCGCCGACCAGCTACATGGCCGACACCCACACGCTGTGGTCGATGCGGGGCGACAGCCTGGCCGGCCCGACCCCCACCACCGACGCCCAGGGAGCGCCGAATGACGGAGCAGGAGCCGGAGATAACGGAGGACGAGGCGCGGGAGCTGATCACCCGGCTGCTCGGGACGGGCAGGGAGGTGATCCTGCGTCCGTTCGAGGCCGGGTGGCTGGCGACGGCGGTACTGACGCAGGAGGAGCGCGACCGGGGGAGGCACGTGGGTCAGGGGGCGTTCATCATCGACCGGAATGGGACGGTGACGGTGCAGGCCAGCCTGTCGGATCGGATCCTGATGGCGGAGTACAGCGAGGCGAAGAGGGAGGGCCGGCTGACCGGCCGACAGATCTGGCCGGAGCCGACTCCCTAACGCCCGCCCCCCATTCGGTCGAGCAGGCTTACCAGGAAGGCAAGACCGATGAGCGCGTCGTGGACCTACCAAGCTCTCTACCCCCGGGACCCGGCGGCCCCACCGGTGGGCCTGCTGGCGGAGGGGAGCCTGGCCCCGGATCGTCGCCTGGTGGCCATCGGCTGGAGTCACCGCCACCGGACCTGGACCGAGGCGACGGCGTCGCTGGGCGCGATCACGCTGAATCCGGACTACGAGGACCGGCTCAAGATCGTGGACCGGCCGACGGCGGAGCGGATCGCCCGGGAGAGCCTGGGAGCGGACCTGCCGAGCGAGGAGGAGATGCAGCGGATCGGCGAGGGCCCGTCGATGACGTTCCAGCGGCCGACCCAGTAGCCGACGGCCCGCAGGACCTCGCCGGGCTGGCACCGGGCGTACCGCCGCTGGACACGACCCGCACGACCGGCCCGACCCGGCTGGCGCCGATCGAGGACCCGCGGTTCCAGGCCGACCTGCGGCAGGCGCTCGACACCGGCTCGGGATACGCGGTGGGCGCGGACCCGTCCACGCACCCGTACGGCGGGATGATCAACGACGGTGGCCCGAGCATGCCGGGCCGGAGCAACAACTGCATCGACTGTGCGCTGTCGGCGCTGTCGAGCTTCTTCGGCGAGCCGCAGGTGTCCGCGCCGCGGTGGCCCGACCAGCTCCCGAACGGTTCGATCGACCGCGCCACGGGCGAAAACGGCGGCTTCCAGCGCATCACGAGCTGGCTCGGCGGCAGCTGGCAGGGCGGCCCGTCCCCGTCGATGCCGGGCGACCCGGCCGGCCGCGCCGCGGCGGTCGCCCAGCAGTACGCCGACCTGCACGCGCAGATCGCCGCCGCGGGCCCGGGCACCGCGGCACTCGTGGGCGCCGACTGGCTGGCCGCCGATCCGGCGACCGGCCAGCTCATCACCGACGCCAACGGCAACGTCACCTCACAGGGTGGGCACGCCTTCGTCATCGTGTACCCCCAGGGGGCGAGCGGTCCGGTCTGGTGGGATCCGCAGAGCGGCCAGACATGGGACTCGCCGCCCGCCCACTACATGGCCAACACCCACGCCTTGTGGTCGATGCGCGGCGACGGCATCGCCGGCCCGCCGGCCACGCCTTCCACCACGAGCACCGGGGGAACACCCAATGACGCAGCAGGAACCGGAGATTTCCGAGGACCAGGCACGGGAACTGATCACCCGGCTGGTGGGAACGGGCGCCCGGCTGGCGATCCATCCGTTCGAGTTCGGCTGGGTGGCGACGGAGATCCTCTCGGAGGAGGAACGAGCCCAGGGGATGCACATCGGCCAGGGGAGCTACATCATCGACCGGACTGGGGTCGTCACGATCCAGCGGAGCCTGCCGGTACGCCTGGTGATAGCGGAGTACAGCGAGGCGAGGCGGGAGGGCCGGCTGACCGGTCAGCAGGTCTGGCCGAGGCCGGAAACCCCAACGCCGTAACACCCGACCAGACACCGCCGCAGGAGGGTGCGCTCGATGACGGCGTTCACGTACTACTGGATCGACCGCTTCGAGATAGTGGACCGTTCGACGGCGGAGCGGATCGCCCGGGAGAGCTTGGGGGTGGACCTGCCGAGCGAGGAGGAGATGCAGCGGATCGGCGAGACCCCGTTTCTGATCCTCAAACGGCCGACGCAGCAGCCCTAGGACCGCGGACCGAGCCGGGCGGGTTGGCCCGGGGTGTGGCGGCGCTCGACGGCACCCGCCTTGTCGGGCCGGCCAACCTGGCGCCGATCGAGAGCCCGCACTACCAGCACGAGCTCCAGTGGGCGCTCTTCGACGGCTCCGGGTACACGACGCTCGCCGACCCGTCCAGCCACCCGTACGGCCAGATGGTCAACGACGGCGGGCCCACGGTGCCCGGCCGGCGCAACAACTGCCTGGACTGCTCGCTGTCGGCGCTGTCCACTTTCTACGGTGAACCGCAGGTCTCCGCGCCGCGTTGGGCGGACGTCAACCCCGACGGCTCCGTCGACCGCGACTCCGGCGAGGCGGACGGGTTGCGGCGCGCGCAGGTCTGGCTCGGCGACACCTGGGTCGGCCCGCCGGCCGGCATGCCGGGCGACCCCGCCGGCCGCGCCGCCGCCGTGTCCCAGCAGTACGCCGACCTGCACGCCCAGATCGCGGCGGCCGGGCCCGGCGCCTCCGCGCTCGTCGTCGCCGACTGGCTCGACATCGACCCGGCCACCGGGCAGCCGCGCACCGACGCGAACGGCGACGTCCTGCGCGAAGACGCGCACGCGTTCGTGATCGTGTACCCGCGGGGCGCGAGCGGTCCGGTCTGGTGGGACCCGCAGAGCGGCCGTACGTGGGACTCGCCGCCGGCCGGGTTCATGGCCGACACGCACACGCTCTGGCACATCCGGGCGGACCAGCTGGCCGGAAGCCCGGCACCAACCGACAGTGGGGGAACTCCTAATGAGTCAGGAACAGCAGCTCACGGAGGAACAGGCACGGGAGCTGATCCAGCGCCTGATCGGGGGCGGCACGGAGGTGACCCTCTATCCGTTCGAGTTCGGATGGCTGGTGAAACGGGCCCTGACGGAGGAGCAACGCAGCAAGGGGATGCACGTCGGCCATGGGTCGTACATAGTGGACCTGACGGGAGTGGTCACGGCGCACCCGAGTCTGCCCATCCGCATGGTGATGGCGGAGTACAGCGAGGCCAGGAGGGAGGGCCGGCTGACGGGCGGCCAGATCTGGCCCGAGCCGACGCCGCCTACGGCGTAACCACCGATCAGGTACGGGGCGCGGCCGCCTGGCTCACGCCGCAGCAGCTCGGCGGCGGGCCGGTCGTCGACGTCCGGCCGGACGGGCCCAACCTGCGCGTCGAGCTCGCCGACGGGCGGGTGCACCACTTCCGCACCGAGGCCGGATACGGCGGCTCGACCGTCCACTCCGGAGCGCCGCACGACCCGCACGTCATCCGCGTCGACGGCAACACCCCGCCGCACCACCTCAACCAGATCCTGGCGAACGAGATCGCGGACGCGATCCAGCGCCGCACCGCCACCGACCGCGCGGCGAGGGGCTTCGGCCGGCGGCTGCTCGAGCGGCTCGGCCGCCTCTTCGGTCTCGGCACGCGGCCGTCCGCCCACGCGACCCCACCGCCGCCGGCTCCGGCACCGCACTACCCGCCGCCGCCGACCTACCCGCCGTCGCCGAGCCCGTGGTCTACGCCGCCCACCACGATGCCGCCCGCGCCGAGCCCGTGGTCGACGCCGCCCACGACGATGCCGCCCACGCCGAGCCCGTGGGCGCCGCCACCGCCCACCACCACGCCGCCGCCGCACGCTTGGGCGCCGCCGGCACCGAGCACGCCGACCCCACCACAGCCGGAGTCCGGCGGGCAGGACTTGGCGCCGGTACCCAATGTGGATGGTGGGACAGCGGAGCCGGCGCCCACCGCGGAGAGCGCGAACGACGGGCATTGGAATGACCGGCCCTGGCGGCGCGAAGGGCGACCGCCGTCGCTGGACGAGCTTCTCCCGCAGACCGATGAGGAGGTGGCGCGGTGGGAGGGCGCGGTGCGCGAGGAGTTCGCGCGCCTGCTCGACGGCCAGGAGTTCGCCGGGATGCGCGTGCGGATGGACCTGGACGACCCGCACGCGGTGAGCGTGTACCGCGACGACGTGACGGTGCGTCTCGACATCGTCGACCCCGAGCTGGGTTACGTGGGGCGGGTCGTGCGGGTGTTCCACCGCGACCACGACGGCGGCATCCGGGTCGAGCACACCTCGCTGCGGCTCAACGAGCGCGTGCAGGGCCGGGGCTTCGCGGGCGAGTGGAACCGGTTCATGGAGGACTGGTACCGCTACTCCGGCGTCTCGCACATCGAGATCCACGCCGCGTCCACTGTGGGCGGCTACGCGTGGGCTCGGGCCGGCTACGACTGGGCGCCGAACACCCAGCACCGCGCCGACGCCGTGCTCGACCGGCTGCGCGCCGAGATGCGGCGGGTCGAGGCGGACGCGCGGCAGGTGTCCCGCTGGGCGGCCGGTGACTCCACTGTAGACATCGAGGCGCTGCGGAGCCGGTACGGCCAGAGCGATCCGGACGCGCTGGTCGGCGAGATGCGGCGGCAGCACGAGGCCGGGCAGGAGATCCTGGACCGCGCGGCCCGGCACCCGTTCGGCAGCGCGGGATACCCGACACCCAACGACATCAGCCAGGCCGGCCGCGACGGCCAGAGCGGCCGCGACGCCACGTGGATCGGCAAGGAGGCGCTGCTCGGCGCCGATTGGAAGGGCGTCAAGCAGGTCAGCGAGGGCGGCCCGTTCCACACCCGCGGTGAGTCGGCGACCCCGGACACGCCGGGCGCCCCCACTCCGTCCATTCCGGACAGTCCCGCGCCGGAGACGATGTTCCGCGACCCCACGCCGGAGGAGCTGGCCGAGCTGGGCGTCGGCCAGGCGACGTACCGGGATCTGGGGCTCGACCCGGCCACGCTCACGCCGGAGGAGTGGGCCCGCTACGACCAGGCGCTGCCGCACACCGCGCTGGTGTCACCCGAGGCGATCCGCTTCACACAGCGCAGCGTCAGCCCGCAGACCAGCGACGGCATCACCGCGCGCGACCTCGTCGACAACATGAGCCGCGGCGGCTGGCGCGGCGGGCCGGTGCACGGCGTGCGGTGGGGCGACGGCTCACTGTCCAGCTTGGACAACCGGCGCCTGCGGGCGGCACGCGAGGCGGGGCTCGACGAGGTGCCGTTCGTGGCGCACAGCCCGAGCGACCGGCTGGACGCCTGGCCCGGCGAGTGGCCGCCGGACCGGATCGCCCGCAACGCGCTCGGCGTCGACATCCGCGAGCTGCCCGACGGCCGTTGGGTGGCCGGCGGCGACGAGGGCCGGGTCGTGTACGCCCGCGGGACCGTGCCGCAGACCTACGGCGAGATGGCCGTCTTCCGCGCCGCCGAGCAGCGCAGCCTGCTGCCCGGCCACCTCTGGGGCGCGCAGCCGCAGCCGGTGCTGCTGGCCAAGCCGGAGCTGCGGACGTTCCCGGTCACCGACGCGGAAGCGGCGGTGCTGGACGGCGTGCGCGGCCGCGCGGAGGAGGCCGCCGACGGGGTCCAGGCGGTGCTGGACGGCGTGGGCGCGGACGTGAGCCGCCGGCTGGGCCTCGACCCGCCGGCCGAGCTGCGCCACCTGGAGACGCGGGTCAAGGGCGCGGACTCGCTGGCGCGCAAGTTCGTGACGGAGCGGGACCACACCGGCGGGACGGTCGACGACTTCGCGGCCGAGGTCAACGACGCCCTCCGGTTCACGCTGCGGCTGCCCGACGGACCCGCGTACGCGCCGGCGGTGGCCGAGACGCTGGCCGGGCTGGAGCGCCGCGGGTACACGCTGGTGGAGACGAAGAACTTCTGGGCGCCGGGCAACCGCCACTTCGGCTTCAACGCGACGCTGCGCGCGCCGTCCGGACAGCTTTTCGAGGTGCAGTTTCCGACCGACCTCTCGCACCGGGCCGGCGAGCTGACCCACGAGCTGTACGAGGTCGTGCGGCGCGACGACGAGAGCGCGGTCCGGCGGGTACACGCCCACCTGGAGATGCTGGCGGTCAACAGGCGGCTCGGCCTCGCCGACGCGATCCCGCCCGGTGTACCCGCGCCGGTGGACACCAGCTTCGCGGCCTGGATCGGCCGAAACGGCCGCGCCTGGGCGGAGTACACGGCGTGGTTGGATCTCAATGGGCGGAGCTTCGCGGACATCGTCGCGGAGTTCGGCCTGGACCGCAGTGATTTCCCGGTCTCGGAGCGGCTGGAGGGGCGTCTTGGGGAAGCGAGAACTCTGGTACTACGTGCTCTACCGGTCCACGACGGATCGCCGGCCGGCGGGGATCGCGGTCCAGGGGTTCGACGGGACGGAGGGGCACGGCCTGATCTGGAGCCACCGGGCGGGGGCGTGGACGTACGACCCCGGGGGAGCGGGCGGCTGGATGACGGACAACCCGGACCGGTCGGACGAGGTGACCCGGGAGGAGGCGGAGCGGGCCGCCCCGATCGCGACGGGTGGGCAGGAGCTCCCGGACGAGGACACGATCTGGTGGATCTTCCAGTGGAAGGGAGAGCCACCGCAGAACGAGGACTGACCGGCGACGGGGAGGCGGTCACCCGGCTGACGCCGGAGCAGGTGCGGGTGCTCACCGGCCTGCTGGGCAACGCGCACGCGGTGGCCGACCGGGCGCTGGGCGACCTCAACAACATCGTCGCCCGCCTGTCCCGGGCGCTGGAGAGCCAGGGCCACCCGCCGGGCCAGGCGCGGCTGGTCGGCGAGGAGCACCGGGTCGCCGAGTTCGACGCGCTGGCCCGCCAGTTCTACGACCAGAGCGCGGCGACCGGCCGGACCGTCGAAGAGTTCGCCGCCACCGTGGGCGACGCGGTGCGCTTCTCGGTCCAGCTGCCCGGCGGCACCGCCTACCCGGCGGCGTTCGACGCGGTCGTCGTGGAGCTGAACGGGCGCGGCTACACCGAGATCCGGGTGGAAGCCGACGGCTCGCGCGTGTCCCTGCGGGCCCCCGGCGGCCAGCTCATGGAGCTGCGATTCGAGCCGCGGGCGGCGGATCCGGCCGCGGTCGACGAGGTGAGGGTGGAGGATGCTGGCGTACTACGCGATCCACGAGTCGAGGGAGCGCACCGGCCCGCCGAAGGGGATCTGCGTGCTGGACCCAGTCCGTGGGGGAGCCCTGATCTGGGACCACTCGCAGGGCAAATGGCAGTACAACCCGGAGCTGGTCAACCGGCTGATCTTCGGCCGGACGCACCTGGGGCGCAGCGAGGCGGTCGACCGGCCGACGGCGGAACGCTTGACCGTGGAGATCACCGGAGCGGAGTCGCTGCCGGCGGAGACGGTCATATACCGCGTCCTCGACTCGATGCGGACGGCCAGACCCCCGGCGACCTGACCGGACAAGGCGGCACCGGCGAGGATCTAGACACATCGTGGGGACGTGAGCGGTTCGATGGCGATACTGCTGGACTTCGAGAAGGTCCGGGAAGACCAACGGGAGGTGGAGTACGCCTTCGGCTACCCGGAGATGGACCGGCGGCTGGTCATCGAGAAGGCGTCCCAGCGGGGGACCTCGATGGACGGCAACGAGGACCACGACTACTGGGCGATCGTGAGCAAGGTGACGCGACTGTTCCGCAGCGAGGCGAGCTGGCCGGAGCGGGGGGTGTACGCGGCCTAGCCGGGCCGACGCACACGGCGAGCCCGATCGCGGACACCGACTTCGTGCCGGACGGGCGCGCCGGCCACGTGCCCGACCTTTCGCTCGACGAGCTGCACTGGGCCGCCGGGCGGGTGGACGCGTCGTTCTTCCAGGGCGAGGGCGTGCTCTGGGTGGGCACCGAGGGCAACCTCGTCCGCGTCGACACCGCCGACGGGCGGACGGCGTACTTCCGGCCGGTGGTCGGCCAGGGCATCCCGAACGTGGCGCAGACGACCGTACGGGCCGGCACCGCGCACGACCCGCACGTCACGGTCGTCAACCACCGGGTCGCGCCGGAGCAGCTCACCCGCGCCTGGGTGCACGAGATCACCGAGACCATCCATGTACGGGCGGCGCTCGACCAGCACCGGCCGCAGGGCGTGGTGCGGCGGCTCGTCGACACGATCCTGCGCGCGTTCGGCCGCGAGACGCCGGTGCCGCACACCGACCTGACCCACGGCGACGGGCACGTCCGGGCCCGGCTCAACGAGCGCGAGGTGCTGCTCCGGCAGTTCCAGAACGCCCGCACGCCGGTCGAGCAGCTCGCCATCCGGCACGAGCTGATGGGCGTCGACCGTGACCTCGCGCGGCTCGGATACCCGACGGCCGCGCTGCCGTTCCCGTCCGCCGGGCCGCACGTCCCGGCGCCGCGACCGCCCACAATGGACGGTGGCGTCGGTCACGTGCCGCGCCACGCCGCTCCGCCGCCGCCCGCCGGGCCGCACCCGGCCGACTACGGGCGGCTCAACGACAACGGCGTCTGGGAGTTCGACAGCGACGCCGCCGGCGAGGCGTTCGGCGAGCGGCTGCTCGGCGAAGACTTCCACCGGCTGCCGCCGGACCAGCAGGCCGCCATCCGCGAGTACACGCGGCATTCGTGGCCGTACAACACTGTCGCCCGGACCGGCGACGCGCGCGAGGTGCTTCAGCGGTGGTGGGACAGCGCGGGCACCGCCGACTCGGTGCGCGCGCTCTTCGGCGGCCGCGTCCCGACGCTGTCGGACGTGTACGCCCGCGCACAGCGCAACGCGCCGCGCGGCACGCTCGAACGCTGGCTCGTCGACCAGGTGCTCAGCGAGCCACCGTCGCGGCAGGCGGCCGTCCTGCACCGGATCGTCACCGACGACGGCGTGCGCGGCATGCTGATCCGCACGTTCGGCGGGCGGTTCCCGACCGAGGCCGACATCCGCGCCCGGATGGCGGTCATCGACCAGGCCATGCGGGCCACCCCGCTGCGGCACGGCGTGCGGGCACACCGCGGGCTCCAGGAAATCAACTTCATGCGCGACGCCGCGGGCAGCCCGTTGAACTTCAGCCAGGACTCGACCGGCAGATGGCTGGACGACCGCGGCGCGCAGTTGACCGTCGACGAGATCCGGCGCCGGCTGGTCGGCACTACCCAGCAGGCCAACGGGTACATGTCGACGTCGCTGGGCGCCTCGGCCGCGTTCGGTGGCACCAGCCATCCGTTCACGCTGGTGCTCGACGTGCCGCGCGGCAACTCGGCGATCTGGATGGGCGGCAACAGCGTCTATCCCGACCAGCGGGAGCTGATCCTGCCCCGGGACGCGGAGTACACCATTGTGGACGTCCGCCCCGGGCCGGACGGCACGGTCGAGCTCGTCGCGGGTGTACGTGGCCCGCAGGTCGCGGGTCCAGGGATACCGTCGGGCCAGCCCACGCCGGCCGCCAACCTCGGAGAGTTGGTGACGGCGACCCGTACGCCCAACGGACTCGTTGACCCTGGCGCGCTCAGCAGGTTCGTGGAGGCGGCGCCCAGGCTGGACGTCGGCGACGAGGGCCTGGACGGGGCGTTGCGAGACTTCGCCGCCGATTCGCTGGCCCGCCGGGACGTCGGTATTGACCGACTGGGCAGTGGGCCGGGCAAGGGCGAGTCGGGCGCGCCCGTCTGGCTGGTCATGGACGGCCAGGGCAACCTCGCGGCGGTGTTGAAGATCTTCCCGCGGGTCGAGGAGATGGTGCGGGAGCTGTCGGCGCTCGACCGGCTCGGTTCGCCGGAGTTCTCGCGTTTCCGGATCCCCGCGGTGCGAGGGGCCGCGGTCGTGGACCTCCCCGGTGGCACCGCCGGCGCCGCCGTGTTCTCGGTGGCTCCCGGGCGTAGCGTCTTCGACATGATCCGTGACGTTTCCCGGGCGACGCCGGCGGCCCGGCCGGCGGCCCTCGCGGAGCTGCGTGGGGCGGTGTGGGACAGCGGCGCCGCGCTCGCCGAGCTGCACAGCCGGCCCGCCGGCTCGGGTGGGCCGGTGGACCGGGGCTTCCTGGAGTTCAACCACGGCCTGGCGCGCCGGGAGCTGGGCGCGGTGCTCGACCACCGGGAGACACTCGCTGGCAAGGGGGTCGACGCGGACGAGCTGGGCCGGCGTGTCGACGAGGCTATCGGCGCGGCGCTTGCCGCACCGGGCGGTGCGGCACTCATCCACGGTGATGCCCACCCGGGCAACATCTTCTGGGACCCGTCCGCGAGGGTCACGTTCATCGACATTTCCCACGGTCACTTCGGCATGGACTCCGCCGGGACGCCGATCGGGTCCCCGGCTCGCGACCTGGCCAACATGGTCGAGCGACTCGCCCATTTTTCGGGTGAGGCGGGATTCGAGCGGCACGAGACGCAAGATCTTCAGGCGGCGTTTCTGGACGCGTACCAGCGGTCCGGTGGACCTTCGATACCCGAGGCTGCGGTCACCGGCTTCGCCGTGCGGTTCGCCATCCGGGATGTGCTGGACACCCTGACCAAACTGTCAGAGGACGATCTTCAGTCCACCGACATGGTGTTGTTGGACAGGCAGCTGAACGAAGAACTCAAGTCGCTGAGGCGGGTACTGAGGTGGGAATCGTGACCACGGACGGGGGGGCCTGGCCGCAGACCGCGGCGCCGGGCACCAGCGTCAGTCCACTGTGGGTGGCCGAACTGCCCGGCCCAGGAGGCGGAGGCCTGATTGCGCTGCCGTCCGGTGGCTGCGTGGTCTCGATGCCGGAGTCGCTGCTCGCCTTCACAGCGGGTGGAGAGCAGATGTGGCGGGCATCTGCCCCGCGACGCCACTACAGCGAGGGCCGGGCGATGGTCGTCGCGCCAGAGGGCGCCTTGATTCGCATGGAAAACGGCACCGTGGTCACGCGTGAACTGCGGACCGGTGAGGCCTACGCCACGTTTCCGGCGCCTCGCGGCCAACTGCCGAGCCTCACGCCTTGGGGCGACCTCGCGTACTGGGTGATCGTGCCGGGCCAGGCAACTCTCCACTGTGTCACACGTGCTGGACAGCCCCGATGGTCGGTCGACTTCCACGACCGGGCCATCGGCACCCACGAGCCGCTCCCGGTCGGCGACGTCATCGTCGTCGACCGCAACGGCGTGCTGTGGGCGTTCGACCGCGACGGCCAGGTGCGCTGGCTGGCCGATCCCGCCGGCGTCCGCGCCCCGAGTCCGGACGACTGGACACCGCGGCCGGCTGGGTCGGGTTACGAGATGAGTGCGCGGCCGATGCGGCTGGACCGCGACCGCGCGCTGGTGGAGCTTCAGTCGTACACCCAGCACGGCATCTATCTGCTTGACGGCGCATCGCCCGGGATCACGCCGGTCGCCGTGCCGACCCCCGCCCGCGCGCCGTTCGTCCTGCTTCCGGCGCCGCCGGGCGTGCACCGGATGGCGGGGCTGGGCGGCCAGGTCCAGGTCGGCCCCATGAAATTGGAGTACCAGGTGGTGGCCTTCGAGTCCGGCGAAGGATGCGTCTGGGAGCACCGGATGCCGGCCGAGGCCGCCGCTCTCGAACCGGCGCCGGACGGGGGTGTCGTCGCGATGGCGCAGCCCAGCTCCACCGTTTGGCGGGACTACCGGCAGTGGTATGACATGTCCGACCAGACGCTGGTGCGGTCGATCGACCCAGAGGGCCGCACGCGCTGGAGCTGGCACGCGCACACACCGATCACCCACGGTCCGCTGGTCACCCCGGACGGCCTCGTCTACGTCGGTTGTGCCGAGCGGCTCTGGGCGTTTCCGGTCGTGGCGAAGGAGCGTGGCGAATGAACGGGGACAGCCGGCCAGGCGACGGGTACGTCCCGCCGTGGGACGCGCCGCCACCGCCGCTGCCGCCCAACACCGACCCGTACCCGCACGGCGGCTACAACGCCACCAGCGAGGGGCCGCTCCGCTACCTGCCGGTGCTGCTGGAGGGCGAGATCGTCGGCTACCTCTGGGCGTCCGTCGCCGACGACGCCGCGAGCTTCCTGCGCGTGCTGGCGCCGCCGCTGACCCGGTCGCTCGACGCCGCGGTCGCCTGGAGCGAGCGGCTGCGGCAGGCCGAGGCCGACGGACTCACCCCGCTACAGGCGCTGACCCACTGGATCGGCGCGCCGCCCGACCCGCAGGCGGGCGCCATCCCGGCCGGCGCGGTCCCGCAGGAGGTGCCGAGCAAGCGCGAGCTGCGTGAGATCGCCAACCCCGGGTCACCGCCCGACATCACCGAGCTTCCGCCCGCCCCGTTCGGCTACCTCCCCGACGGCACACCGCTCGACCGCTCGCAGGGCTGGGAGCCGAAGATCGCCACCTCCAGCCCGCGCACGCGCCCGCGATACCTCGCGGTCACCGACGGGCCGGTGCGCTACCTCACCGTTGTCAAGGACGGCCGCACGATGGGGTACCTGTGGGCGTCCACTTCGGACGACGCGGCCGCCTACGAGCGCCGCGGCTTCGACGTGGAGGACAACGACGTGTGGGGCGCCTGGGAGGCCCGGCTCGCCGAGGCGGCCGCGGAAGGCGTTTCGCCGCTGGAGGCGGTGCGCGGCTTCGCCGGGCGCCCGGCCGGCGAGGCTGGCACGGTCGGCGCCGAGGAGCGGGAGGCGGCGAGCCTGGCGGCGCTGAAGGAGATCGCCCGCGCCCGCGAGAGTCCGTGAACCGCTGGGGCGACCCGCGTTTCCGCCCGGTCCACCTCCCGGAGCGTTACGCCGAGACCACGACGGGCCCCGTGTCGTACCGCCAGGTCGTACGCGGCGGCGAACCGATCGGCCTGCTCTGGGCGTCTGATGTGGACGGTGCCGCCGGCTGGGTGGATCGCGACAGCGCCGGTCCGGACGGCTGGAACGCCGGCACGCCCTGGCTGCGCCGCCTGGCCGAGGCGAAGGCGGCCGGCCACACGCCCGGCGAGGCCTTGCGGCACCTGGCCGACCTCCCGGAGGACGAGCGGGCCGGCGTCGTCAGCGGACCGGAGCGAGAAGCGGCCAGCCTGCCCGCGCCGGCCGCCCCTCCGCCACCCCCGCAGTCGCCGTTACCGTCGCCCTCGGTCGAGCCCGCGACCGGGTCACCGCCCGCCGGTCTCAACACCGTGCAGCAGGCGGCGTACGACTACACCCGCGCGCCCGAGGTCCACAATGCACTGTTGCAGGCGGACGATCCGCCGGCCCGCCTCGCCGAGCTGCTGGCCGACCCGGCCCGCGCCGCTGGGCTCGCCGCCATCTTCGGGCGGAAGCCGCTGTACGGCGACTTCGCCGAGCGGTACCGCCTCCTCGACCAGGCCATGGTGTCGCCGCTGCCGGAGTCGCTGGAGACCCTGCGCGGCGTCGACGACGTGGCACACCTGTCCGGCGGCGGGGCCGACGTACGCGCGCTCGCCGGCAGCACGCACACCGAGCCGGGCTACCTTTCCGTGTCGCTGGGCGCCACACCCGCGTACCGCACGGCGTGCTGGCTGCGCCTCGTCGTACCGAAGGGCACGCGCGCGCTGTGGATGGGGCGGCGGAGCCACCACCCGCACGAGCGCGAGCTGATCCTGCCGCGCGGCCTGACGATCCGGATCGACGACGTGTACCTCCGCGACGGCCGCGTACAGGTGGCCGGCACCGTCGTCTAGAGACCTTTCGGAGTCGGGGCGGCTAGCGTAGCGAACGGAAGCGCTCGCCCGCGTACCGGCGGAGGACGTCCGCGACCTGGTTGTGCGTCTCCCGGATGTTGTCCATCTCGGCGATCACGTGGCCCTTGCGCCCGTTGCCCTGTGGCGGAAACGACGCCTCGTGCCGCATCGGGACGTCGTCGGCCACCCACAGCACGAGCAGCGACCGGGAGATCGGTGGGCTGCCGGCGGCGGCGGTCTGCTCGATGTAGATGCCGTCGACCTGGCTCCACGGCCCGGCGAAGCGGTGGCCTTCGGACTGTACGACCAGGCCCGACTCGCTCAGCGCGATCCGGAACGGGCGCAGCGAGCCGAGCAGGACGATGAGCCCGAGCACGAAGAAGAAGCCGCCCGACGCCCACACGATGAACGCGACGAGCCACGCGCCCACCGCCGCGAAGGCGCCGCCGGCCACGAAGCTCACCAGACCGTAGACGAGGCCGACGAGGGCCAGCTTGCGGTCGCCCCCGCCAGTGCGATGCAGCTCCACGGGGAGAAGCTAGCATCGGCTAGATTTACCAGCGCTGGTCTGTCGCGGGGAGGTGCACACATGGCGCTGCCGGTCGTCCGCACGCGGGACGAGGCCCACCTCTACATGGACCTGCACCCGTGCGAGCGCTGCCAGAGCGTCGACGTCGCCTGGGAGAGCGGGCTCACCGACGACGAGGGCGCGCCGGCCCGGCGATACCACGGGGTGTGCCGGGGTTGTCAGGCGCCGCGCGAGTTCGTCTTCCGCCTGCCCGAGCGTCCCAGCGTCCCCGGCCCCGACGATGTCGTGTTCTTCGGCGGTCCGGAGCACTCGCAGCTCTTCGACCCGGGAGAGTGGCGGCTGATCGCCGACGTGGGCATCCACGACGGCTCCGCCCCGCGCTCCGGCGACCCGTCGGTCGACGCCGACCGCAAGCGCTCGTTCGCGCTGGCGGTGGCGGCCTTCGGCGAGATCCTCAAGTTCATCCCGGAGGGCGGCGAGGCAGTGCCGGAGTCCTCGTTCTGGACCGCGCACGGCCGCGCCACCTACGAGCAAAACCCGGCCCACTTCCGGCGCGACCACCTGGAGCGGCGCCGGCAGAATTTCGCGGACGAGATGGAAGACCGGTTTCGCGACCTGTGACCGGAGGTTTACCCGGAGTGAGTCGCTTCGCCCGTACCACGGCGGTGTCCTGCGTCGCGGCCGCGATGTGCGCGGTGGCCGCCGTCCCGGCGGCGGCCGCTCCGCGCGCCCCGGCCAACCAGCGCTGTGTCGAGGCCGGCCCGACCGTCGCGGAGGTGCCGTGGGCCCAGCGGATGCTGGGTCCGGAGCGGGTGCGGCCGTTCACCCGGGGTGGCGGGCAGATCGTCGCGGTGCTCGACTCGGGCGTCGACGCCGGCCATCCGCAGCTGGGTGGCCGGGTGCTCGCCGGGTTCGACGCGGTGGCGGGCAGCGGCGCGGCCAACGACGACTGCATCAGCACGGGCACACAGGTCGCCGGTGTGATCGCCGCGCGGCAGGAGCAGTCCGTCGGGTTCGTCGGGTTGGCTCCTGAGGTGACGATCCTGCCGATTCGTGTGGTGGCCGAGCGGTTCGGCAGCGGCAGCGGGTCCGAGCCGCAGGTGCTGGCCCGCGGCGTCAACGAGGCCGTCGCCCGCGGCGCCAGCGTCATCGCGGTCTCCGCCATCACCTACAAGGACAGCCCGGTCCTCCAGGGCGCCGTGGCCAACGCGATTTCCAAGGGCGTTGTCGTGGTGGCCGCCGCCGGCGACCTGGGCGACGAGCGCGGCACCATCCCCACGCCCTACCCCGCCGGATACGACGGCGTGGTCGGCGTCGGCGCGATCCGCGAGTCGGGCGTGCTCTGGGGCAAGTCGCAGCGCGGCGACTACGTCGACGTGGTGGCTCCCGGCGAGAAGGTGCTCACCCTCAGCCGCGACGGCGGGATGACCCTCGCCGACGGCACCGCCGTGGCCACCGGCTTCGTGGCCGCGACAGCCGCGCTCGTGCGCGCGCGGGCCGGTGGCTTGGCCGGGCAGGGCGCCATCGCCCGCCAGCTCGAGCGCACGGCCGTGCCCGCACCGGGCGGCCCCGGATACGGCAGCGGCGTCGTCGACCCGTACGCGGCGGTGACCGCCCGCCTGGCGGCCGCCTCAGCCCAGCCCCTACCCGACCTCCCGGACGCATCGTCGGACGAGTCGCCTGCCTGGGCGCGCGCCCGCGACGTGGCGATGATCGGCACCGGGATCGCCGTCGCGGCCGTGCTGATCGTGCTCGTGGTGGCGGTGGTCCTGCCACGCGGCCGGCGGCGCTTCTGGCGGTCGACGGCAGCGCCGCCACCCAAGCAGGAGACCGAGCCGGACGAGCCCGGCCCACCGGTGCAACTCTTCCCGTAGCCCTCCGGAGACCCTTCGGAGTCGGGGTAGCTTCGGCCCTCCTTAGGCAGAGATTTGAGCTACCGCGATGCCCGTCGTGGTCCATGCCGTTGCTCCCGCGGCCTCACCCGTCCGCTGTTGGTCCCGGCCACCCCTGTGCGCAAGCCGGAGGGGGAGAAAGGGGGCCGGGGTGAATGTGAGCTCGCGCCGGGCGGTGGTCGAAGATCCCCTTCGGGGCTTGTCTCGCGGACCTGGCAGTGGACGGCCGGGGATTTCGGCTCGCCCTGCGAGCCGCCGGCCGGAAACGGTGCCCGCGGGAGCATACGGTCCGCCGCTGACGCGGACATGGGCAAAAATATGCCTCGAAGCAACGCCACGACGAGCGGCGACCCTGACCCCGAAAGGTCTCTAGGAACCACGACGGACGTCGCGGTAGCCCAAAATCTCTATCTCGTGGCTTGGATCCTCTAGGCCGCGGACTTGCCGGCCTCGGCCGGGTCGAGGGTCGGGCCGGTGCGGAGGCGTTGCATCAGCGCGGCGGGCACCTCGATCGCGTCGGCCGCGGGATATCCGAGGAGCTCCAGCACGTCGGCGCTGGGCACCGCGTACTTCAGGCCGGTGTCGGTGACGACGAAGTAGCTGCCGGCCTCGGCCGTCGGCGATGCCAGGACGCGCACGGTCGCGATCCGGCCCGAGGGCACCAGCACGCGGTCGGCGAGCAGTTCGCCGTCGGGGGAGGCGGATCCGGTGAGCGTGCCGGTCTCGAGGCCGTCGACGGTGGCGCCGGCGAAGAAGGCCGGCTGGCTGCGACCGTCCGAGGTGACCGCGCAGACCTGCTCGCTGGCCGGGACCAGCGTCGGCGCCGAGTCGGGTGCGGCACCGGCGTCGTTGGCCGGCGGGCGCAGACGGGTGCTCTTCGGCGCGCTGTTGACCACCGAGACGGCGACGTTTTCGCGCTTGAGGTCGGTCGCGGCGCCGAGGATGGCGAGCTGCATCGGTGTGATCGCGGCGACCCCGTCGTCGAAGACGAGGTAGTGCTGCTGGCCGGCGCCGGTCTCCGTGGTGAGGACCTCGCCGATCTCCCGCTCCGGCACCTGCGGCGAGGGCTCCCCGCGGTCGGCGATGTTGATCGTGCGGATCTCGTTGCCGGCGGGCAGCGAGTTGATCCACGCGGAGCCGACCGGCGCCGCGCGCACCTCGCCGAAGATCGCCGGTACGAGGTTTGTCGGATCCTGGATCAGGTGGCGGCGGCCGCGCCAGATGAGGTACGTCGTGTCCGCGCCGCTGTCGCGGACCAGCATGCCCTCACTGTCGGTCAGGCCGCGGCCGCTGGAGGTGCCTCGCCCGACGGCGAGCTGCACCCGCGTGATCCGGACGCCGGCGTTGTCGGTGAGCTCCACGCTGCAAATCGTCCACGGCAGCCCGATGCGCTTTTTGAACCCGGGCAGCGAGTCGGGCGCCCCGGGAATGCCGATCGTGTTGCCGCGCGGCACTTCACCGAGCGAGTTGCCGGAGACCCGGAAGACCTGCGTGCTCGGGCGGCCGGACGCGAGCTTGGCGGAGGCGAAGTTGAGCGTCGGGTGCAGCGCGCCGCCGACGAAGACGAAGCTGGCGCCGGTCTCCTTTTCGATGACCACGGCACCCTCGGTCTTCCAGCCGTCGCTGCCGACCTTCGTCAGGATGCCGTAGATGCCGAAGCCGGCGGCCACCAGGACCGCCACCATCACGCCGCCGAACACCGCGCCGATGCCGCGGCGCAGCGGCGACTGCTGCGGGTCGGTCTCGCGCATCACGAACGCGGAGATCACCCGCTGGGTCAGGAACTGGTACGAGTGGAGCTGGTCGCGCCGCGTCGCCATCGGAGGTCACCCGCCGATCGAGGCGAACAGGCCCTGGATCTTGCCGAACAGGCCGATCACCGCGCAGGCCAACGGCACCAGCGCCATGATGGCGAGCACGTCGATGATGTCGGCGGCCCGGCCGAGGTAGGGCGATGGAGTGCGGCGGCTGTACACGAGGCCGGCCGCGAGCACCGTGGCGGCGGCGACGATGGCCACCACGAGGACCAGCAGCCGCCCGCCCGTGCCCGCGTCGATCGTGAAGCTGAACAGCAGGAAGGCCATGCCGAGGATGCCGCTCACCAGCAGTGGCACGCGCTGGTGGGGCAGGGCGAAGAGGCGGGCGCGGAGCAGGAGCGCCCCCGCGGCCGAGAACGTCAGCAGGTTGGCCGCGGTGCCGCCGTCTTCGAGCACCAGGTACGCGACGGCGGCGGTGGAGCTGATCGCGGCCGCCAGGTTGAGGCCGCTGAGCAGCTCGGTCGCGCGGGCCACGGCGGAGAAGACGTCGGCGCGCTTGGGCACCGGGCGGTCTTCGAGGATGGCCTCGGGCCGGTCGGGCAGCTCGGGCACCGGCAGGCGCCCCAGCCAGCTCGCGATCAGCGGGTAGCTGGGCAGCAGGCCGATCACCGTGGTGAGCGTGACCGCCGCGGCGCCCTGCGGGGAGGCGCCGGCCAGGCAGATCAGCGCGCCCATCAGCGCGGCGAGGCCGGTCGCGAGGCCGGCCATGAAGAGCCGCTGCACCGCGGCCACGCCGGTGTATCCGATCACGCTGAAGACCAGCAACAGGCCCGCGCCGAGCAGCATGCTGGGCGCGCCCAGGCCGGTCAGCCCGGTGCCGCTCGGTGCGCCGAGGACGGCCCCGCCGACGAACGCGTACGGCAGGCCGGCGGCGGCCACCACCGCGCCGGCGGTCGCGTCGGCCATCGCGCGGGACAGCAGGATGCCGATGACCGCGAGGACGCCCGCGACGCCGATCGCGACACCGCCGGGCAGCGCCCATGACGGGCCGGCCATCAGGAGTACGACGAGGCCGGCGACGAGGATCGCGGCGGTGACCGCGAGGCCGCACGCGCGGGTCGCCGGCCCGCCCCACGAGCGCCCGGCGCGCCGGGCGCCACTCGCGATGACCTCGACCACGTCGTCGTACGCCAGCTCGGGCCAGTCTTCCCGGCGCGGCGCCAGATGGAGCAGCTCGCCGTCGCGCACGCCCTGCACCGAAAGGTTGCGGGTGGGCTCGAGCACGGCGCCGGTGGCGCGGCGCAGCACCCAGCCGCCGTGCCGCTCGCCGGCGTCGCCGAGGTCGTCGCCGGCATGCCGCAACAGGTGGGGTAGCAACTCGGCGACGATGAGGTTGTCGGGCAGCGCGACGTCCATACGTCGCTTGGGCGCCGCGACCGTTACCCTGGCCAGACTGAGGCCGCCCGGGGCCGTCACGCTGGTCACCTCCCCGTCACCGTGCAAACAGCGCGCCCAACCTAGCATGTTGGGGCTGAGCGGCATATCTATAGGATTGACCGAGGCTGAACCACGGGGAGGGCAGCGGTGACATCGGTGATCGTGAAACGGCCGCCGCGCCGTGCCGCGCCCATTTACCCGAGCGGCGAGGTCGTGCTCGACCCGCCTCCCGAGGTGCCCCAGGC
This sequence comes from Phytohabitans sp. LJ34, assembly GCF_052068095.1. Lineage (NCBI taxonomy): Bacteria > Bacillati > Actinomycetota > Actinomycetes > Micromonosporales > Micromonosporaceae > Phytohabitans > Phytohabitans sp. LJ34. The sequence continues at coordinate 18,574 of NZ_JBQHDG010000031.1, read as the reverse complement.
GTCCGGCAAGGCGTGGACCCGGATGCTCATGATCCTGCCCATGGCGGCCGGCGGTGCCGCGATGGGTCTCATGATGGCGGGTCAGCGCGGTGGTGGCGGCCCGCTGACGTACGTGGCCGGCGGCATGTTCGGCATCTCCATCCTCGGGATGATGGGGATGATGATGATGAATCAGTCGGGTCCGGGCAAAAAGGAAATGATCGAGGCCCGCCGGCAGTACATGCGCCGCCTCGCCCAGCTTCGCGCGCAGGTCCGCGCCACCATCCGGCAGCAGCGCGAGAGCATGGCCTACCGCCACCCCGAGCCGGACGCGCTCTGGTCCTCGGCGACCGGTGGGCGGCTGTGGGAGCGGCGCCGGGGCGACGCCGACTTCGGCACCGTGCGGATGGGCCTCGGCGCGCAGGAGGTGGCCACCCCGCTGGTGCCGCCGTCGACCCGCCCGGTCGACGAGCTGGAGCCGCTGTGCGCCATGGCGTTGCGCAAGTTCGTCGCGACGTACTCGATCGTGCCGGACCTCCCGGTCGCGATCTCGCTGCGCGATTTCGCCCGGGTCTACCTGCGCGGCTCCGAAGCCGTGGTGCGCGACCTGGTGCGCGCGACGCTGGCCCAGCTGGCGACCTTCCACGCCCCGGACGACCTGCTGGTCGGCGTGTGCGCGCAGGACGCGCAGCGGCCGCACTGGGAGTGGGCCAAGTGGCTGCCGCACGCGCAGCACCCGGCCAAGCTCGACGCGGTCGGCCCCATCCGGCTCTTCGCCCCGTCGGTCACCGCCCTCGAGGCGATGCTCGACGACGTGCTGGCCAACCGGCCGCGCTTCGACCCCGCCACGTCCAACGCGGTGGGCGGGCCGCACGTCGTCGTGGTCATCGACGGCGGCTCGACGGCCGGCTCCGACCACCTGATGACCGAGGGCGGCGTCGCCGGGGTCACGATCCTCGACCTGTCCAACCCGCCGCCGCGCCTGCTCGACGACACGGCCATCGTGCTCGACGTCGCCGACGACGGCACGATGTCGGGCACCACGATGGACCTCACCACCCAGGCGGGAAAGGCCGACGCGCTCGACGTGCCGCAGGCCGAGGTGCTCGCCCGCCAGCTGGCCCCGCTCCGGCTCTCCGCCACGTCGTACGCGGACGCGTCGGCCGGTGCCACCATCGACCTCGGCCTGGCCGAGCTGCTCGACCTGGGCAGCCCGCGCACCTTCGACCTGGCGGCCACCTGGGCCAGCCGGCCCAACCGCGACCGCCTGCGCGTACCGCTCGGCGTCGGGCCCGACGGGCGGCCGATCGAGCTCGACCTCAAGGAGTCCGCGCAAGACGGCATGGGCCCGCACGGCCTGCTGGTCGGCGCCACCGGCTCCGGCAAGTCCGAGCTGCTGCGCACGCTGGTGCTCGCGCTCGCGGTCACGCACAGCTCCGAGATCCTCAACTTCGTGCTGGTCGACTTCAAGGGCGGCGCGACGTTCACCGCGCTCGACCGGTTGCCGCACACCAGCGCGGTCATCACCAACCTGTCCGAAGAGCTGTCCCTTGTGGACCGCATGCTCGGCGCCATCCAGGGCGAGCTGGTCCGCCGCCAGGAGCTGCTCCGCAAGGCGGGCAACTACGCCTCACAGCGCGACTACGAGCGGGCCCGGGCGGCCGGCGTGCCGCTCGCACCGCTGCCCAGCCTGCTGGTGATCGTCGACGAGTTCAGCGAGCTGCTCACCGCGCGGCCCGACTTCATCGACATGTTCGTCCAGATCGGACGGTTGGGCCGCTCGCTCGGCATCCACCTCCTGCTCGCCTCACAGCGGCTGGAGGAGGGGCGGCTGCGCGGCCTGGAGACCCACCTGTCCTACCGGATCGGCCTGCGGACCTTCTCCTCTATGGACAGTCGCGCGGTGCTCGGCGTGCCCGACGCGTACGAGCTGCCCCGCGCGCCCGGCCACGGCTACCTGCGCACCGGCACCGAGGGCCTCATCCGCTTCCGCGCGGCGTACGTCTCGGGCATCGTGCGCGAAGACGGCTACCGCCCCACCTCGCGCGGCCGCCAGATCGACCCGGTGCGCGACTTCACCACCCACTACGTGGCCCCGCCGCGCGACGACAAGCCGGCCACGCCCGAGGCGGCCGAGCCGGAGGAGAGCGCGGTCGGCGAGACGCTGCTCGACGTGCTCGTGGAGCGCATGGAAGGGCAGGGCCCGCCGGCCCACCAGGTGTGGCTGCCCCCGCTCGACGAGCCGCCGACGCTGGGCCAGATGCTCGCGCCGATCGTGCGGATCCCCGAGCGCGGCCTCACCACGCAGGCGCTCAGCCCCGACCGGGTGCTGCACGGGCTCGTCGGCATCATCGACAAGCCGTTCGAGCAGCTGCGTGAGCCGATGTGGCTCGACCTCTCCGGCGCCGCCGGCAACGTCATGGTGGTCGGCGGCCCGCAGAGCGGCAAGACCACCTTCCTGCGCACGCTGATCGGCAGCCTCGTCCTCCGCCACACACCCAGGGAGGTGCAGTTCTACGGCCTCGACTTCGGCGGTGGCGGCCTCTCGGCCATGTCCGGGCTCCCGCACGTCGGTGGGGTGGCCACCCGGCGCGAGGTCGACAAGGTGCGCCGCACCATCGCCGAGATGCACGGCCTGATGCAGGTGCGTGAGGCCACGTTCGCCCAGCACGGCGTGGAGGGCATCGCCGCGTACCGGCGGGCCAAGGCACAGGGCCGGTTCGCGGACGACCCGTTCGGCGACGTGTTCCTGGTCATCGACGGCTGGAGCACGATCCGCGCCGAGTTCGAAGACCTCGAGCCGATGATCAACGAGCTGGCCGGCCGCGGCCTCGGTCACGGCATCCACATCCTCGCCGCGACCACCCGCTGGATGGACGTGCGGGCGGTCGCGCGCGACATGTTCGGCACCAAGCTGGAGCTCCGCCTCGGCGACCCCAGCGACTCCGCGATCAACCGGCGCGCCGCGGTCAACGTGCCCGAGGGCGCTCCCGGCCGCGGCCTCACCCCGGACGGCTTCCACTTCCTCTCCGGCCTGCCCCGCATCGACGGCGAGATGCGCGTCGACGACCTGGCCGACGCGGTGGCCGAGTTCGTCAAGCTCTCCCAGGACTACTGGACCGCCCAGCCCGCGCCGGCGGTGCGCCTGCTCCCGGCCGAGCTGCCCTTCTCCACCCTCCCCGCGCCGGTCGGCGGGCGCTTGCCGATCGGCATCGCCGAGTCCGACCTCCAGCCGGTACACCTCGACTTCGACGCCGAGCCGCACGTGATCCTCTTCGGCGACATCGAGAGCGGCAAGAGCTCGTTCCTGCGCAGCCTGGCGAAGATGGTCACCACCAGCTACGACCCGAGCCAGGCCCGTCTCATGCTGGTCGACTTCCGCCGCAGCCTGCTCGGCACCATCGACACACCACACCTGATCGGGTACGGCACGTCCGCGCAGACCACCACCGACCTGGTCAAGCAGGTGGCCACGGTCATGCGCGAGCGGCTGCCCGGCCCCGACGTGACGCCCGAGCAGCTGCGCGGCCGGAGCTGGTGGAAGGGCCCGGAGCTCTACCTGCTGATCGACGACTACGACCTCGTCGCCAGCGCCACGGCCAACCCGCTGATGCCGCTGCTGGAGTTCCTCCCGCAGGCCCGCGACATCGGCCTGCACGTGGTGCTGACCCGCCGCATCGGCGGCGCCAGCCGCGCGATGTTCGACCCGATCATCGGCCGGATCCGCGAGCTCGCCTCGCCCGGCATCATGATGTCCGGGCCGCGCGAGGAGGGCGCTCTCTTCGGCACGATGAAGCCGCAGATCCTCCCGCCGGGCCGCGCCTGGATCTTCACCCGCCGCCACGGCGCCCGCCTCATCCAGCTCGCCTGGACCCCACCCGCCACCTGACGTACCGGCGGGTGTGTCGACCTGGTGCCGGCGGGGAGCTTAGGGTAGGAAGAAAGTATGACCGTCAAGCTCAGCATCAGCGTGCCCGACGACGTCGCCGCCTATCTGCAAAGTCAGGGCAACGCGTCGGCGGCGGTGACGGCGGCGGTGCGGCGCGTGCTTCCCGAGGCTCGCCGCACACGTCAACGCGAGGCCGCTCAAGGCTTCGGTAAGCACCTCCGCGAGCGGACCCCGCAGCAGGTCGACGCGGACACGGCTCTCGTCGAGGCCAGCAATGACATCGCCCTGCGCGGCTCGGAGTGGTGAGGCGCGGCCAGATCTGGACGCTTTTGCGCGGAGGCAGCCAGTACCGCGTGCTGATCATCAGCAATGACGAGTACAACGATGTGGACGAACTTGCCGTTTGGGCGCTCGTCGTGGCCCGCGATGTGCCGTATCCGAACCAGCTCGCGGTTCGCCTAAGTGCGGACGACCCTCTTCCGGGCGCGTTCGTCAAAATCCATGCGGTGGCCCAGGTCCTCGACCGGACCGCGTTGCGCAACACGGCGGGATTCGTGTCGCACGCCACCATGGCCGCCGTCGAAGAGGCGCTTCGGGAGTTTCTCGAGCTGCCCTGAGCCGGTCAGCGGCGGGGGGCGCCGGCGTACTGGCGCTCCACATCTGTCTGGGAGAACCAGATGTAGCGGTCGCTGCCGTCGCCGACCAGCGCGATCATGTCGTCGGCCATCACCTGGAGGAACTGGGTGCTCGGCGCCGGCAGGCGCAGCGCGCCGCCGACCAGGGCGGCCTCGGCGCTGCCCAGGCGCTGGAGCATCACCAGGTTGCAGTCCTGAATGGACGGTACGCCGGTCTGGTCGAGCTGGCGCAGCACCGTCATCTGGGTCTGCCACGGGCCAAGCTGCTGCGGCGCGTTGGGCCCGACGAGTCCGAGGTCGTAGAGCAGCAGGACCGGCTGCTGCGCGGTCGCGGCGAGCGCGAGTGGCTGCTCGGTCGGGAAGACCGCGACCCGGTCGCCCCGGCCCGTCGCCCGCTCGCCGAAGCCGTGCCAGGTGCGCGGGTCGGAGGTGATGACCGCGACGCGGGCGCCCAGCGCCAGCGCGCGAAACGCGACGAGCATGCCCGCCCAGGCGCCGCCGACCAGCGCGACGCGGGTGGGCTCGGGCCGGAAGAAGCGGACGGACACCGGCTTTTGCTGCCGGTCGGCGCCGAGGATCAGGCCGGTGCCGGGGGAGGAGACGCGCAGCTTGGCCAGCGCCGAGCGGGAGACCGTGTGCGAGCCGATCCGCAGGCGTGCCAGCTTGCCCAGCAGCGGATGGTGGCCGCCGCCGTTCGGAGGGCGGCGGCTGTCGTACACGGTGCCGGAAGGGCTCTCCTGACCGGCGTCGGGGATCGCGCGGCCGGCCGCCTGGGCAGCGGCGGCGGAGGCGGCCTGCGTCGCGGTCGCCGCCTGTGCCGCCTGGCGGGTCACGGCGGTGCGCTGCGGGCCGGCGGTGGAGGGGGGCGGCACCTGCACCACGGGCGCGGACAGCGTCGGGTCGCGGCCGATCACCATGCCGCCGGTGGGCGGGTTGGCCACCGGCACCTGGGGCGTCGGGGGCGGTGGCGGCGGCGTACGCGGTGTGGGTGGCGGCGCGACCTGCTGCTGGGCCTGCGGCGCACCGTACTGCGTGGGCACCGCCGGCCGTGCGACGGCGGGTGGCGGGCCGACGGTGGCCCGGCCCACGGGCACCTGGCCGGCGGCCGGCGGGGTGCCTGGCGGCTGCTCCTCTTCGCGCGGCCTGGGCTGGGTCATCGCGCGCCACCTCCGGTCGGGGCGGAGGCGTAGACCGCGGGCCCCTGCTCGCCGTCGAGGGGAAAGAGGTCGGCCTTGGCCTGCTCGGCGCCGCGCCGGATGGCCTCGCTGACCTGGGCGAGCTGGTCGGCGGGCGCGGCCACGCGGACCAGGCCGCGCAGGTCCATCATCCGCTTGTCGTCGTCGGGCGCCATGATCAGGGAGAGGCTCGTCATCGCGGCCGGCGCGGTCGCCAGCCAGTCGAGCAGGGCGGCGGCCTGGTCGACCGGGGGCCAGCCGCGGATCCAGTACGACCGGTGGGCGAGGCGCGACGAGTGCCACTCGGACCAGTCTTCGCGTGGCCGCACCGGCTCGGCGCTCTGGCTCGTGGGCGCCAGGTCACACGAGCGCAGCAGCACCTCGAGCAGCTCGTCGGCGTCGAGGAGGCGGTGGCTCACGCCCACCCGCCGCAGCGACTTGGCCACGCGGCGGACCAGCGCGGCCACCACCGCCGGCGCGGTGTCGAGGTCGGCGTCACCGTCGGCGACGGCCTCGGCGAGGGTGCGTGCGTCGAGGCGCACCGCGATCCATGTGCTGCGGTCGGCCGGGACGGGGATCGCGCCGAAGCGCGCGAGCAGCTGCCGGTAGGACTGGCCGGCCGCCGACGAGGGATGCATCTCGAGGCTCGGCGCGGGCACGGTCTGCGTGACCACCTGGAGCACCGCACCCGGCTGGTCCGCCTCGGCGAGCGCGGCGGCCAGCGCCTCCAGCGGGATCGGCCCGGGCTCGTCGCGCATGGGAGCGCTGGACGTGACGGCGGCCACCGCGTACCACCCGGCGTCGTCTCGGGCCACGCCGACGTGGGCGCCGTCGGCCACCGACACGTTTTCCACGACGAGGTCGGGGGCCAGGCGGCGGAGGGCGCCGAGGCGGGCATCGTCACCGTACGGCGAGGCGGTGGCGCTCAGCCGCCGGCGCTTGTAGTCGCGGGTCATCATCCGCCGCTCGAGCCACCACCGGCCGTTGCGGCGGCCGAGCGTGACGAGCAGCAGCAGGACGCCGGCGACGACCACGCCGCCGATCAGCGCGATGATCTCGCTGGCCACGCTCGCCAGGATGCCGACCACCACGACCTCGGCGAGCAGCAGCTGGGTGATGTGCACCGGGCCGAGGTGGCCGGGCCGGCGGCGGGGGAGCAGGATCGCCGGGCCGGAAGAATCCGTCGTGTCGCTGGCGACCCGCGCGACGGCGCGAACCTGGCGTGGCGACACGGTCTGCGGCGACACCGTCATGCCGTCAACTACCCCCGTCCTCGTCGCCCGATCTCACCATCATAGAAACCGATCCTTATCGGGTGGCTCCCAGCAGGTCATCGAGTGTGAGAGTGCGCAGGTCGTCGCGGCTGGGCATGCGCCCGAGCGCGCGCAGCCGGCCGGACTGCACCTTGCGCATGCCCTCCAGGAGCTTGCGCGCCTCACGCGCGTTGCCGAAGTTTTGGTCGCGCTCGATCTGACCGAACCACTCCAGCAGCGCCTCGTCGAGCCCCTCGCCCAGCAGGTAGTCGTCGTTACGGGTGATCCGCCGGACGATCAGCACCAGCTCGTCGGGGGAGTAGTTTTCGAACTCCAGCGTCTTGGCGAAGCGGGAGGCCAGACCGGCGTTGGCGTCGAGGAAGTTGGCCATGTCGTCGGTGTATCCGGCGACGATGACGGCCACCTGGTCGCGGTGGTCCTCCATGAGCTTCACGAGCGTGTCGATGGCCTCCTGGCCGAAGTCGGCGCTGGCGCCGGCCGAGCGGGACAGCGTGTACGCCTCGTCGATGAAGAGCACGCCGCCGAGCGCCTGCTCGAAAGCCACGGTGGTCTTCTCCGCGGTGTGACCGATGTACTGGCCGACCAGGTCGCGCCGAGACACTTCCTTGAAGTCGCCGCCGGGCAGCACGCCCAGCGCCTTGAGCAGCTGGCCGTAGATGCGCGCGACGGTGGTCTTGCCGGTGCCCGGCGCGCCGGTGAAGACGAGGTGGTTGCTCGCGCCGCCGACCGCGAGGCCGGCGCTGCGCCGCCACTCGTTGACCTGGATCTCGTCGATGACGGCGCGGACCTCGGCCTTGACGCTGCCGAGGCCGATCATCGAGTCGAGCTCGGCGAGCAGCTTGTCGACCTTCTCCGTGTCCTGCTGGGCCAGGCCCTCGGTGACGGCCGCGCCGACCTTGGGCTGGCCTGGGGTGTCGTCGGCCGCGCGGATCGTGGGCGTCGCGCCGTCTTCGACATCGATGCCGGGGGAGGCGGTGCCTTCTACGCGGGTGCCCTCGACCAGGCCACCGCACCCGCGGCCGAACGCGATGCCGACGCCCGACGTGTCGTGCACCCAGCTCTCGGTGATCGTGGGCGCGCTTTGGTGTGCCACGGAGATGCCCGCGTCGCCGGTGCCGGAGATGTCGCACCGCTCGATCGTGGGGCGACCCGCCTGGTACACGTAGATGCCCCGGTAGCCGCAGTCGGCGATCGTCGAGTTGCGGATCGTGGGGTTGGCGCCCAGCCGCACGATGACGCCGTCGTCCGAGATGCCGCGGACCTCGCACTTGTCGAGGATGCCGCTGGAGTCCTCGATGACGAAGCCGTACTGCCCGCCGGTCACCTTGACCTCGGTGGCGGTCACCTGCGCGCCGTCGGTCACCGAGATGCCCGCCGCGTATCCGGCACTGGCCTCGCACTTTTCGATCGTGACCCGGGTGTTGGACGCGCTCACGGCCGGGTAGTCGCCCGCCTTGAGCACCAGCCCTTGCAGCGTGATCTCGGCGCGGGCCGCGGCGACCGCCGGGCCACCCGCCTCGCTCGCGTCGATCGTGACCGAGCCGGGCTCCTTGGCCGCGTTGATGGTGAGGCGGCGGCCCGTGACACGGATCGTCTCGTGGTAGGTGCCGGGCTCGACGGAGATCACCGCTCCATCGGCGGCGACCTCGAGCGCGTCCTGAATTGTCGGATATGCCCCCGCCCGCTGCGAGGAAACCGTCAGTATGCGCGCCATGCTGTCCTCCCCGTACACCTTGGTTGGGGATCGTAGCGACTTGACGCCCCTACCTGATAGGCGAGGCTCGGCCTGGCGCGCGCACGCCTCGCTCTCAGACGTCCGCGGGCTCCAGCGTCAGGGAGATGCTGTTGATGCAGTAGCGCTGGTCGGTGGGCGTCGCGTAGCCCTCGCCCTCGAAGACGTGGCCCAGGTGTGAGTCACACCGCGCGCACCGCACCTCGGTGCGGGACATCCCGAGTGATTTGTCGACGATGTAGCGGACGCGGTCTTCGGCGAGCGGGGTGAAGAACGACGGCCACCCGCAGTGCGAGTCGAACTTCGTGTCGCTGGAGAAGAGCTCCGCACCGCACGCCCGGCAGCGATAGACACCCTTGGTCTTGGTGTCCACGTACTCCCCGGTCCAGGGCGCCTCGGTGCCGGCCTGGCGGAGCACGCGGTATTCGTCGGGCGACAGGCGCACGCGCCACTCTTCGTCGGTGGTGGGCACGGTCATCTCGTCAGCAGCCATGCCACAACGGTACGACCGCGCGAGGGTGACCGGCCTCGCCCGCAGATTACCAACCGCGAACGCCGTCGTTGACCAGGCGTGGGGGACGGATACACGCTGGTCAGCTTTCGGCCGACCTGGCGCCAGGCGATCGGGCGCGGGCTGTGGGCCGGCGTGGTCTGTGCCCTCATCGCCCTCGCTGTCGCGTTTGCCGCGCCGGCGAAGCTCCGCCCCGCGATCCTTGTGGCACCGCCGCTCGTGGCCGCGGTGGCCGGCGTCGTGGCGGGCCGCCGCAGCGCCACCGAGGTCGACGAATACGGCATCCGGCGCACCGGCCCGGCGTTGCCCGGGGTGGCGTCGTGGCGCCGGGTGGTGAACATCCGGCCGGAACGCCGGCGGCACCGTACGGTCGTGGCCGTGTATCTCGACTCCGGCGAGACGCTGCGCCTACCCGCGCCCTACGACGGGCTGTGGCTGGCGCGGGATCCGTTTTTCGAGCGGCGCCTCTTTATGCTCGTGCACCTCTGGGAGACCCATCGCGACTGGAGCGTGCACAGCTGACCTGCTGGAAAGCAGTATGGTCGCGACATGAGTCCGAAGGCGAGCGCCGTCGAGGTCGAGGTCGCCGGCCAGAAGGTGCGACTGAGCAGCCCTGACAAGGTCTACTTTCCGCAGCGCGGCTACACCAAGCACGACCTGTTCTCGTACTACCTCGCCGTGGGCGACGGCATCGTGCGCGCCCTGCGCGACCGCCCCACGACCCTCCAGCGGTTTCCGGAGGGCATCGAGGGCGAGATGTTTTACCAGAAGCGGATCCCGACCAGGGGTGTGCCGCCATGGGTGCAGACCGCGCGGATCACGTTTCCCAGCGGGCGGCCGGCCGACGAGCTCTGCCCGGCCGACCTGGCGCACGTGGCGTGGGCGGCCCAGCTCGGCACCGTGGTCTTTCACCCGTGGCCGGTGCGCAAGGCCGACCCGGACCACCCGGACGAGCTGCGCATCGACTTCGACCCGTCGCCGGGCACCGACTTCGGCCACGCGGTGAAGGCGGCCGGCGTGCTGCGCGAGGTGCTCGACGAGCTGGGCATCGCCGGCTTTCCCAAGACGTCGGGCGGCCGGGGCGTGCACGTCTACGTACGCATCAGGCCGGAATGGGACTTCGTCGCCGTGCGGCGCGCCGTGATCGCGCTGGCCCGCGAGGTGGAGCGGCGCCGACCCGACCTCGTCACCACCTCGTGGTGGAAGGAGGAGCGGGGCGAGCGAGTCTTCGTCGACTTCAACCAGATGGCCCGCGACCGCACGATCGCCTGCGCCTACTCCCTGCGCGCGAACGGCCGCGCCACCGTCTCCACCCCGGTCACCTGGGACGAGCTGCTCGAGGTCGAGCCGGACGACTTCGACATCCGCACCGTGCCCGAGCGCTTTGCCAAAATCGGCGACCCGCACGCGACCATCGACGACCAGGCGCACGACCTCACGCCACTGCTGGAATGGTCTGAGCGCGACGAGCGCGACGGCCAGGGCGACATGCCCTATCCGCCGGACCATCCCAAAATGCCGGGCGAACCCCCGCGCGTGCAGCCCAGCCGCAAGAACGCCGCGAACTGGGAGAGCTGAGCCCATCACGCCGGGCGCGGCTGGCGCACCGCCGCTCACGCCGGCCGCAGGGTGACGCACTGCCTCTCACGCTGGCCGCGGGTGGCGCACCGCCTCGCCGCCCACGCGCTGGCCCAGCCGGACGAGCCCTTGGCCCGCGCGGACACGGAGTGAGCCGCCACGCGCGAAGGCGGCGGCCCGGCGCTCATGTCGGGCCTCGTCGCGCAGGTCCTGGTCGTAAGCCTTGATCCACATTGAAGCGATGAGGGGATGCATGACGTCTCCTCCGACACTATCGAAGTCTCTTTGGTGGTGTCGCTCTGACGGTAGTAGGATGCGTGTTACGAGTCAAGGCGGTTTGGAGGTGTCGTGGCGGACGAGGTCCCGGAGCAGCTCGCGTTGGTGGAGGCGTTCGCCAATACGGTCGACGTCGAGGAGGGCACTGACGAGCTGACCTCGGTCGAGCGGTTCCGGCGGTGGATCGAGGCGCAGGGGCGCGACGAGCCCGTGGCGCCGGCCGACCTCGACCTCGCCTGGCAGCTGCGCGCGGCGCTCCGCCTCGAGCTGGCCGCGCACGACACCGACGCGGTTCACGCGCCCGCGGCGCACCCGACCGAGGCGCCCCGCCCCCGCGCGGAGCTCGACCGGCTGGCCGCCGGGCTGCCGCTGCGGGCGCGCTTCACCGAGGGCGGCGTGGGCCTGGCGCCCACCGGTGGTGGGGTGCCCGGCCTGCTGGCGGAGATCGTGGCCGCGATGGTGCTCGCCGAGCGCGACGGCATCTGGGCCCGCCTCAAGATCTGCCGGGAGGACACCTGCCGGTGGGCATATTACGACCGTTCGAAAAACTCCTCGAAGTGCTGGTGCGGCGCGTCTTGCGGTAACCGCAACAAGACCCGTGCCTACCGCCAGCGCCGCGTGATCGGCAGCGCCCGCGCCTAGCGCGCGGCGGCGGCCGCAGCGCATGATCGTTAGCCCGATAAGGGCGTGGTCTTCGGCGTGTCACGCCCATTTCGGGCGAACGATCATGCTGAGCCACCTCTCCCAACAGTGGGAAGGGTGGGCCGGTCGCGGCCCGGCCAACCCCTAGCCGCAGCCAGCGTGCGAAGCCGGCTTCCACCGCAACCACCCACCGACAAACCGAAACAAGCCGGGGACGGCCCGGCCGGAGCCCGAGGCCCCGCCGGAGGCGCCGAAGTAACCGCAACCAAAAACGAAGCCCGGGCTTGCACCGCGAACCCGGCAGCGGAGGTCGGGGGTCTCGGCGAGCCCTGGCGAGCCGCCGACCGGAGCGGTGCCCGCGGGAGCATACGGTCCGCGACTGACGCGGACGGCGGCAAATCTAGAGAGCTTTCGGAGTCGGGTTGCGCGCGTGGCGGCGCTCCGGCAGATTTTCCCCCGTCCGCGTCAGCTAGAGACCGTACGCTCCCGCGGGCACCGCTCCCGGCCGGCGGCTCGCAGGGCGAGCCGAAATCCCCGGCCGTCCACTGCCAGGTCCGCGAGACAAGCCCCGAAGGGGTTCTTCGCGGGGCCTATCTCCGCCATCCTGACGCAGCGTCACCAGCCCAGGGATCGGGACTTCGAGATCTAGGAGAGTTGGGGTGGAAATAGCGCCTTAACTCTCCGAGATCTGGAATCTCGCGCCGCTCACCTCGCCGCGGCGGTTACCGGCGGCGACGAAAATCCGCAGCTTTCCCAGAGCGCCGATCCGGGAGCAGGCATTTGTGGACAAACAGTGACCGTCGCGCGGCCCGACGGGGTGAGCGCGACCAGCGGCGGACGGGCGGGGCCGCGGGAGCAGCGGTCTGGACCACGACGGACATCGCGGTAGCTCAAATCTCTGTCCTAAAAGGAACTTAGCGCCCGGCCACCTCGACTCCGAAAAGTCTCTAGAGCCTCAGCTTCATGCCCTCGTGCGACGCGGTGAAGCCGAGCGACGCGTAGAAGCGGTGGGCGTCCACCCGGCGTTTGTCGGTCGTCAGCTGCACCAGCCGGCAGCCGCGCTCGCGGGCTCGGTCGACCGCCCACTGGATCATCTCGCGGCCCAGGCCACGGCCGCGCTGGTCGGCGCGGATCCGGACGGCCTCGATGTGCAGGCGTTCGCCGCCGCGGTGGCTGAGGCCGGGGATGTACGTGAGCTGCATCGTGCCGATCACCTCGCCGGCCCGGTCGGCGACCACCAGCTCGTTGCGCGGGTCGGCGTCGATCGAGGCGAACGCGGCCGTGTACGCCGGGTCGTCGACCGACTCTCGGGTCGCGCCGAGCGAGTCGTCTACGAGCATCGTCACGATCGCGGGCAAGTCGGCGTGGGTGGCGGCGCGGAAGACGAGATCAGACACCCGACCACCCTATGGCCGGATGCGATCGGCGGCGGCATCATGATGCGCCATGAAGCTGCTGCTGTGGCCGTTTCACCAGGTCTATCGCGGTCTGGTGTGGCTGGCCAACTCGCCGCCTACGCTGATGCTCTCCTATCTCGGCCTCATCGTGATCAGCGGCGCCATCTACAGCGTCACCGAGAACAAGAGCGCCGGCGACTCGGTGTGGTGGGCGGTCGTCACGGCGTCCACCGTCGGTTACGGGGACACGTACCCCACGACGTGGGCGGGCCGCGTGCTCGCCGGGATCCTGATCTCCACGATGGTGCTGCTGGTGATCCCGCTGATCACGGCGCACTTCGCGAGCCGGCTCATCGTGGACGCGGACGCGTTCCGGCACGACGAGCAGGAGGAGATCAAGCAGAACCTCCGGGCCATCCGGGCGATGATGGAAGACCTCACCGCGGGCAGCGCAGCCCCGCCCGGGGGACCTCCAGATCGATGAGGTACTTGTCGACCGCCTGGTTGACGCAATCCGTCTGCGGGTACGCGGTGTGGCCCTCGCCCTCCCACGTCAGCACCACGCCCACGCCCAGCATGTCGGCGAGCTTGGCGGTCTGCTCGTACGGCGTCGCCGGGTCGCCCGTGGTGCCCACGACCACGATCGGCGGCGCGCCCTTCGCGGCTCCGGTGGGGTAGGGGTCGCGCTCGCCGGGCCAGTACGCGCACGGCAGCATGCCCAGCGCCAGCGCGGCTCCGAAGATCGGGTACTTCGTCCGCCACTGCGACTGGTACGTGCGGATCTGCGCGAGAGTCGGCTTGGCGGTGGAGTCGGCGCAGTTGACCGCGAGGTTGGCGTCGAAGAGGTTGGAGTAGTTGCCGCTCTTGTCCCGCTTGGCGTACGAGTCGGCCAGCTCGAACACGGCGGTCGCGTCGCCGCCCTGTAGGTCTTCGATGGCGTCGGCGAGCTCCTGCCAGCCCTGCTCGCTGTAGAGCGACTCGATGATCGCGTAGAAGATCCAGCCTGCGGTGGCCTCGCGGCCGTCGCCGCCGCGTACCGGGGAGACTCTGGCCTTGTCGAGCGCGGCCGTGACCGCGCCGCGGGCGTCCGGCCCGATTGGGCACCGCCCGCCGGCCTGGGTGCACCAGGTGGCGAAGTTGGTGAACGCCCGCTCGAAGCCCTTCGCCTGGCCCTCCGACCCGGCGATCATGTCCTGCCCGGGGTCGACCGCACCGTCGAGCACGAGCGCGCGGACCTTGTTGGGGAAGAGCTGGGCGTAGGTGGCGCCGAGCAGCGTGCCGTACGACCAGCCGAGGTAGGTCAGCTTTTCGTCGCCCACCGCCTCGCGCACCGCGTCCATGTCACGGGCGGCCTGCTCGGTGGAGAAGTACCGGAGCTTGTCGCCGTACTTGGCGCCGCACCCGTCCGCGACGCGCTTGTTGATCGCCACGACCTCGTCGAACTCGGCCTGCGTGTCCGGATCCGGGTCGGCGCCGAACGTCGCGTCGAGGTCGGAGTTCGATATGCACTCGACCGGCGAGGAACGGGCGACGCCGCGCGGGTCGAAGCCGACGATGTCGAAACGCTCGGTGATCTCGTCGGGCAGCTGGCCGAACGCCTGGCCGAAGGACAGGTACACGGCCGTGTCGATGCCGGAGACGCCCGGCCCGCCCGGGTTGACCAGGAGCGAGCCCAGCCGGTCGTGCTGCCGGTTGGAGCGGGCGCGCAGCAGCGCGACCTCGAAGGTGCCGCTGCCGCTCGGGTCGGCCCAGTCTTGCGGGACGGCGATGCTCGCGCACTCGTAACGCATGCCGGGCGCGCTACGGCCCACCAGGTCTTCCGGCACGTCGGGGCAGGGCCGCCAGATCGCGTTGTCTCCGGTCGCGGCGGGGCCCGGCCGCTCCCGCGGGGCGGCCCCGTCGTCGGTCTTCGGGGCGTACACCGGAAGCGCGCAGCCGGCGGCGAGCAGGGCACCTGCGACAAGACCGGTCATAACCCGGCGTTGGGTGCGAGCCACCCGGCTAGGCTACCCGGCCGCCGTCAAGCACATCGTCGACGTCGAAACGCACCGGGCGTTCCAACTGCTCGTATGTGCACGACTCCGGAGAGCGGTCCGGCCGCCACCGCTGAAACTGGGCGGTGTGGCGGAAGCGGTCGCCCTCCATCGCCTCGTACGCCACCTCGACGACAAGCTCCGGCCGCAGCGGCTCCCAGTCGAGATTGCGCCCACCGGTCCAGCGGCTCACCGCACCGGGCACACGCTGCTCGGGTGCGGGAGACAGCCACGGATGCGACGGCGGATCGCGGTACGCGGCGAGCTCTTCCAGCAGCTCGGCCCGGCGGGCCATCGGAAACGAGGCCGATACGCCGACATGGTGCAGCAGGCCGTTTTCGTAGAGGCCCAGCAGCAGCGAGCCCACCACCGGCCCGGACTTGTGCCACCGGAAGCCGGCCACCACCGCGTCCGCCGTCCGCGCGTGCTTGACCTTGTACATCAGGCGTTTGCCCGGCTCGTAGGGCACGTCGGCCGGCTTGGCGATCACACCGTCGAGCCCGGCGCCCTCGAACACCTCGAACCACCGCCGCGCGGTAGCGACGTCCGCCGTGGTCGGCGTGAGGTAGAACGGTGCGGCCAGGCCCTTCAGGGCGGCCTCGAGGGTGGCGCGGCGCTCGGCGTACGGCCGGTCGAGCAGCGCGCGGTCGTCGAGCGCCAGCAGGTCGAACGCCACGAACGAAGCGGGCGTCTTCTCGGCGAGCATCGCCACCCGCGACGCGGCGGGGTGGATGCGCTGCCCGAGCAGCTCGAAGTCGAGCCGCGGCCCGCCCTCCTCGCGCCGGATGACGATCACCTCGCCGTCGACCACCGAGCGGGGCGGCAGCTGGGCCTTGGCCTGCGCGACGACCTCCGGAAAGTACCGGGTGAGGGTCTTGCCGCCGCGGCTGGCCAGCTCCACCTCGTCGCCGTCGCGGAAGACGATGCAGCGAAAGCCGTCCCACTTCGGCTCGTACGTCATGCCCTCGGCGGTCGGCAGCTTGGCAACGCTCTTGGCCAGCATCGGCTCGACCGGTGGATTGATCGGAAGCAGCACACCGTCACCATACGACCAGCGCGTACAGCGTGAAGCCCGCCGCCGCCGCGCCCGCCACCAGCCGGTGGGAGGTGCACAGCCGCTCCAGCCGCCCGGCGAGCGCCACGAGGCCGACGAGCACGAGTGCCAGCAGCGGCAGCCACGTGGCGCGGGCGGCGATCCAGGAGACGGCGTCCGGCCGCGTGGTCAGGCCGTCGACGCCGCCCAGCGCCTGCGCGGCCAGCGACACCAGCACCACAGCGGTGAGGTGCCAGCAGAAGATGGCCAGCGCGTACAGGTTGACGGTCGCGACCGCGGCCCACAGCCTCTGCCGGCGCCGCAGCAGCCCGTCGAGCCGGTCGCGCACCAGCAGCGCGGCGCCCGCCTGCACGGCGGCGAGGGCGGGCACGAGCAGCGACGGCGGGCCGGAGTTCGAACGGCTCGAGCCGGGCACACCCACCATGCTCGCCGGGTAGTCGAGCCACCCGACCAGCACCGTGAAGAGCGCGCCGCCGCCGGCCACCAGCCAGGCCGCCGCCCGCCGGCCCATCCGCCCACGAGCCCAGGCCACCCCCAGCTGGTAGGTGAACAGCCACGCCGGCAGCACGGTCAGGAAACCCACCCCGGCGGGCACGACGCCGGCCCACGGCCCGTAGCGGAGCAGGTCGACGGCGGCCACCGCGGCCAGGAAAGGCAGCGCGGCGAGCGCACCCAGGCGGTCGTCCAGCCGCATCGCGAACGGGGTGAGCGCGCCGACCACCGCGTAGATGGCGATGAACCACAGTGGCTGGACAAAGAGGACTGTCCACGTGCGCAGCGTGCCGCCCGGGGCGCCGGCGAGCGCCGCGAGCGGCAGCGCCAGGGCGAGCGCGGCCGTGGCGGCGAGCACCGGCGTGAGGAGGCGGGCCAGCCGGCGGCGCACCCACGCACCGGTGTCCGGACCGTGCCGCTCCAGGGACCTTGCCGCCGCGAAACCGCCCACCAGGAAGAAGAGGCCCAACGTCTCGAACAGCCAGCTCGCCGGCGCGAAACCGCCGAGGTAGCGCAGCGGGCTGTCGATGCGCAGGCTGCCGTCGGCGCGCACGGTCAGCCCGGTCACCAGCCAGTGCCCACCGACGACACCGAGGATCGCGACGGCGCGCAGCCCGTCGATCGCACGGTCTCGGGTGTCCGGTGTGGCGCGCGCGATCCGGAGCGTGTACTCGCCCATGGCATGACGGTAGGACCACCACACGACCCGCGCGATCCGCCGCCGAGCCCACGCGACTGGTGCCGGGTACTCACTCGCCGATTTCCCGGGTCCGCGTCAGCTGCGGGCCGCCGCTCCCGCCGGAGACCGCTCCGGTCGGCGGCTCGCCAGGGCTCGCCGAGATCCCCGACCTCCACTGCCAGCTCCGCCCGACAAGCCCCACCCCGACCACTCTTGCTCAGCGGTACTGGAAGTACGCCCGACTCCGAAAGGTCTCTAGTTGCTGGTGGCGCCGACCTTCTCGCGCTCGGGTGTCTCGGCCGTGGCGGCCGGGGGTGTGGCGCGGCGGCTGCGCAGGATCAGCCAGCCGCCGAGCACGCCGAGACCCAGGCCGGCGAGCAGGCCCGCGGCGAGGATTCCGTACGAAGAGCCGCCGTCGTCCGCGGTCTGTGCCGCCGAGGCGGGCGGGGCCGCCTGCTGTTGCCGGCCACCGCCGTGGTGGCCGTTGCCGCCGCTCACCGCCTGGCCGACAAGCTTGACCACCACGGCCGGGTGAGCGCCGCCGGCCGGGTCGGCCCAGCGGACCACGGTGCCGTCCGAGTAGGTCTGTACCACCGTGAACGAAAGCGCGTCGCCCTCGGTCGGCATCGGTCCCATGGAGACGATCAGCTCGACGGCGGGGGTGGGGGTCGGCTTGGGGTCGACGCGGGTCCACGTGATCGAGGCGGTCGTCTCGTTGACCGGCATGCCGTGCAGGCCCGCGACGGCCTTGTCGAGCTTGCGGGTCTCGGTGGTCGGCGCCCAGTCGTCCTGGGACATCGGGTAGATCTCGCCGATCGGGTTGTCCACCGGCGCGATCACCTGGATCTTGGTGGTGTGCGCGCCGGGCCGGTCCTCGGTCAGCCGGAACGTCACCTTGGCGCCGTCCCCTCGCGTGGCCTCCGACGGGTTCGCGGTCACGTCGGCCGATGCCGGGGACGCGAGTGCGAGTGCACCGAAGACGGCGGCGCCGAGCGCCACGACTGCCGTACGCCGGTAGCGGAACATGGACGGCTCCTAACGTTGCTGCTCTTCGCTGTTTGCTTCACGAGCGAAGGGGGCACCGGCCTGGCTGGCCCGTGCCCCCTGGTGTCGCATGTGGATGGTCGCGCTGTCGCTATCGGACCTGGACCCGGACCGAGTCGAAGGCGGGGATCTGGTTGGCGCGCTGCATCATCGGGATGCGGTGTGAGGCGTCGCCGGCCCAGGA